>CAYOAK010000295.1:0-3701 GCA_964401925.1 uncultured Bdellovibrionales bacterium | reverse complement strand
AGGTTGAATGGGACGACGAAGAGGAGCACAAGAAATACAGAATCCTCCTAGATCGGTGATTGAAGATCGCCTGAAGACCGCCCAATTGTTCTTTTGTTACTGCCCCTCTCTTTTTTGTCTCTATACAAATGTGGGTGATGGAAGGCTCGAAGTTCCAGACTGCGACACTCCCGATTGAGGATCTCACTGATTTCTTTGTTGTGATCAGCGGCCTAGTGTTGCCAGCTGTTTTTGAAGACTTTCCCAGGAGTGTCCCAAGAACTGTGATTACACTCGCAACATGTTGAAAACTCTGGGTGATGGTGGGCTCGAACCACCGACCCGCTGATTAAGAGTCGGAACGAAGCGATAGTTGGCAGCTCACCGCAACTTGCTCCAACACTTCCCTTCAACGGTTCCCAGAATTTGTCCTTTCAACTGTTCCCAGAATTTGATTGTGGTGAGTCATGGCCACCTGTCGTCAGATAATTTAGCTAATTGTCCCAAGAGTGTCCCCAAGAACCTTGACATTCGTGTTAGCTATAGCTAACATGTCGGCATGGTGATTCTTCAATACATGACTTCGACTGGAAGACAGCCGGTCAAGGAGTTTATTGATGAGTTACCAATAGAGAGTCAGTTCGAGATTCTTACACTTCTCAGAAGACTCGAAGCCGGAGATCTCCTGGGGATGCCTCACGCGAGAAGCATGGCTTCGATGGCACATGGGCTCTATGAGCTCCGTGTCCGTGATGCGAGGGGTCAGATTCGCCTCTTCTATTACACGAAGATTCGAAATTCGATTTACTTAATTCACGGGCTTCGGAAGAAGAGCCAGACGATACCAGATAAAGTCCGGGAGTTAATTTTGCGAAGGATCAAAGAGCTAACGAGCAGAAACTGAGGGTGAACCGATGGCTTGGAAAGAGGTAAATCTTGCAAAATGGGCGGATGAGATGGGGGTCGACATCAATGAGATCGACCAGAAGCTCAAGCTTCGCGAAATGATCGTGAAGATTAGAAACAAGAAGGGCATTAGTCAGGCAGAGCTTGCAGAGCTTGCGGGCATCTCTCGTTCGAGAGTCGCTCAGATTGAAGCTGGAATTAAGCTTCACCGGACCAGCTTCGATGTTTTTCTTCGGGTTCTGCAGAGTTTGGGATATCGATATAAGATTACAGCGACCAAACTCGCGGCTTAGACGTTTGTCCGGCAACCCATGTGCATGATTGCAGCCTTTATCGGTGATCGTGATGCCGCCAAAATCTTGGCCGACATGACTCACCGACAAGAATCGATCTTCGGTGGTTTCTATTCTGGAATCGCGACTCTTTCGGACAGAAAATTGTTTCGTGCACGAACCGTCGGCCCCATGGAGAATTTGCAATCGGGCTCTAGCCTCAATGCGCTCCAGGGAACGGTCGGCATTGCACTCAGCCGAACAAACGATGGAGGCGGCATCGAATGGTCTCAGCCTCGTTTTGATGATGAAGAGATTATAGCCTCTGTTGGTGTCGGGATTGGCGGGGTGTTTTCACCCAGCGAGGATTCGCTCCGACTGGCCCGTAAATTGTTGTCCGATGGCGTGAAGTTTCGAACGAGGACACAATCTGGAAAGAAAAATGGAGTCCCTTTGCCCGATGGTTCAACGGTCCACGGGGGCGAAGTATATCTTCTCGCGCTCGCCCGAGAGTATCGAGAGAGCGGAAACCTCATCTCAGCCGTTCGTGCGCTGAATGTTCGATCAGAGAGCGTTGGCCTCTATCTCTGCAATTCCGACCCCGGTCGGATTCACATTGTAAATCACAATCAGAGAGTTGTCGTCGGCAGAATGGGAACAGAACTGTTCGTTGTGACCTCGCGTCTCGCGTTGGTTGAATCGCCTGAGTGGAGTGCCGAGATTCCGATGAATACTTACGCGACGGTGAGTCAAAACGGGCTTCATCTCGAGCCGCTTTGGATGGACGAACCCCGATTTGATTGGAGTCAGCCATCCAATTGCGCAGACCATTTTCTAAACTTCATCAGGCAAAATCCTGGCACAACTTGGTATGAAGCTGTCACGGGATCGCTCGATGCCCTGTTGCCAAAGGGAAACGTGACGATGAGCCAGATCATTGGTCATCGATTACTCGAATCACTTTTAGGCGACGGTTCGCTTCGCTACGAACTAGGCCGCGTTGAGGGGATCGACGGCCAAACAGGGATTCCGCAAATGCAGCTTTTTCCAGGCAGAAAGGAGCTCTGAAAAAACTGGTGGGTGATGCTAGGCTCGAACTAGCGACCCGCTGATTAAGAGTCAGCTGCTCTACCAACTGAGCTAATCACCCATCGGGGAGCGGGAGAGATAATCGTCTCGCACAAAAAAGACAACTGCCATGCTCAAGCGGCAGAAAAAAAGCCGCGAATACGGGTCCGGATCGCCGCTTTTAAACCGCTTGCTGGAGCGGGAGCCAGGGCTTGGCGACTTGCAGGAAGGCCGCTTCATTGCCGGTCGAGCCGAGCTCATACGAACCGGGCATTGATACATCACGCAGGAGCTTGCGCTCCTCAAGGACCCTCATCAACTGCCGGAGGGCTCCCGTTGATGGTTCGAAGATTTTCAGTGGCGACCTTGCCCGTTCAAGGATTCTTTGGGTGACAAGCTCGTAGTGCGTGCAACCCAGGACAAGCGAGTCGGCACCTTCCGCGAGCACGGGCTTCAGATACCGATCGATCATCTCGTCCAAACCCGGTCCCGGATTTTCGATCGCCTCAGCTAATCCAGTGCAGGGCTGAACGATGAGATACGCGCCGTCGCGATGGGCATCCATTAGCCGGGCGAACCGATCGCTGGCCGCTGTTGCTGGGGTTGTCCAAACCCCGATGATCTTCTTCGGTGAGAACATAACAGCTGGCTTGATCGCCGGCTCGACACCAATGACCGGGAGATCTAGGACGGCGCGAAGGGCATCGATGCCGTTTGCAGTTGCGCTGTTACACGCAACGACTATCGCTTTGGCGCCCCGCTCGCGGAATTGCTCACCCACTACACGGAGCCGTTCCTCAATCTGGGCTGACGAAAGTGCGCCGTACGGGAAGTACGCCGAATCGGCGATGTAGATGATGCGTTCATGCGGTAAGCGCTCGCGGACGAGCCGGAGAAAGGAGAGTCCGCCAATTCCTGAATCTAGAATTCCGATGGGAGAGTCAGCGCTCATCCCCGGACGGTAGGCCAGTTAGCACTCCGCGACAACATTTCGTGTTTTTGCGTTCGTTCTCACAGAGCAGCGACCGAGCAATCTCTGCCCGGCGTAACAAGAGGTCGAAGCTCAGGCCTCGGAGAGCTTGCTCTTTGGAAGATGATTGGCCAGCTTCGCTTGCAGCACAACATCTTCGCGCGCTTTCTCGCGCCACATCTGCTTCGTCGCATTGACGACAGTGCTCATTACAGCAGCTCCGACGGCACCGGCAGCAGCGAGCTTCAACATCTCGAGCTCTTTCTCAGCCTTGGTCTGAGGCGCTCCGGTCGGCTTCGGATAAAGGTCTTTTACAAGATCACCCATACCCCCTTTATGAGTAGGTGGTTGCGATCCGTGCGGCGAAGTTATTAGCGAGTATCCGGTTCGGGCCGGCTCAAACAAAATCAGTTTGTTAGGTGGCAATTACCGTCAATCGGCATGCGTTTTCCCACTCCCCTTGCCGAGCTTTTTTGCTACCGTCCCGTCTCCAAAATCGGAGGCTG
>CAYOAK010000294.1:0-3777 GCA_964401925.1 uncultured Bdellovibrionales bacterium | reverse complement strand
ACCTGGCCGCCGAATTTTGCGAAATCCCCAGTCATCGGGGCGATGACACCCAGGGTCAGCGGTGTCTCGGCTGCGGCGGCTTGGCCGAGCGAGAGGGCTGCGAGGATCGTGAGGAAGGGGGTGAGTTTCATGGCGTGCTCCGCAACAAGTGCTCAGTGCGGTATGCACGCCGGAGTCTGCATCTCAGACACGTCAGCAGTGATTTTTTGCTATAAATGGAGCTAAATTAGCAGATACAAGCGGTTACCCGTTTCGAAACGCTCATGATCGTCTATTATTCAGACGACAATATGTGAACGAAGCTGTGACGCATGGACAAACTCGATCTCCTCGGAAATCTCGGTCTTTCGGAGAAGGAGGCGAAAACCTACCTCGCGATCTTAGAGCTCGGATCTTCGACCGTTAAACCCATCGCCGATCGCGCCGGGATAAAGCGCACTTCGATCTACAACTTCATCGACCGTCTCGTTGAGCAGGGCCTGGTCACTCGCACGCTCCGAAAGGGCCGCACCTGCTACCAAGGTCAGAGCCCGTCTCGCCTCATCGAGATCAGCAAGGAGCGGCTTGAAGCCTGCGAAGACGCGCTGCCGGAATTCATGGGTCTCTTCAATCTCTCGGGGAAAAAGCCTCGCATGCACTTCTTCGAAGGCCCGGAGCAGATGAAGAACATCGTGCGCGAAGAGCCGAAGTGCAAGAAGGAGGTGCTCTATATCTGGCCGGGCACCGACATCATGGAGATGATCGGCGGTGTGCGTTTCATGACCGAGATCGACCGCCAGCGAATCGATGCGGGCGTCACCGTTCGCACCATTCGCTGGAAAACCAAGGACATCCTCTTCCGCACCTCAAGCCACGGCCCAAAATACCTCCGGGAGCTCCGCTTTGCAGGCGAAGGGATGAACTTCAAAATGGGCATGGGCATTTACGACACGGGCAAAATCAGCTTCTTCAGCTCCCGCCACGAAGGCTTCGGGATCCTCATCGAGAGCCGGGAGCTCGAGGAGCTGATGCGCGCCCTCTGGAACCTCTTCTGGGTCCGGTGCACGCCCGCCCGCCCCGGCGAGGGGTGACGCCTACGACCGGCTTGACCTATCTCTGTATTCCTACTAATATCGAAATATAGAGAGAACGAAAGAAGGAGAGGAGCCTGACATGCCCAAGCGAGACGAAGCTGAACTGACCACCCGCTATGCTGATATGTTGTCAGCCCTCGGAACCGAAGCGCGCCTGCGGATTATTCGCCTCCTTTTGAGCGCGCACCCTCAGGGACTGGTTGTGGGTGAGGTCGGAAGCGAGTTGGAGATACCCTCCAGCACGCTTTCTCATCATCTTGAGAAGCTGAAGAACGAGGACCTCGTCAAAGTACGCCGCGAGGGGACGTTCCTTTGGTATTCGGCCAATGCAGATGCCCTCCAGGAGCTACTGCGCTTCCTCTATGCAGAGTGCTGCACGAGAAACAAAGCAGTGGAGCCGCAGAAAGTCGTCTGCTGCAAATAGGGGAGAGGAACTGAATCAATGAACATCCTCTTTCTCTGCACCGGAAACTCCTGCCGCTCGATTCTGGCGGAAGCAACCTTCAACCACCTTGCTCCCGCTGGATGGAAAGCTCTGAGCGCAGGAAGCAAGCCCACGGGAACAGTGCATCCTCGCTCGCTTGCGCTGCTCGCTCGTGAAGGCATCTCTACCGAGGGCTACCATAGCAAGTCCTGGGACAACCTCGCTGTGACTCCAGATGTAGTCATCACGGTTTGCTCCAGCGCTGCGGGCGAAACCTGTCCTGCCTACCTCGGGAAAGTCATTCGGAGTCATTGGGGAGTGGAAGACCCCGCACACGCAACCGGCACAGACGCGGAGATCGACGCGGCGTTTATGGCGGCGTATCGGATCCTGCGCGCTCGGATCGAAGCCTTCCTCGCGCTACCGCTCTCCGAATTGAAGAGCGACCCTGCGCGATTGAAAGTCGAGATGGACCGAATTGGCACGCTGTTACCGAACACAGTTTCAACTTCCAAAGGAGATTCAATATGAGCACCGTCAAAGAGATCGTTAAGGAGAAATACGGCGAGACCGCGCGATTAGTTGCTGCTGGCAAAGGGAGTGCGTCCTGCTGCGGAGCGGGCGCTTGTTGCGACACGGTGGACCCGATTACGTCTGACCTCTACGATGAGGCGCAAAAGAGCGGCTTGCCGGAGAAGGCGGTTCTGGCCTCCCTCGGCTGCGGCAATCCGACCGCGCTAGCGGAGTTGAAGCCTGGAGAAACTGTACTGGATCTCGGGTCCGGCGGCGGCATCGACGTTTTGTTGTCGGCGAAGCGCGTCGGCCCTTCGGGAAAAGCCTACGGTCTTGATATGACCGACGACATGCTGACTCTTGCACGCGACAACAAGCAGAAGGCCGGCGTCGAAAACGTCGAATTCCTCAAGGGGGAGATCGAAAGCATTCCGCTGCCTGACAATTCCGTCGACGTCATCATTAGCAATTGCGTCATCAATCTGTCAGCCGACAAGGACCGTGTTTTACGCGAAGCGTTCCGAGTGTTGAAACCAGGCGGGCGCTTCGCGGTTTCAGATGTAGTGGTACGCGGCAAGGTCCCCGAGGATATTCAACAGAACATGCTGCTCTGGGTCGGATGCATCGCGGGTGCGCTTGAGGATGAGCAATACCGGGCGAAACTTGCGAGTGCAGGGTTTGAAGGCGTCGACATTGAGCCTACGCGCGTTTACAGCATCGAGGACGCGCGGGCATTCTTGAGCGGCCAGGGGATCGACGTAGATGCTATGGCGTCTGCTGTAGAGGGCAAGTTCATGAGCGCGTTTATTCGTGCCACGAAACCGGCCACGGACAAGCGTCACCGGACAATTCAAGTATTTGATCCAGCGCTCTGTTGCAGCACTGGAGTTTGTGTTGTCGAGGTCGATCAAGCTTTGGTCAATTTCTCGGCTGACGTGGCTTGGGCGAAAGCGACCGGCGCACAGATCGAGCGTTTCAATCTGGCTCAACAGCCGATGGCTTTTGCGGAAAACGCCGTGGTGAAGGGTTTTCTCCAACGTTCAGGCGAGGAAGCGCTGCCGGTGGTACTCATCGACGGCGAAGTCGCCTTGGCCGGGCGCTATCCCAACCGGGGCGAGTTGGCTCGGTGGTTAGGCATTTTACAGATTGCACCCGAAACAGAAGCCGCCGGTAGTTGTTGCTCCAGTAGCAAATGCTGCTGAATCTTGGCCGCACGATCGGAGACATGCCATGAAATTCTTAGAACAGCCGCCTCGATTCCTCTTCTTCACAGGCAAAGGTGGCGTGGGCAAGACTTCGATTGCCTGCGCCACGGCAATCCAACTGGCCGAGGGCGGCAAACGGGTTCTATTGGTCAGCACGGATCCGGCGTCGAATGTGGGTCAGGTGTTCGGTATTAGCATTGGCAATACCATCACGCCGATTCCTTCCATCGCTCACTTGTCTGCACTCGAGATCGATCCGCAGGCGGCTGCACAGGCTTACCGTGACCGTATTGTCGGTCCGGTGCGCGGCGTCCTGCCGGATACGGTGGTCAAGGGCATTGAAGAGCAACTTTCCGGCGCTTGCACAACCGAGATTGCGGCCTTCGACGAATTCACAGCGCTGCTGACCGACACGGTATTGACGACTGAGTACGACCACATCATTTTTGACACTGCTCCCACTGGACATACCATCCGGCTGCTGCAACTGCCGGGAGCGTGGAGCGGCTTTCTGGAAGAAGGCAAAGGAGACGCTTCGTGTCTCGGTCCCTTGGCTGGACTT
>CAYOAK010000293.1:0-3824 GCA_964401925.1 uncultured Bdellovibrionales bacterium | reverse complement strand
ACTGTCGGTTCTTCGCTTTTTCCGTTTGCGAGGAAAGAATTTCCGGAATCTGATCATCGTTGGAACCGGCGAGCAGGCGTCAGAGCTTGCGAAGTCCGTCGAGGTGCATCCGGAGCTGGGAATCCGTTTGGTCGGACTTGCGAGCTACGAGCAGCCGGCCGCGGGATTGGTTGAACAAGCCGTCAATGCCTCGCGAGTGTCGGTAGTCGCAAACGCAACAACGTTTGAAGCGGCCCTGAAGCAGAACGCGATCGATGAGGTGCTCTTCACGGACGTGAGCGAGAATTTCATTCAGGTGAAGCAGCTGGCGAATATCGCGGCAGAAGAAGGTGTCGGAGTAAGTCTCGTTCCGGATTTCTTCAGCTTGGAGATCTTGCGATCCGAGGTGAGCTCATTCGGGAAGTATCCGCTGATTCATTACCGGAGCTCGCCGGCTGAGCGGCCGAGCTTCCTGTTGAAACGGTTCCTCGATCTCGTTCTCTCCGTTCTGCTGATCATCCTCTGTTTCCCGTTGATGGTGTTCATCGCTTTAAGAGTGAAGTTCGGATCGCCGGGACCGATCTTCTTCAAGCAGCGCCGTATGGGATTGAACGGCCGGCAGTTCACGATGCTCAAGTTTCGCTCGATGCATGACGGAGCCGAACGGCTGCGCGACAAGCTCGAGAAAAAGAACGAGATGAAGGGCCCGGTATTCAAGATGGCGAGCGACCCGCGGGTGACGAAGTTCGGCCGGTTCTTACGGCGGACGAGTCTGGATGAGCTGCCGCAACTCTTTAACGTGTTGATCGGGGACATGAGTCTCGTCGGCCCGCGGCCCCCGCTTCCAAGCGAAGTGAATCTCTACGAACGAAAGCAGCGCCGAAGATTGAGCATGCGTCCCGGTCTGACCTGCATCTGGCAGGTGAGCGGCCGGAACGACATCATCGACTTCGAAGAGTGGGCGAAGATGGACCTGGAGTACATCGACAATTGGTCGATTGGCTTAGACCTGATGCTGCTCGCGAAAACGGTTCCGGTGGTGTTGCGCGGCGCCGGGGCGAGTTGATCCGTTATCCCTGAATCAGCTTCAACGCGAGCGCCGGTTGAATATTTGCCTGCCCGAGAATTGCCGCCGCTGACTGTTGGACGATCTGCGCACGGGTGACATGGGCCGCCTGTTCTGCGACGTCGGTGTCGAAGATCTGCGCCGCAGCGGCTTTAAAGACAGTCTCGCCGATTCGAATGGCCGAATACGATGTCTGAAGCCGGCTCGCGTAGGTGCCGATTCGTGAGAGCTCGTTCGAGACACGCTCCATCGCCTCGACCATAGTATCGAGGGCATCACGCGCTCCGGATTGGGTGCGGAGTGAGAAATTTTCGAGTTGGCAGACAGGATTCGAGTTCCCGAACATGATGCCGAACGTTCGCGCTCCGTACGAGGAATAGCCGAAATCGGTTACACCGTCGCCATTGAAATCCCCGACTGCGAGCGGCAACCCGCCGACGACCGAGCCGTAAAGTGTTGGCGAACGAAAGGTTCCGTTTCCGTTGCCCAGGGCAACTCCCAGCGTGGATCCGGAATTTCCGGCACTTACTAAATCAAGGAATCCGTCGTTGTTCGTGTCGACGGCAGCGACGGTTCGGGCGGCTCCCGCCATCGTGTAAAAGGTGCCGCTGTTGAATGTCCGGCCTCCCTGGTTGAGAAAGACCTTTGCCCGGCTGTTACTGTGATCGGTGACTGCCAGATCCATCCTGCCGTCGCCGTTGAAATCTCCCGTGGTGCCCCCGGTCGAGACACCGGTGGAACCGAGAAGAGCGGGAGCCAGGAAGGTACCATTGCCGTTGTTGTACAAAATATGACTATTGTTTGAACCAGAGTCTCCTACGAGGACATCGGCCGCGCCATCTCCGTCGAAATCCTCCAGAGCCAGCAGATACGAGTTCCCGGTCGAAGCGGCGCTTGTAACACCGGACTGGAATGTCCCGTCGCCGTTACCGCGGAATAAAAGCATTTCGGGACTTGCGGTGCCCAGTCCGATCAGAAGGTCGAGACGTCCATCTCCGGTCACATCCCCGAGGAGGGCATATCCAGTTGGATTGAATGTTCCGAAAGAGAAGCCCCGTCTGAATGTTCCATCTCCGTTTCCGAGAGAGACTCTCACGTTCGTCGCGTAGTTTACGACTGTGATTGCGTCCAGGGTTCCGTCACCGTTGATGTCACCTAGGATGGAGCCTCCTCCTGAGCTGAGGGAGTTGCCGAAGGAAAAAGTTCCGTCTCCGTTGCTGAGGAGGACGCGGCTGGTCCCGGAGCTGATCACTCCGCCTGCGATGAGATCATCGAGCCCGTCATCGTTAAAATCTCCCGCGACTACGCCGCCCGGACGGTACCCCGCGTCGAACTGTGTCGGTCCGGCGGAAAAAGTTCCGTCGCCGGCGAAGCGCTGCAGGCTGAGGCCGAGAGTGACGTCGAGACCATCGCCGTAGCCCTGTTGCACATTGATGGTGGTGGAACCTGCCCCGTAGAAAACAAGGCCGTTCAAGCTCGCTGTGGCAGTTATCCGGTTGTACTCAGAGCGCAAAGCTTGAGCTTCCGCGTCTAGCGCCGACCGCTGCGGAGTTGTGATCACTCCGTTTGCTGATTGCTCCGCGAGCTCGCGAATCCGGAGGATGATTGTGGAGAGCTGGTCGACGGCGCCCTCGGCGATGTTCAGAGCCCCGAGGGCATCGTTCACATTTCGGGCCGCCTGTCCGTAGACGCGCGCATCGACATTGAGGCCGGAAGCAATCGCCAGTCCCGCAGCGTCATCCGAGGGACGGTTGATTCGAAGTCCGGAGGAAAGTTTCGCCGATGCGGCGGAGAGCGAAGAAGTGGCTTCAAGCAGACGCCTCTCTGCTTTTAACGATGCCAAATTACTTCTTAAAGAGATCACTCAACTTCCGTGCGTACTTCCCAATATTATCGGCATTTCAAGCCGTTCCGGAGAGTGGAAAGTGGGGGAGGAGAAGGTCCTCAAGCGCGAAGGATCTTTGGGATTTTGCGTTTTGCTGGAACCTCGGCCGTCGCGACCTACTGGGTCCGCGGACGTCCCCGTCCGCTTGCAAGTGCCCGCATTTGAACAAGGCACAGAGCGATCAATGTTCGAACGCATTGCCCGGTAAGCGGGCGGGACGCCCGCGGACCCAGCAAGGCGTGCTCACGCCTAACGCCAGATCGTCTCAGAGGTCGAAAGGTCAATCCATCGGTCGACACCTCTCCATCCGTCGGACGTGCCGTAGAGGCCGAAATCGGCGAGCGATGTTTCGACGCCGACCTGATTGGCGAGATAAATCGCGTAGCTCAGCTCGCGGCTTGGACAGACGACGAGTGCGGAACGTTTGATCGGAATCAATCGTGATTCGACTGCCGGTTCGGCAACGGCTTCAGGGGGAACAGTTGCCGCGGCGGGAGCGGTCGTCCCCGCTGCTGCTGCGTCTTCCTTCTTTTCAAAATGTCCGTGCGAGAAAGCCACGATGTCTGCGGCCATGTGCACGTCGACGGATACTTGCCGTTTTACACCGATCGGCGGCAGACGCTTTACGACAACTTCGAGGCCTGCGCGCTCAACTGCGTCGAGGAACGCGAACTGTCTCGCATCATCTTCATTCGGAATGAGTGTGTAGTAGCGGGCGACTTCGAGCTTGAGACCGGTGGTGACACCTTTTACCAGGCGGCCGAGATCAACTTTGCGCTCGAGACGGCGGGTAGCGCGGTCCAAACCGACCCCGTCGATAAATAATCCCATGATGCGCTTTGACTTGCGTCTAACGACACCTTTTCCGAGCTGCTCGAAATCTTCTCGACCCAT
>CAYOAK010000292.1:0-3866 GCA_964401925.1 uncultured Bdellovibrionales bacterium | reverse complement strand
GTTCTCGTTCTCAGCGTCAGCGCGATCGCTGAAGCAGCACCTCCCGTTATGCCGGGCCATTCCCCCGCCCCGGAGCGCTTGATGAGCATGCCGCCGGTGTTCTCGCCACGATTGGGCGCTCCGGTAAAATCGATCGGTTTTTTTCGGATGCTCGTGGTGCTCGTCGATTTTACGGACGAGCCGGGAACGGTCGCTCAAAGTTATTTCGCGCAGCAATTTTTCGGGACTGACACCGGCAGCTCTTTTGCCGACTACTACTGGGAAACCTCTTACGGACAGTTGAACCTCACCGGCGATGTCGTCGGAATCTCCGGGGGAGTTCCTCAGGCGAACGCAAACAGTCCGATCTTTGTTCGGCTTCCCAACCCGAAAAGCTTCTACACCGCTAACAGCGAGTTTCCCCAGAATAGCGGCGGACTCTCGTTCCATGCTCTGCAGGCACTCGACTCCGCTGGATTCGACTTCGCTCCCTATGCGAATCCGGTGACAAAGCACGTTGAGCATCTCGTTATTTTATTTGCCGGGAAGTCTTCCGTCGAAACCGGTCTTAGCTCGGACCTGCAACCGACCGCGTTCGGACTCGATCAGTTCGTCGATGGCGGCTTCACCTCCGCCGGTGGATATACCGTGAGCAGTCTCTCCTTCTGTCCGGAGCTGCTTTCGAACGGGGCCGCGCAAACGATCGGTGTTTGCTTGCATGAGCATGGCCACGGGTTGGGCCTCCCGGATATGTACGATGTCACCTATCAAACGAGCGGAGGCGCCGGGTTCTTCGATCTGATGGCATTCGGTCTCTATTTGGCGGGTGACGGCTCGCGACCGGCTCACTTCGGAGCTTACTCGAAGGTCACACTCGGCTGGGTTCGTCCGAAGACTGTGCGATCGGGAACTAAAACGATCACGCTCCGGCCCGTTGAAACGAATAAAGATATCGTACTGATCAAGCCTCCCCAGAGTCCCCGCGATTGGTTCTTGCTTGAGAACCGGCAGAAGATCGGTTTCGACAGTCATTTTACTGATCGCGCGCTCTGCCCGGGCCTCTATATCTGGCATATCGATCTGGATTTGATCGACCAGGCACTGCTGTTCAACAGCGTGAACGCCCCAGCGCTGAACGGAGCAGGACATCACGGGATCCGGATTATTGAGGCCGATAACAATCAGCGCCTCACCAAGCGCGGGGGTTATGCGCAAGGTGCGCTCGGCGAGTGCAAGGATGTTTGGAAGAAGAAGCGGATCTTTAGTGAAACCTCGCGTCCCGCGGCAAAGCCCTGGAATCGAAAGCGAGCCAGGTTCTCTGTTGAGGTGCTGGATGATCGTTCGAAAAATGTAAAGGTACGAATAAAGTTTCGGTAGGGCGGCGGTTACTTCTTTTTACTGTTACCGTTCCCACCCGCATTCCCGTTACCGTTCCCACCGGCGTTTCCGTTTCCGTTGCCACCCGCATTCCCGTTACCGTTCCCGCCAGCATTTCCATTTCCTGAGCCATTCCCCGGATCAGGAGTAGAGGTCGGCTCGGCCGTGGGTTGAGCGGTCGGCTGCGGTGTCCCCTCCGGGCCGCCCGCGGATGAGCCTCCGTCGCCTGTTACTCCACCAGGACCCGGATTCTCCCCAAGCGACGGATTTGAAGGATTTACACCACCAGATGAAGTCGGAGCTGGGGTCGGCTTGGCGTTCCCGTTACTCCCCGAATTATTATTTCCGCCGGAACCGGTGTTCCCCGTGGCGCCGGTGCCCCCAGTGTTCTCTGAGTTTGCGTCTTCGCCATGCGTTTCAAATCGAACATCGGCCTCAAACTTCCCATCCGGCTGCTGCTGGAAAGTGACATGCGCGGTGTCGCGTCCATCCGGAATCGAGATCGGAACTTCGAGCGCCTGCGGCGTGCCCGCCGCAATCAGAACAATTGCATCGCTTGATTCGATCTCATCGAAGCTGAAGGTTCCGTCTGACGCCGTGATCGCCCGATCGAGCTGCTCCCCACCAGGGCCTTCAAGCAGGACCGCAACTCCCGCGGAAGGTGCTCCGCTCGAGGTGAGTACTTTCCCTGTGTAATCGAACCCGCCGGTTCCCGTGGTACCCCCGCCAGAGCAGCTTCCGAGGGCTCCGAGCGCAAATACGATGGCGGCAACGAGCTTTTTCATCATTTTTTCCGCTCCGGTGGATTCTTCGGTTCTGGATAGCGCTCGGTAAAACTGAACGCACCGAGGTGAACCCGATGACGCCGCTCGGTCTCGACCTCCGCGCCCGGCGACACGTCCCGATCCAATGCCGACAGCAATGCTCTCGCCCGGCGGTGTAAGGCACTGCCCTCCGCAAGGAGCCACTTCTCAATCGTGCCGATCGCCGAGGCGGGAATGTTGTCGTAACGGGTAGTGAGGTGCAGATGCTTCGGCTCATGCAATGAGACGTTTTCTTCGGCCGCACGTTGAAGTGCCTCGGTATCCTGGGCAACCAGCGCCATCGCTTCCGGCAACTTCTTCACGAGATGGAGCCGCGTGCGAAGCTTCAGCTTCGCGCCTTTGCGTTCAACGTGACCAAGCCGAATCAGCTCGTTCAAGACTGTATAGGAATTGAGATCGGCACTGACCGTCAGGACCAAACCATTGAACTCGCTCTCCGCCCCGGTAATATTCAGTGCACGGGGCTTTCCGCGATTGTCCTGAAAACGGGTGTCACTCTGCCATTGGCCGACGATCCGCGTGATGACATCGCCCTGAGACTCTTCGAGCGCGCGGTCGGATAGAAACTTCGGGACAAACTTGCGAGGAATTCCGGTAGTCGCACTGAGCCGGCTTGCGTTCACATCGAGCGACTGAGATTCGAGCTCCCGCCGCGCAGCTTCAAGCAACGCAATCTTGAAAACACTCTCGGCGTCCTGAACTTTCAAGCCATGACGCACACAGAAAGTCGCCACCGGCGAGAGGAGTGCTTTGAGGGCGAGTAGAATCCGCTTCCGATTCATCGAACAACGTTCATCGCACGTCCCGCTCCTCTTCGTCAGCCGCAGCTCTTTTCAGACAGCATATCGCCTATCACGGCTGAAACCTTAATACATCCACATACCTCTGAGTTCCGGCAGCGCTGGACCGGCAGAGGTTTGAGTCCGATTTTTCCAAGCTGATTCCGATGTTCGACAGCACCGGTCGAACAATGCTTCCGCGTGGAACTTTCTCCCATTAAACGAGCGAATGTACTTCAGCTCCGGAGTCGCACACTTCAAACCGGGTGCGGCCGTCTCAGCTAGAATCCCGCCCAATGCAACCGGCGCGGGGCGCCGGCTGTCGAGGGTGAAAATATTCCCGGGAAAGCGGTGTGTGACATGATCAGGAGCATCCGGGGGCGTATAATCCGCTGACAAACTTTCCATTTCATTTCGACGAGCGCAAATTCAACCGGCGCCAGAGGTTCGCGCATGGAGATTCTTTTCAAAGACCGAGTAGATGCAGGCAAGCGTCTGGCAGAGCTTCTGCGCGAATTCGAGGGGCGCGAGAATGTCGTAGTGCTCGCTTTGCCTCGTGGCGGCGTGCCCGTGGCGGCACAGGTCGCGAAGCGGCTCCATTTGCCATTGGATATTTTCCTCGTTCGAAAGCTCGGCGTCCCGTCGCAGAGGGAGCTCGCGATGGGTGCAGTCGCAAGCGGCGGAAAAGTCTTAGTGAACGATCCGGTCGCCGCGTCAGTTTCAGCCGAAGAGTTCGAGAAAACGCTCCAGCACGAGCGGTGGGAGCTAGCGCGCAGGGAAATGCTCTACCGAGGTGAACGGCCGGAGATCGAGCTGTCGGGCAGAACCGTCATATTGGTGGACGACGGGCTGGCGACCGGCATGACGATGCGGGTAGCGATCTTAGCACTCCGGGAACGCGGTATCC
>CAYOAK010000291.1:2829-3888 GCA_964401925.1 uncultured Bdellovibrionales bacterium | reverse complement strand
GCCGGATCCTCTCCCGGGGAGAGGCTTTTCGACAGCTTTCATCGCGGGATCTGTTTCGTGACATGAAGGAGGTCGTATGGGCTGAATCGGAGAAACTGAAGGACGAAGCCCCGAGGGCGTATAAGAATCTGGACCAAGTGATGCGAGGCCAGCGGGATCTGCTGAAGATTCGAACCGCTCTTCGTCCGCTTCTTTCAATCAAAGGGGGAGCGTAGCAAGATGAAAAATGGTGAAGTTCGGGACACTCAACTAACAAATCTTATCGCCGAAGAGCTCGAATTCCTTCTTGGAACAGCGAGGGACCCCCGCTTGGCTGACCTTGTGATTAAAGCCATCGATGCAAAACCGGGTGGAAAGCATTTCGTAATCTATGTCGCACCTGCTGAAGGATTAGCACCATTTCAGTCAGCGGCAGAGATGCAAGCCTTCCTGAAGAAGGCCGCAGGCTACCTTCGATTCGAACTCGCGAACTCCCTTAACCTAAAGCGAGCGCCCGATTTGACGATCTTGCCGTACCCCATGTGACGACGCCGGCGGAGTGGCGACAGTCTACTTGATGATCTCTTTCGCGTTCTTTTCTGCGGTCATCGAAGTATCGCGAACGCTCTCACCGGCTTCGCCGATCTTTTTCCCGGCGTGACTTGCCATCTCTCTGGCATTCTTCTCCACGACCTGTGCGGTGTCACGCACGATCGCACCAGCGCGATCGATCTCGTTGCCCGCATGATGAGTGACCTGGGCTGCGTTATCCTGTGCAACTTGCGCGGTATCGCGAATGGTCTCCCCCGGTCCCGAAGTATGTGCCGCGCCAAGCACCGGCTGAGGAGGCGACTCATGGGTCTGAGCCGCAGCCGCCGAGCACAAACAGAACGTTGCAAGGGTTGTGATGATAGTTCGATTCAAAGTACGCATTTGCACTCCTCTGATTGCGCCGCCCGAGATTAGTAAATCACCGGCCAACTTAATCGTCGTCGTCCGAAGAGGAACTTCCGCTGGAGGAAGAAGAACCCGAAGACGAGGATGAGGCGCTGCTGGCCCGCTACCGGCGCCGCGCCATGC
>CAYOAK010000291.1:0-2819 GCA_964401925.1 uncultured Bdellovibrionales bacterium | reverse complement strand
TCCTCTTGTTGATTAAGAACCCTAAGACGAGTATGAAAAATTATTTGAAGATGAAGATGAAGATGAAGATGAAGATGAAGAACTACTCGAGGACGACGAGCTCGCGCTCGAAGATGAAGAGGAACCTGCGCTTGAACTCGCCGAGCTGCTGCTCGAGCTGCCCTGATTCGTACAGATCACATTCGATCGAACATTTCTCCCGCGTACACGATAGCAGCCTTGACGGTCTCTGAAACGAAACTCGGTTGTGCCCTTCGAAGGAAGCAACCTTGGGGTACGGCTTACATTTGAAAACCGTCCGTTCTTCTTCGTCGCGTATTGGATAAAGAGCGGAACTCCCCGCAGGCTGGATCCGGTCGCCGTTACACGAATAGTACAGCCTCGTGAGGATCCGGATCCGCATCGTCCTGCGAAACGAATCAAGAGTGACTCAAGATCTGAATAGGCCGCAGTAAAAGTGAGCAGGACGATCGCGATCAATCCCAGCCCTTTTTTTGCATTCGTCATGTAACGCTCCGAAATCTTGAAAATATACACCGCGCGAAACACCGGTCCGAGCCGGACTACCCAACTCTAATTCGCAGACGGAACTGGTCCACATTGCAGCTTTTCCGCCGGAGGGCAACCGATGCACTGTAAACGCCAAATACTAAACCAGCTTCGCCGCATGAACTCCTCGTTCGTCAGCGGTAGCGCATATGTAAACGGGGCAAAAAATAGATAACAGCCGAATATTGCGGCCGCGGCGGACACAACTGCAAATAGCGGACGCGGGCTCATCTGGATTTCCGGTTCGGCCAGCAGGCGCGAGACTGCGTGCGGAATCAGGAGGTAAGCGAACAGCAGCGGGATGAAGTAGTGATAAAGATAAAGTACGCGGCCCGCGTTGAGCACCGTCGCAAAGTAGATCCAATACAACGTCACGAGTACTTCCGCCTCGAACGGAATCCGGGAGGATATCCGAAAGATGCTGCCGATCAGGCAGGCCGTCAGAAACAGCACGGCTCCAAGCGCTAAGAGCCACCCGGCGGGATTGCTCTGAAGGTACTGATAGCGGACTTCCCCTCCTTCCTTCTCCCATCGATAGTTAATCGCTGCGCCGCCGAGCGGCCACATCAGTGGATGACTTCCGTTCTCACCTTCTTTACAGAGGTCAAGCCGCGGGACCTTTGCCGTATAGTCGGCCGTGAAGCGCATGCTGTCGCGGATTGCAACGA
The DNA here is from genome assembly GCA_964401925.1 of uncultured Bdellovibrionales bacterium. Lineage (GTDB taxonomy): Bacteria > Bdellovibrionota_C > UBA2361 > SZUA-149 > JADYYL01 > CAYOAK01. The sequence goes on along the minus strand of CAYOAK010000291.1, from coordinate 1,602 downwards.
AGAACGGAGGAGCTTCACCGCGACTGAGCGCTTCGCGGAAAGGAGCCGAGGCTTGGTAGAATCCATCGTTTCGGAGAACCGGCCGCACATTCTTTCCAAGCGAGAAATGCAGCTGCCAGACCGCACAAAAAACAAGAGCACTTGCGATCCCGCCAACGGCGAGCGCCGTAGCTCGCTCGCGCAGTTCGTGTTGACGCCACGCAGCGAGTAGTATCGTCGGAACGATGATCAGGCTGTTCAGTTTTACCGACGCCGAGAGGCCGACAGCGACCCCGAGAAAGAGAAATTGAATGAGCGCTGCCGAGCCTTTTTGTCTGAGAATTCGAACAAACGCATAAACACCCAGCAGGAGGAAGAACAGTTGCGGCCCCTCCAGCATCGCCCCCCGGCTATGAACGATGATCGCATTGTCGAAAATGTACGGAGCGGTCAAGAAAGTCGAAAGCCAAGCTCGCCCCGTTACTTCGACGAAGAGAAGGTAGAGCAGGCCGGCTGTCAGCCACGCGAGCAGCGCCGGAAAGAAACGAAATCCGGCGAGTGACAAGCCGTCGGGAGTCTCCGCGGCATAGTCGAGATCGAGCAGCTGAGTGGTCAAATCGTTCGGAGCCACGAGCCACTCGCCTGCCGCAACGATCAATTTCCCGAGGGGCGGATGGGGCTCCATGAAGAAGACGCCATTGAGGTACTTCTGCGCTGACGCAACGTGGTAGTTTTCATCCCAGAAGAACGCGGGCGGTTCCTCGTAATGCCGAAAGTAGGTGAAGTAGCCGGCGACCAGCACAAGCGCCAGGCCCGTCAGGAAGAACGGGATACCCGGCTCTGATCTTTTGGATTTCAGATCCACATTCGCCCGCGCTTCCCCGGAGTACGATTACAAACTCGGCTTCACCACGAGAAAGATCTCCTCGACCGACTGTTTGATGTTTGAACAGATCTCCTCAAGCTTCAGATCATCGTCATCGGTTCCAAACGGTTCCTCGATATCTTCGGCGATAGTTTCCAATCCGATCATGAAGTATCCGACCAGAAAAGTGATGGGGACCATGAGCAAATGCATGTCCTGAACGAGCCCCCAAGGAAGAGTGAGCAGGTAGATGCCCAGAATCTGTCGAATGAAGCGCCTCGACGAGCTGGCGATAGGTGTCGATCGAATTCGCTCGCACGCCCCGCAGATGTTCATCAATGAGGAGGCATGCGTATCTAAAAACAGCAGCTCGATGCTTCCGAGCTTATCGGACTTCCGCCAGCTCTCGAGCTGTCGATAAATGTCGCCCGCGATGAATGCGGGAACATGCTTTGGCGTTTCGATGGAGTCAGTATAACCGGCATAACTTCGAAGCGTGATCGAGCCACGGAGATGGTCCTTTAAAGCGAATGAGAAGGAGATGAGTTTACGGGCGAAGATCTCCTTTTCTGATTGAGCGGAGGAGACGCATGTCTGAACTTTGAGTGCGAGGTTGCGGCTGTCGTTGACGAGCTGTCCCCAGAGTTTCCGCCCTTCCCACCATCGGTCATAAGCCGTGTTCGTGCGGAAGACGACCAGCCCTCCCAGAACGAGCGCGAGAAGGGAATGCAGCGTGGAGCGCAACGTCTCCAGATGCG
>CAYOAK010000290.1:0-3894 GCA_964401925.1 uncultured Bdellovibrionales bacterium | reverse complement strand
GCAGTCGCTGAAGCGCGCAGGGAAGAGCAACCCGGTGTTCCTCCTCGACGAGGTCGACAAGATGTCTGCAGACTTCCGCGGAGATCCGGCATCGGCGCTCCTCGAAGTTCTCGACCCCGAGCAGAACGACACTTTCAATGACCATTATCTCGATGTCGACTACGACCTCTCGAAGATCATGTTCATCACGACGGCAAACTCGCTCTCGACGATTCCCCGGCCGCTCCTCGATCGAATGGAGATCATCCAAATCGCGGGTTACACCGAGCTCGAAAAGATTGAGATCGCAAAGCGCTTCGTTCTGCCCAAAGTCGCGGAGAAGAACGGACTTAAAGAGTCGAACATCGACATCTCCGATGACACGTTGCTCTATGTTGTCCGGCACTACACGCGGGAAGCGGGTGTGCGGACGCTTGAGCGCACGATCGACGGGCTCTGCCGTAAGGTGGCTGTAAAGGTTCACCGGAACGGTCCGGAGTACAACGAGAAGATCACCCCTGAGAACGTTGACAGGTTCCTGGGCGTCGCTCCGTTCAAATACGGGCGTCAGGAGACGGAAAATCAGGTGGGCGTTGCTCAGGGCTTGGCCTGGACAGAGCTCGGCGGGGAGATGCTCCTCATCGAAGTAGCTGTTGTTACCGGCCGAGGGCGCTTGATCATCACCGGAAAGCTCGGCGATGTCATGCAAGAGTCTGCACAAGCAGCGATGATGTATGTCCGCTCGCGAGCTGCAGTTCTCGGACTCCCGCGCGACTTCTACAACAAGATCGACATCCACGTGCACGTTCCGGAAGGAGCGATTCCGAAGGATGGTCCGTCTGCAGGCGTAACGATGGTTCTCGCAATTGCTTCCGCGCTCACCGGAGTTCCGGTCAGCAAGGATATCGCGATGACCGGCGAAGTGACGCTCCGCGGACGAGTGCTTCCAATCGGCGGGTTGAAGGAAAAGATCCTTGCAGCTCACCGCGGCGGAATCACGCGCGTTCTCATCCCGAAGGACAACGAGAAGGATATCGAAGAGATTCCGAACTCCGTCCGCGAAGGGATCGAGATTATCGCGGTTTCACATGTTGACGAAGTTCTTCGTGAAGCACTGCAGATTCTCGGCCGCGACCAGTTCGAGCTTCTTCTCAAGGAACGCGCCGATCGTTACCTGGACCTTTTCGGCAATGACGATAAGGATAAGAAGAAAGACGGGGCGAACGACGAAGCGGATCACAAAGAGAGCGGCGCAGTCCTCGCGCACTAAATGACCGGAGAGCAGGGTACCCACTTCTTTACTGGGGCCCTGCTTGTTTGCGCCTATTTCCTCTTTGGCGGTCTGCTTCTCCTGGTGCTTTGGCGCTCGTGGAAGAGCATTAGCGCATCCCGAGAAAGCGTCGAGATCGCAGAAAAGCTCGTTCAGCCGCTCGGTGGGTTCTACCTCCCCAGTGTCTCGTTCCTTTCCCGGTTTTACGGGCCCCACCTAGGCATCCTGCGGCGCATTCAAGGGTCCCTGATTCTGGAGTGCACGAAGCGCGGGATCTTCGAATGTGACCCCGTTTCCGTTGTTAGGATCATACGCTGGATTCCGAATGTGCATGGGCTTCTCTTGCCACTCACGCTCATGTTCGATCGTCAGCGCGCCAAATTCCTCGACCTCCTTTGTGTGCCGAGCGGGGAGCTGATGACTGTAGCCACGAACTTCTCTGTTTCCGATGCCACCGGACGTTACAACTCTCCGGCTTATATTTTTTTAACCCCGCGCAATTCCTGGCCCCGATTTCTCTTTGCGCGTGACCTTGAATGGGGCACGCCTTCAAAGCGGCTCTACTTTATCGACAAGGTGAACTGCCGTATCGAGACGAGCCAGCCGGCGGAAACAGAAAAGTTCCTTTCGCAGCGCGGATTGTTGGAAGCAATGGAAGGGATCTCGGCCGTTGAATCGGATGGGCGAACGCTCTTTTTTTTCGGAAAGAAGCTGGAGTCAGGCGATTCCGGACCATCCCGGGCGGAGCGGATTCAAAAGCTGAAGCTGATCACAACCTCAGTGACCAGGACGGTTCCGGGCACACCTGTGAAGCTTCAGGAGATTAAGACCAGCTCCGGATTGCTGAAAAATCTCTTCCGTTGCGGATTATTCCTGCTCATCCCAACCCTCATCTTTCTCGCGATGGTGGACAACGTGAAGGAGTCGGTGCAGCTCACGGAGCAGGCCTATTACACGGGATGGGCAATCGTTATCGGCTTGATAATGTACCGTGAAACCCGAGCTCGCTGGATCACCTCGATCTAGCCGTCACCTAAATGGTGGCCGGCGATCCTATCGATGCGCGACGGAAACGTATAAGCAATGCCGGCAATGACATACAGAGCGATGCTCAGCTGGCAGCTGAAAAAAGAGATGGCGATCGCAACCAGCGCGAGAACCGGTGCCAGCAGAATTCGTGAATACGCAACACGAATCACTTCGTCGCTGATATCTGCGCCGATCAAATGGCGATCATGCGACGCCCACCACCAAACGAGAGCCAGCGCGAGGCCGGTTACCAGAAAGCAGATCGAATAGAGAATCACTGATGCCTGCTCATCCGGACGCGAGCCGAGCACGGCGGTCGGGAATGGCATCAGTGCGATAAACATTAGGAACGCTGAATTGAGGATCAGAAACGTCCGATCATACCTCTTCAGGTGCCGGCACATCCCGACGTGTCCCATCCAATAGATCCCTACGAGATGAAACGTAACGAAATAGCAGAGCGCCTTCGGCCACAGAGCCAAAAGCTGCGCGGAGAGGGGACCCGCATCATTGACCGGCAGCCGCAGTTCGAAAACAAGGAGCGTCACGGCCACGCAGAACACGCCGTCACTAAAAGCATTCAGCCGGTTCATACCAAGCGCGTCGGTGAAATACGGTCGCATTGAGGCCGAATTTCCGCGATTTGGCGTCTGAAGACAATTCCGAAACCCAGGCGTTGACTGAGAACTTCGCCGCGGCTACGTTTCGCTCCCCCAAGGCACTTTTAAGCGCATATGGGCGGTTAGCTCAGTTGGTAGAGCGCCAGCCTTACAAGCTGGATGTCGCAGGTTCGACCCCTGCACCGCCCAAACTTCTCATTATCGGACTCGCCAGCTTGTAAGGCCTGCCTACTGTGTTTTTGGCAGTCGGCAAGCCTACTGCGAAGCTGGATGTCTCAGGTTCGACCCCTGCACGCCCAAACTTCCTACCGGGAGCGCGGGCTGCCTGCCTTGAGCTTGTCGAAAGGTCCTCGTCCGCTTCCCGGCCCTGCGGCGGGAGCGATCTAACAGGAAAAAACTTCGTATCCCTCAACGAAAATTCGTTGGGGCACCCGGACCTACCGTGTCCCCATTCGCGCATGCGGGATTTGCCAACGTCAGACCGGTATCATTTGCGATCGGACCGTTGACGTTCCGGCTGAGATCATTTCCGCATAGAGAGATCTGACTGAAGGTAGCGGCAGCTTTTGTGAAAAACAGCCCAAACTCTTTGTTGTCGGTGCAGCTGTTTGAACGAAGGGTGAGGTTCTGGATTGCGTTCGGCCCGCCGCCGATGATCATCCCGCTCAAGCGGTGACCTCTGCAGGAATTCCGTTCGATGGTGATGCCATTTACAGCTCCCCGGGAGTTATTCAGCCAGATCGCCGTGCGTTGCCGCGGCGCAGATCTCGTGTCCTCGATGGTGTTATCGCGAATAGCAATATTAATTCCACCGTCATGTATGAGGATGCCGCACGCCCCCCAGCTTGCTGCGTCCGCCCGATTATTGTTCCGGATGATGTTGTTAGAGATGACCAGATCTCTCAGGGGGGCGGTCGGAATATCCGAATACATCGAGATGCCCTGACCGTCGTTCTCCTCGATAGTATTGTTCGAAATTGTCATGTGGTGGCCGAG
>CAYOAK010000289.1:0-3900 GCA_964401925.1 uncultured Bdellovibrionales bacterium | reverse complement strand
TGGATCAGCGGGAGAAACGTCTCCAGAGGAAAGAGCGCGAGAAGTGCGTCTTTGCCGGCGAGCAGCTGGTTTAACTGATCTGAAGAGATTTCCGGTTCGACCTTTCGAACTTCGGTGAGCTTTCCGAGCCGGATCACCGACTCATCCGCCGTCTTTGCCGGAACAAGTAATACGGGCTTCGTAGCTCCGAGGCCCTGGGTCGCAAATTCGACGAGAGCCTCCCCTTCGTGAACGATCGAAACGTTCATCGCATAAACATTTTCGCGAGTGGTTCGATCGCGTTTGATGAAGCTGTAGATCGGAACCTTCGGGCCCGCCTGTGCACGCACAAGGTCGACCGACTGAATCTGGAGCGGACCGATCACCGCCTTCGCCGCATGGATCACCGGCTCACTTTCGGAGATCCGTTCCTCCTCAACGAACTTGATTTTGAGCAGTCCCTCGGGGTCCAGCTCTGTTCGCGCAATATCGACGCCCCGGCGGATCGCCTCACCGTACTCAAGAAACCGTCCGTCAGCCGGACTCACGACCACAATCGATGCCTCCGCCGAACCTGCGTCCGGAACGGCTGCGCTCGGCGAGAGCCCGTACGTCGAAGGCGCAAAATAATCTGTATCCTCGCCCTTTAACACCGTGCCGCCCTTCCGGCGGCGCTCGAATTCAGTAACGAAGAATTGCCGTATCGTCGGGTCATCATTCCATTTGTCGGAGTACTGGCGAAGTGCCGGCTCAACAATCCGGCTGAGCAGGCCCTGAATCTCTCTGCCCGCAACATTTCCAACTCGGGTTCCGGCCGCTCCACGGAGCACAAGTCCGAACCATGCGATGGCTTGGTCGACATCCTTCTGGTGAAGGTAGGCGTATCCGGCCATAAGCTGAAGATTCGGCGCGAGCTGGTCTATCTCGCGCTTACTGCTCTTCGAATAATCGGCCGCGATGTCGAGCACCTCCTGTGATCGTCCGTGCTGCAGCAACAACGAGAATAATCGGGTCAGCACTTCTTCATCGAGACGATTCGCCAAATGGTGGCGGCGAGCCACTATCAGCGCCTCTTCAAGCTTCCCCGCGTTCGTCAGCTGATCAATTTCGCCCGCGGCTGTTCCCGGCGCATCCAACCAAACATGCCACGGCGGCACAGGGAGCAAGAGCGGGGCCGGAACTTCGTGCGGCTGAGAGCTGGACGAGAGATCGGCCGGGACTCTGACGGGTGGCTTCGGTGGAGGAGGTGCGGAGCAGCTTGCAAGCAGGACGCCCAGCAACCAAACGAGGGCGTTACTCGAAGAGCTCTTTAACTTTATCCAGAAAACTTCGGTGCTCATCAACATTCGGTGTTCCCTGAAGGCGCGCAAGTTCCTCAAGCAGCTCACGTTCCCTCTCTGACACACTCTTCGGGACCACCAGAACGGTGCGCACATGCTGGTCACCGCGGCGTCCTGAATGAATATCAACGATTCCCCGGCCTCGCAGCCGGAAAGTCGTCCCCGGCTGCGTCCCGGGAGGGATCTTCACCGAGGTTTTACCTTCGAGCGTGGGAACTTCAACCTCCGAACCGAGCGCCGCTTGGGCGTAGCTGACCGGGACCTCCACCAGGAGCTCCGTGTCCTGGCGCCGGAACACCGGGTGCTCCTGCACCGCTACCTGCACATAGAGATCCCCCGCCGGGCCGCGCGAGGCAGGCTCGCCCTCGCCCCGGAGCTTCAGACTTTGGCCCTCGTTGATCCCGGCCGGGATCTTCACCTTGAGCACGGAGTTCTTCGTAATCTCCCCTCGCCCGCTGCATTCCGGACAAGGATCGCGTACGATCTTTCCTTTCGCGCCGCAGACGCTGCAGGGACGTTGAATCGTAAAGAAACCTTGTTGCATGCGGACCTGGCCGCTTCCGCCGCAATGCCGGCACTGCTCCGGTGCGGTTCCGGCACGAGCGCCGCTTCCCGTGCACGGGTCACAAATCTGCGGCTTGGGCACCGTGATCTCTTTCTCAATCCCGAATGCGGCCTCCTCGAGCGTGACCTCGACTTGAATCCGGAGATCCCGTCCGCCGCGAGGTGCGCGCTGATTGGATGAGCCGAAAAACGCGCCGAAGATGTCGCCGAAGATCTCCTCTGCAAAATTTCCGAAGTCTCCGAACCCTTCGAAGCCGCCCTGAAACGCTCCATGACCGAACCGGTCGTAGCGCTCACGCGTCTGCGGATCAGAGAGAACTTGGTAGGCTTCGGAGCCCTCCTTGAAGAGCTCCTCCGATTTCTTATCTCCCGGATTCTTGTCCGGATGGCATTTGAGCGCGAGCTGCCGATAGGCCTTCTTGATCTGCTCGCTTGAAGCATCGCGGGCCACCCCGAGAACTTCGTAGTAGTCCCGCTTTCCGGCCATCGCGGCTCACGCCCACCGTCGTTATTTTACTTCTTCGTAGTCGGCATCGACGACACCGTCGTCTTTAGCGCCGGCGCCCGCGTGATGTTGGCCGCTCATCCCCTCGGTTCCCGCGTGTTGCTTGGATCCGTTCGTGGTCTTGTAAACCGCTTCGGCGAGCTTATGCGCAGCGCGTGAAAGCTCGTCCGCTGAACGCTTGAGTTCATCGGGATCGGTCCCAGATGCGAGCTTCTTCTTCGCATCATCGAGGGTCGCTTCGAGCTTCGCTTTCTCCGCGGCTTCGAGTCCTGTGCCGTGCTCCCGGAGCGCATTCTCAGTTTGGTAAATCAAACCATCCAGCTGATTGCGCGCTTCGATCATCTGGCGCCGCTTGTGATCTTCATCCGCGTGCTCTTCGGCATCGCGGATCATCTTTTTGATCTCATCTTCAGTCAGGCCGGAGCTTGCGGTAATCTGAATCGACTGCTGCTTACCGGTTCCGAGATCCTTCGCCGAAACGTGCACGATACCGTTCGCATCGATGTCGAAGGTTACCTCGATCTGGGGCACGCCGCGCGGCGCAGGAGGAATTCCCACGAGGTCGAAACGGCCGAGCGTCTTGTTGTCGGTCGACATCTCGCGCTCACCCTGGAGCACGTGAATGCTCACTGCCGGCTGATTGTCCGTCGCCGTGGAGAAGATCTGACTTTTCCGGGTCGGAACCGTCGTGTTCTTCTCGATCAGCTTCGTCATTACGCTGCCCTGAGTCTCGATTCCGAGACTGAGCGGAGTAACGTCGAGCAGCAGGACATCCTTGACTTCGCCCTGCAGAACACCGGCTTGAACGGCGGCTCCGATCGCCACCGCTTCGTCCGGATTAACAGATTTACTCGGGGCACGATTGAAGATCCGCTTCACGCGCTCCTGCACTGCCGGCATGCGGGTCATACCGCCGACGAGAATGACTTCGTTGATTTCGCCCGCCGCGAGTCCGGCGTCACGCAGAGCCGTCTGGCAAGGAGCATCGAGGCGATCGAGGAGCGGTCCGCAGAGCGCTTCGAGCTTCGACCGCGATAGCTTCATGTTTAAATGCTTCGGACCGGATGAATCGGCCGTGATGAACGGCAAGTTCACATCAGTCTCGAGTGATTGGGAGAGCTCGTGCTTCGCTTTTTCCGCGGCCTCTTTCAGCCGCTGAAGCGCCATGGTGTCTTTCGAGAGATCGATCCCCTGATCTTTTTTGAACTCCGCGACGAGGAAGTTCACAATCGTCAAATCGAAATCTTCACCACCGAGGAAGGTATCCCCGTTCGTTGCCTTCACCTCAAAAACGCCGTCTCCAAGCTCGAGGATCGAGACGTCAAATGTTCCGCCCCCGAGGTCGAATACCGCGATCTTCCGTTCGCCGGTCTTGTCGAGGCCGAAAGCGAGAGCAGCCGCGGTCGGCTCGTTGATGATCCGCAAGACTTCGAGCCCGGCGATCTTCCCCGCATCCTTCGTCGCCTGACGCTGGGCATCATTGAAATATGCCGGCACCGTGATCACAGCCTG
>CAYOAK010000288.1:0-3900 GCA_964401925.1 uncultured Bdellovibrionales bacterium | reverse complement strand
CGAGACGTATTCGCCGGCGGCCATCGACATTGCTCCGGCGACCAGACCGGCAACCGCTGCGACGAGAATGTCACCCTTTTCGCCGTTTGCGGCTGCAACACCGACAACCAGGCTTGCCGTGGAAACGATTCCATCATTGGCACCCAACACCGCAGCGCGTAACCAGCCGATCCGGTCCGTCCGATGTCTTTCCGTATGCAGCAGTGCCATTGTTCTAATTGTTTTTATATTTGGTTGCGTGTTGGGTTTCGTGTTCAGCTATTTCAAGAGAACCCCCGTATGATATGCCTCTTCTGAGCCGATGGGTATTCCCCTGAGGTTTCTGCCGTCTTCGGAACTTTTGTGCGGAATGAAAAAGAGTTTTGGTAAAAGTTTGAAAATTTTCCCAAATCTGAGCCGGCTCGTTACAGGGGTTTTTCTGCTCTTCGCAGCGGGGGCCGATTCTGCGGAAGCGGAACCGATGAAAGTCGGAATCCTCGCTCCACTGACCGGAGAGATGGAGATCTTCGGAAGAAAGGCTCTCGATGGAATTCAACTCGCTCTCGACAACATTCCGCAGGAGCGACTGACCTACATCGTCGAAGATGTGGGAACCGGTGCAACTGCCGAGGTTGCGAAGGCCACCTCGAAGCTCGTCTCGATGGACAAAGTTGCCGTTGTTATCGGCGCCTTTTACCTGGATCAAACCTTGGTCGCTGCGCCCATCACGGAGCGGGCGAACGTCCCTCTCATCTCTCTCACACTCTGCTCGCCCGAGTTGAAGAAGTTCAAGCAGGTCGCATGCGGCTACCCTTCGACCCAGGAACAGCTCGGAGCACTCGGCAAGCTTGTCAGAAAGCTCAATATCAAACGGGTTGCGCTGCTTCGCGAGAACAGCAGTTATGGTGAAGACACTGAGCGTGTCGCCCTCAGCGTATTTGAAAGCGAGGGTATTGAGGTTGCTGCGAAAGATTCAGTGAACGGCACTGAGCGTGACTTTCGAACTCTCATCACAAAGTTGATTCGCACAAAACCGGATTCGGTGTTTTCGGTCACCGCCGATCCGGGACAGTCTTTCGCATTTTTTAAACAGCTGAAGGAGCAGGGTTATCGAGGCCATCGCATCGGATATCTCGACATCGATCCGAAGTACCTGAAGGAGTTCGGGAGCACGATCGAAGGTATCTACCTGCCGGGCTTTCTGACTACGAAATATTCCGCCGATTTCACCTCCGCATTCACAAAAAGATATTCCCGGAAGCCCGATATGTATTCCGCTCAGAGCTATGATCTCGCAAGAATCGTCTCTGCGGCGGCGCTTGCAAAAGATTCCGCCTCCTCGCTTTTTCAGCGTGTGCTCGCCGAACGGCTCCCGCAGCCGGCGGTTCCGGATTATCACTTTCGAAGCGACGGAACGGTGTCAGTTCCCGTCTACGTGCTCGTGATTCGGAATGGGCAGTACGTGCTCTCTGAGTTCTCTGGGGATGAGTAACGACGCGAATAACGGTCTGTGGTCCGACCCGATACTTGGTAGCACCTGATACTCTTCCATCTGCAGATCGCCGGAGTGCAGAACGTGATCAATCGTGCTCCAGAAGAGCGCTCCCACGATTGGCGACTCACTCGCGAGCCAGGTGGGATGAAGACCGAAGCCTTCAGCCCCGGATTTGAGCTTCCATCGCCTCATCGCGGCTCGATAATCCGAGGCCCAAGGGCTCATGTTGAGATCCCCGACGAGAACCGTGCCCTCCGTTTGCATCGCCTTCGCAAGTGCATCGACATAGGTCCGGCGCATCGCCAAGTTATGATCGAAATGCGGTCCGGGCGCATGCACGAGCCAAACGGTAACCGGCGCGCTCCGGTCCGATACTTTGATCTTCACGCCAACAGTCGGAAACGGTACGGTGGTTTTCAGCGGAAGAATCTCCAGGATCGGGAACCGCGAGTAGATCTGATACTCCTCGACAGTGAACCGTCCTCCGAATGAGACGACATACGGATATTTGCTCCGAAGAGATTCCGACACGAGAAGGGGCGCTTCGACGAGACCGATCAGATCCGGTGGGCCGTCCGGGGCACTTGCAAGAACCTTCTCCGCCGCGATCCGGCCGAACAGACAGTTTGCATACAAAATTCTTAATCGATCCGCTCCCGCTCCGTTCGACGCTGGGGCGGGATGGATGAGCGGCGAGCGGAGCAGAAAGCGGGAAACCTGCGTGAGCGACCAAACAGCAAAAGCAAAGCTGCAGAGGCGAAAGGTCCATGGGACAGACTGACGCCATCGCGGGAGCACTCCCAACAGCGCGAAGAGGAGGTGGAAAATGGCAAATTGGACGAGGAAGCTTTTGATGACCTCCAACGGGAAATTCACGGCCCCAAACTCGGGGCGAGTCGGAATCAAAGCCGCAAACGAGAGCACCCAGGCGACAACACAGTATGCACCGGCAACCTTGAGCAAAGGTGCGAGCAGCCGAGCCATCAGAGCGTTCATATGAACCGCACCTTAGCGAACGCGGCGAAACGGAGACAATCGGTCCTTTCAACTTACTGACGGGGGAGTAAAGTCTCGTCAACGATTTCAGGAGAACGTCATGCGTATACGAATTATCCGGCTCGATCTGGCGCTGACACTTAGTATCGTGGCCTGCGGACTCTCGCCGCAGGACTGGTGCGAATCACCGCCCTGGGATGCATGCGGAAAGCATAAAAACATAACCGACTGTCGAGCGGATCGGCGCTGCGTCGGAATGCGGTACCGTGGTGAATCGGCCATCGCCTGCGAGTTTGACAGCGCAGGTTTCGGAACAAATTGCCCAACTGTCGGTTGCGTCACACGTTGCGAAACACTCTCGATCGAAGACTGCCCCAAAGCAGCGGAGCGGTGCGCGGCGGCAATAGACGGGTCGTGTACCGATCGGTGATTGAAAGCGCCAATCCGTTCGAGCAAAGGCTGCAGGAGTGTGTGTGCCCGGTCTTGATCCTCACCCCCCGATTGTGTCCCACGCTCCGGCATTTATCGGGCGAAGCTCCCTGGACTGTCTCTGACCGTTGTCATACGGAGCTTTGCTACGACTCGCCTCCGCTCTCCCGCGCGAGGAATCCTCGAAGCCACGGAAGCGAAAAAGTTGAGACGATGTATCCGGTTACCGGGATCAGCGCGTTTCGTAGCGGGTTTGGCACATCGATCACGACGAACACAACGGAAGCAAAGAAAAAAGTGAGTCCGGCAACAGCGCCCCGGCGCAGCCAGCTCACCTCCCACTTTTTGTCACTTTCAACGCGGAGATTTCGCTGCTGAATCTCCCCAAGTGCGTGCTCTAAGTTCTTAATCCGTGTCTCTACAGAAGGGTCCATCGCGTTCAACGATCTCTTCGCTTCGGCAAAATTGCCCGTTTAAGATCGCGCCTTTCAATCGCGGTAAGGATACCGTCTGCGAGCTTCAGTGCGAAAGTATCATCGATCTTCGGCAGGGCCGGATCTTCCCCGAAATTTGGGAAGATCTTCTTCCGGGAGTGGTCCAGGAGGTTCCCCTTGGCATCGAAATGAAATGTGATCGATTCCCGGCCGTCTCCCGTGAGAATGAACCCAGACGAGCTCGGCTCCAACGTGGACTTCCCGGCATCGGACATCGGAAAGGTGATTCTCCCCGGTCCCTTTGCTTGCTTGGCAAAGCGTTGCAGCAGCTTCAGTCGCTCGCCGGGTGAGCGGCCCTTTCCTGTGTCGGCAAAGAGATTGAGCGCGGTCACATACGCGTCCACCACTTTCTGACTTTCCGCCGGATTCAAGCCGGCATCGATCGGCGCCTGCACAACGAACTCCTAAACGAAGTGTAGCCGACGTTGGGGGTGCGAACCACGTCCTTCCCCTTGTTATGACCGCAAGCGAGAGTAAGATAACGCGCTGCCGGCGGATGCTCTACTC
>CAYOAK010000287.1:0-3916 GCA_964401925.1 uncultured Bdellovibrionales bacterium | reverse complement strand
ACCCTCTCGTCCGAGAAGAATGAGCCATTCTTCAGGTGCCAGGAGGAACGCTTACCATTTATGACCGCTAATCCGCTTAAGGTCTATCAAAGGGGGGGTACTTCGATGCCGAAGATGTCACCGACTTCCATACGCCTGCCAACGTATGCGTCCATTGGACCGCAAGATGGAACGGGGAAGAAAGGCCGAGGCTCTCTTGATCTCCGGAAGAGTAAGGTCAGCGAGACGCCGCGAACGACTCATCGAGCTTTGTGCCAGGGGAGAAGACGCGTTCGAAATGGCCGCTGGCCAGCTCTTGGATCGGCTTGACCGGAGGCGCTGACCTCTTGAGGAAGCCGATAACGAAGTCTTGAAGCCGGGATGAATTTTACCTCTTCCTCCTCGGTTAGCTGTACGCGAGGATTTAAACAGCCGGGCTTCCCTGAATGATCATAGGGAAGATTTCAGAAAGCCTCTCGTCTGGTGAGACTTGGAAGGTCTCGTAGCGATGCTTTCTTTCCTAGGGACCGGCAGAATATCTCGGGTGAAACAGTTGCAAGACTGAGAATCTCGGGAAGAGCCCATCCTAGGCTCTGGGCTCTGAAAATTGCGTTTGGTTAAATCCCCCTTGGTCGGTGCTAAGAGAAGAAGAGTGCCCGGCCCGGGGGGTGGTTTTTTAAACGGCTAGACAGAATCCACCATGATCAACTTTCGCTGTCTATAGTATTTGTATTCCTGCGGCAAAGAAGCTTCTTCCTATTTGCACTCAAGCCGTAGCGGAGCGCGAGATGGAAGATTTCGATAATAGTTCATGGAGAGTTTAAAACCCCTCCCCTAGCCAGCTCAAATGCCGAAAAAGGGACAGTCGAATGCAACCGAACTCTGCCCCCTGTGCCTGCGCCAACGAATCTTGAAGAATAGCCATTTATTGGCCCGAGGGATTTACGAAAGGATCAAGAAAGGTGGTCCAAACCTGGTTTTGATTACAAAGGAAAAATCCGTTCCATCAAGTCTTGAGATTCGGAAATACTTACTCTGCGATGACTGCGAGAATCTCCAACTTAACAAGAAAGGGGAAACACCCTTCTTAAGAATGTCTGCGCAATCAGACGGTACATTTCCGCTACGAACGAAGATAAAAAAATTTGGCACACGGACGAATCAATATCCCACCGGAGCCTTTTTTAGGATTCCCAAAGAATGCCGAATGGAGATCGAAGCATTCGCGCACTTCACCCTCGGAGTGATTTGGAAAGGGGCCGTTACAGATTGGAGGATGCTCGGGAAGCTACTTCCCCGATTACCTTTATCGCTCAAGGACAGGGAACGCTTTCGAAAGTACTTACTAGGTGAGGCTACGTTTCCGGAGGAGGCAGCCTTTCTTCCTTGGCTGGCTGCTGAAGAGGAATGTCATCTCGTAGCCCATCCTCCTTTATTCGATCGGTTAGAGGGGACGAATCATTATGAACTCATGGTTCTGGGCTGCCGCTTACACCTCTTCCTTGGTAAGAATCTTCGACCGGATATTCGAGCCCAGTGTGCAATGACAGCAGCCCAGCCCGTCATTTATATAACGACGGCCGTAGCCGAGAAACTTCGTCGGTCAGGCGGCGAACTCGTAAAGGATTCTCAACTTTCCAGCAAACTCCGAGTTGGATTTACAAAGCATCTAGAAAGTTTGTGACTGTGTAATTTTGGTGAACTCTCGCTCGGAATTAATTAGAGTTCGGTGCAATCTGCTGGATATCAAGAGAAGATAACTAGGCCGTAACTATTTGAAATGTGAACTCTTAGGATTACACCAAAACTGGCCAGAAGTTCTGCAAACCGTAACTACAAGCACTGAAAATCCGCGTGTTGCGGAATTGAACCTGCACCTGGCTTGTCCTCCGAAGCTTTAGCGAAGGAGGAAGCTTAGGCCGGGGAGGGCTTCGATCGGCCTTGAAAGATAAGCCAAAATATCACCCATACTCCCATCATGGATCCGCACAGAATCATCGATCTGGCGTAAAGCAGATCCAAGTCAGAGTTGGATCCCCAAAAGACCTGGCTAAAGCAAATGCCGGATGCAAGACGAACGCACCCGAAGAGCAACAGCGATCTGAAGGCGGAAGGACGGACATCAGCATAAAGAATCAGCCATGAGCTCACGGAGAGTAGCGCCAGCGCAACTCCAATCGTTAATGACGGATAGAGAGAGAACGGTGCGGGTCCGCTGAACTTACGAAAATAGAACCAGTGCCCCGCGGAAGTGTGCAGCATTAGGGCCTGAAGCCTCACATCCGCAACGATGCACAATACTCTTATGATCTTCCAATATCGCATTGCATTCGTATGGAGATTCTAGCGAAGCGGCACCGCTGACCAAACCGATCGGGTTGAGTCGACAACCCGCCACTCGGATGGAGTGGAATGACTGTAGGCCAGGTCAGTGGGTTCGCAAAAGGCACTGTCTGTTGTTCGATTCTCGCACGACACCGCTAACCGGTGCTCCGCTGGGGTGCTGCCCTTGAACGAAACAGCGCCTTTAGAATCTCCGTGAGTACTACCGGCGCTATGGAAAAACCGAGCACCAGAGTCCAATCCGACGCACTCAGCGGCACAGTATGAAGGACTCTATTCAGGAGAGGCGTATGCACAGCGGCTATCTGCAGGACGAAGCAAAATGCAACGGCCGCCCACAGCCACCAATTCCGGAACAGCCCTGAGATCAAGGACTGACGGCGTGACCGCACATTGAAGGTGTGAAAGAGTTGCGCAAGACCGAGTGTCAGAAACGCCACGGTTACCGCGCGATCATGATCAGCTGAACTTTCGCCGCCGAAGTAAAGTGCATAGGCAAATGCCGCTAATGTTACGGCCGCGAGAAGGGCCCCCTGCCAGATGACGAGCTTTACCATCCCCTTCGGAAGAAGCGGTTCCGCCGGATCTCGTGGCGGCCGGCTCATCACACCGCCCGAGGATCGCTCAAGCGCGAGCGCCATGGCCGGAAACACATCCGTGATCATGTTGAGCCACAGGATCTGAAGCGGATGAAGCGGAGCTGGTCCGCCAACCATCACGGCCACAAAGACGGTTAGGATCTCCGAAAGATTGCAGGAGAACAGGTAGTGAATGAACCGCTGTATATTCGAATAGATATTCCTTCCTTGCTCTACCGCCGCCACAATGGTTGCGAAATTGTCGTCAAGAATGATCATGGCGGAAGCCTGCTTCGCGACATCCGTGCCTTTGATCCCCATCGCGATGCCGATGTCGGCCTTTCGCAGAGCCGGCGCGTCGTTCACGCCGTCGCCGGTCATCGCCACGATTTCGTGATTCTTCTGAAGCGACTCGACTATTCGGAGTTTTGACTGCGGCGAGACTCGCGCGAATACCCCGGCGGTCCGGATGCGTTCAGCAAGCTGTTCATCACCGTGATTCTCAATATCCCTCCCGTGGACCGCCTCGGCGGGCTGATTGCCAGAGCCGTTAAGGATGCCAAATTTTGTTCCGATTGCTTTGGCGGTCTCAAGCTGATCCCCCGTAAGCATGATAATCCGCACACCGGCCGTGCGACAGATCTCCGCCGCTTGCTGCGCTCCTTCGCGCAGCGGATCAAGCATGCCCACGAGACCGAGAAACGTTAGATCCCGCTTGAGATCCGCCTCTTCGAAACTCTCGGGAAGAGTCCTGTCTGCTAACGCAAGAACGCGCAACCCAGCCTCCGCGAGAGTGTGATTTACGGCGTACCAGCGCTTCCGATCCTCCTCGTTAATCGGCTGCTCCTCGCCGTTAGGGAGAAGCTCCCGGGTCGAGATATCGAGCACCTCTCGCAGCGCTCCTTTTACACAAGCGAGATGTCCGTTTGCCTTTGCATGAACGGTGGCCATAAACCTGCTTTCGCTCGTGAATGGGATCTCACCTTTCCGCTTCTGAGATTCACGAAGATCTCTCC
>CAYOAK010000286.1:0-3989 GCA_964401925.1 uncultured Bdellovibrionales bacterium | reverse complement strand
TCACTTCTCGCTTTTACTTACGCAGCGGAAAACATGGGCGGGGTGGAACGCTTACGTACCAACTCACCGACTCTGCAGTCCGGGTTATCGATTAGCCGTTTTCATTCTGGCGGGGAGATTAACCACTCGGCACGAGCTCTTTGCGCTCGAATTTCGGGGAACACAGCACCAATAACTTCGGAACATCTCACCCTGCCGAGGACGATGATGTTCCCACGACAACGTCCATCGAACCCCATTCGTCGATACCGAAATTGTCGGCGGATCATCTCTCAAAAAAGCGTCTGGCGATTCACGCATAACTCGCTGTTCGGAGAATTCAGTTCCCACAGGAGCCAGAACGGAAAATCCGAGAAGCGACGTAATCGATCGCGGACGAAGATAAAAGTAAAAATTATCTGAAAGCGGGTTGCCCTCTTGGAGATATGAGATGCTAAAACTGCGGCACGCAAGAGGACCAATTTCTTTTGGAAAATGGATGCGCACCTTCTGAAAGTTTGGTGTTCCTTCGATAATCTCGAACGGAAGGTCACTTAGATTTTCGTCTGAACAGACGAAGCCAAATGTCTTCTGCGGGCGTTCGAACCAAAAGGGATACTCCACAAACGAAACCGGCTTCATCGAGAAATTGCTCACCTCAAGAAGATAGCTGACTCGAATGTCGCCGTTGAGGTTCAAAACATCGAGCTCAACTTTGTATTTCAGATAAACGAGAAGCCCCTCTGCTCCGCTGTGATGGAGCCTTCTCATCAGACTTTCGGCGTCGTTGCCGTTAGCTATCTTTCCGAACGCCGAATTGAAAAGCGAATGTAATGCGGGATGGCACTTCTCTATCTCTAAAAAACGTAATTCATCCGAGCAGGTCGGAGGGGAAATGGGTGAGATAAACCTCGGCAGCTTAGGTCCGTCGGGGAAACCGTCATGATCGCGCGCCATCACGCAATAGTAGTCTGCTCCACTGCCGATTCAAGGACGGGTGGAAAACAGTGTCGTAGCTAAACGGACGACTCCGCTACTGAATTGGGTAAGGGCCGCCGCCCCCGCCTCCGCCATTCATAGGGCCTCCAGGTGTTGTCTGCTTCAAGACAACAGTCCTAGCCCGATTTTTTGAGGAACTCTAGACTTTTGAGCAATTCACAAACCTCGTAAAAAGCTGAAAAATCTTCGCCGTCTACGCCACCATCATTCACGGCACAGGTCTCACCAAAATTAGTTGGGTTGCACCAGATCCATGCTGGCTTCCTGCCATTAGCTGTTTCTTCGCAAGTAACCCCTCGGGTGCATCGTAAAGAGGAACCGCTCCCGCGACAGGTCGGAGCTGAAGTTCGGATTCTCCTTCAAGAATTCCTCAACCGCTTCCATCGGGCCGGGTCCGTGCTCCCAAACAATCGGGTGTCCGGAAACATCGGTGTCCTGCACGAGGATGTAACCCCCCGGCTGGATGAGCTGTGAATAGAGTTTCAACTCCTGAAGGACGTGATCCCGTCTGTGATCGGAATCGAGGAGGACGAGGACCCGCTTGCCGGCGGCGCGCTCCTTTAATTTGGCGAACACTCCCGCATCGGTCGAACTCGCTATGATCTGCTCGATCCGTTCCTGCCAGATCGGCTGCTTTCGCGCATCGGCCGTCAGGTCATCGATATCGAGCGTGATGACTCGTCCTTCCGGATTAACTTCCCGTTGAATCATTGCCCAAAAGAGCGCACTGCCACCGTTTGCGGAACCCGCTTCGATAATCAGGTCCGGCTTCTGCTCGACGATGATCTCCTGGGTGATCCAAACATCATTCGGATTCTGGAATGTAGGAATGCCGAGCCAATAGCTTTTCGCCCAGGTGGTCTGCCCGTAATAGAAATACTCGTGATAGGCCCGCACGACCTCCTCTTTGGTCGTCTTGCCCCAAAGCCGGAGAGCCACCGCTCCCCCGGCCGCGAATGCGAGGAGGACGATCAGTGCGAGAAATAGTGGACGGATTTTCATCAAGCCGACCGGCGCCGGTAGATACCGTGTTCATCAATCCGTTGCATCGCGTCTTCGATCGAGTGTGACTTTCCAAAGTCCGAGATCGTATTCTGCGCGAGAGCTTCGCGTCTTTTCGTCATAGTGAATTGAAGCCAAATCTGATTTTGTCCGCAAGGAGCCATTTCCAGGGACAGCACTGAACCTGTTCGAAAGGGCGGTGGAAGAGGAATTCGATGAGCCGCGCCATTTCAAACGGAAGCGTCGCGCTGATAACGGTGACCATCATCCTCGGCAGCGGGCTATTTTCTCTGCCCTCGGTCGTGGCGCAGTTCTCCGCCAGCTCGACGCAGTTCCTTGCACTATGGATCGCGGGGGGCGTCCTCTCGTTTATCGGACTACTGACTTATGCGGAGCTCGCACATGAGCACCCGTACAACGGAGGGGACGCGGTCTATCTTTCTAAGGAGCTTCACCCCCGCCTGGGAGTCCTGTTTCTTGTCGCTGAGTGCCTAGTGATCCGCCCCGGGGCAATAGCCGTTTTGGTTGAAACAGCGTCCCTGCAGTTTATGCCAGCCTCTCTGGCGGCGGAGCTGCTTCTTCCCCTGGGACTGCTGATGGTAGCGACCGGCCTTCAGCTGATCCGCCGTGATTGGAACCTCACACTCTCCGGAATCTTGAGCGCTCTGAAGATCCTCATGGTTCTCGCCTGCATACTCTCACCGCTGCTAGCCGGTCAGGTGGTTCTTGATTCCGCGTCCACCGAATCCAGTATTAGCTCGCTGGCAATCGGCCTCGCGCTGACTCTCTTTGTCTATGGAGGCTGGAATGAAGTGACATACATGATGGCCGAGGTGCGTGAGGGCAGCCGGGGATATCTCCGCGGCGCCGCCCTTGGGTTGCTCATCATCACGATCGTCTACCTCATGGTCGCCGTTACGCTCGTCGGAACTCTGACCCTCAAAGGACTTCAGGTATCCGAGTCTCCGTTCCAAACGGTGATAGCCCACTCCCTAGGTGCCGTAGCGGGAACGATTGCTGCGGGCATAATCGCCCTTTGCTGCATCGGATCGGCTCACGGGGTGAGCCTCGCCGGAATTCCGCTGTATGCACTCTTCTCGCAAAAAATCTTGCGTTCCGAGCGGATCTCACCCGGCGCGTTTCAGTTCGCGGTCGCGGCCACTGTTTTGCTCATGACTCGCGAGATAAAAACGGCTCTGCTCTATACCACACCGATCGTCTGGTCCTTCGCGATTTGCTCGGCGATCGCTGCGATGAGAATCGTAAAAAGACGACACGGAGTAGCAACACTCCGAATGATCTCTCCGGCCATCTTCCTGGTTGTCGCGACGGGCCTCTCGTATCAGTCCATCGATTACGATCCGAAAGGCTCCGTCGTCGGTTTTGCCGTTCTATTCTTCGGGTTCATTGCCCTCCTGGCAGCCGAAGCTCGAGCGGCCAAGCACCCTCTCTAGTCCAGGCAAAGAGTCTGGGGCGCGACTTTAGTTGGGTTGCACCAGATCCCATCCCTAGCCGCGTAGTTCGGGCACTTGGCATGGTTGATTCATCAGCGGAGGGGCCGAGGAGAGGATCTCGCTAAATCGTCCGCATCAACGTTAGAGCGAGAGCCGGTATCTGATTTGCCTGCGATAGGATGGCTTGCGCCGATTGCTGAAGAATTTGTGACTTCACAAGTGTGGCACTTTCTTCGGCTACATCGACATCGAAGATGGCAGAGGCGGCTGAATCGTAGTTCGTCCGGGATTGCGATAGAATCGAAAGCGACGTTGCTAGCCGACTTTGGCTCGCGCCAATCTCACCCGCGGAACCAGCAACTTGTCCGAGGATAGAGCTCGTTCGCCGTAATGCCGAAAACGCCCCCGACCGGGTTGAGATGTCGAGCGGCTGCATGAGCGAGCTTGTTTGCGTCCCAGCGCGAAAGGCCAAGAAATATTGATTTGTGTTCGTCGAATTCACGAAATCAATTGCACCATCTTGATCCAGATCTTCTGCAGCATTTATGCGGCTGC
>CAYOAK010000285.1:0-4029 GCA_964401925.1 uncultured Bdellovibrionales bacterium | reverse complement strand
CGGAGAATGTCGGTAGACGGCGCCTTATTGATGCGGTGCGGCGCGTCCCTCCACGGGACAAAGGTGGCTCCGGTCGCTTCGACTTCGGAAGCCTGACACGGGTCACCGAGGACCCGCACTTTGTGACCTGCTCGCAGCAATCGACTGATGACGGCCAGGACAGGTGGAACGTTTCCGCCTCCTTCCCAAATTGCAAAGAGGAAAGAGAGCGGCCGGCTTGACTGGAGTGTAAGTGTGTTGTTCATCGAATCGCCTTTTTCTTTGCGCGGTCTAGGCACGCGGTGACAAGCTCGAGGATCGTCTCCTTGGTTCTTGCTTTCGAGTGCTTCAGGTCTAGTCGGAGGAGCTTCCAAAGGTATACGTCGGTTGCGGCGTACAGCTGCAGCTTCAAGCCATCTCGTGTCGGCTTCGGGAGGTCGGTTAGAGATGCCCCGAACGCCTCGTCAATCCAGGCGCGGTGAAACTCCCGGCCGATCTCGAGCATTTTGTGCAGGAGCGGCAGGTCACTCTCTTCTTCTAGTGCCTTCAGGTTGAGCTGTCCGTCCTTTTCGTAGTGATCGATGAGGCTCGTGATCGCGCCGGCGATATCGCCCGGTACCGGGGCCGGCCTGTGCCCGGCGATCGTCTCCTGAATCTGCTCGAAGGCGGCCTCGAAAACGCCATCCCGGGAGCGAAAGTGCCGCAGGACAGTTCGAAGTGCCACATCGGCCTCTTCTGCGATGGCGTTCAAGGTCACGTCGTTCACACGTCTGGATGCCTTGATCAACTTGAGGGCCGCTTTAACGATGTAAGTGTGCGTTTGCTCCGTCGAACGCGCGCGCTCAGTTTGGCGGTAGCGTGGCTTGATGGGGGTGCTCGTCAATTTCATGTCACTAGCTATGACACGAAGCGCCAATTGGTGTCAAACCCTGTGACATGAAGTGTTTGTTCGAGGCTCGGGAGCCCTTCGGATATTGAATCCATGGGGAATTCCATATGCAGAGAGAGCGGTTCGCGGCGTGCGAGATGACTAGCTCAGGAGTCTTAGAGCAAGTTCGGGAAGAACGTTCGCTTGCGCAAGGACCGCTTGAGCCGCTTGCTGGAGGATCTGAACTCTCACGAGGCGAGAAGACTCCTGTGCCACGTCTGCATCGAGGATTCGGCTTGCAGCCTCTTCGCTGTTGGCGCCGATCCCCCTAGTATTGGCGATAGCTGTCTGTAGCCGGCTCTGCCCCGCTCCAATCACTCCTCGCTGCTTGCTTACTCGATCCGCCGCTGCTTCGAGCGTTTGCGTTGCAGCGAGAGCCGAAGCTTTCGTCGTCAGGTCGATGAACTCGAGCCTTGTAACCTCGGTATAATTTCCGAGCAGGCTGAACATTGTTGTCGAGTTGAACCCGACAATCTCCGCGACACCATCGTCTGTGACATCTTGAAGGTGGAAGAGCATGCCGTTAACAGGCGCAGTGAATGAAGTTCCAACTCGAAAAGTCCCATCCGCATTTCCAAAATGAACGGCACCAGCGGTTGTGCCGCCGAGCGTGGTGACAATGTCTTCGTAGCCGTCGTCATTGACATCAGCGACGTTAGCTGAAGCAATGTTCCCCGTCGCATTGTATTGAACTCTGGCTCGCAGAGTCCCGTCTCCGTTTCCGAAATACACCTCGAAGTGTGTGCTGGCGCCGCCTGTAATCCCCGCGAGAATGTCCATCAATCCGTCATTATTGATATCGGACGCGCCGTAAATCGCTTCGTTAAAGCCGGCTAAAGCATAAGAGCTGTATGCGCGAAACGATCCGTCGGTATTACCCAGCATGACGGTTAGTGCCGTCGTTCCAGTATTGGCAAAGGCGGCATCTGCAACGCCATCGGCATTAAGATCTGACAACACCATAGAAGATCCTAAGCTGACGTAGGACACCGGCGAACGAAAGCTGCCGTTCCCGTTCCCGAAAAGCACGTTCATCCTTCCGATCGTGTCCTGAACAATCACGTCCTTGTGGCCGTCACCATTCAAATCGTGCACTGAGAAGGTCTCCGTTCCGCCTCCCACCGAGCCGGCATATACGGCGGGAGGCAGGCGAAACGTTCCGTTGCCGTTCCCTGCAAGAATGCGGATTGAAGAGATTCCACCGCGAGAAGCTATAGCTGCATCGAGATAGCTGTCGCCGTTGAAATCCTCCAAGATGACTCGAATGCTGTCGGCATTCCCGCCGAGATACTGACTGTTTGCGCGAAATGTGCCGTCACCATTCCCGATGAGGACGCTCGTTGCGCCGCCGTAGTCTATACCGACGAGATCAAAGATCCCGTCTCCATTGACATCACCGGTGTCGATCGACCGTAGCGCCCCAACCCCGGCGGCAAAAGATACGCCGGCCTGGTAGGTGCCGTCGCCGGCGTGACGCAGTAACTGATTGGTGTCTCGGAGCGTGATCTGGCCGTTGTCGCTATACCCGGCAACAAACGACATCTCGCGCTGTCCCGGATCGAAGAGTGCCATCCCATTGAAGTTCGTCGTTTCGACGATTCGATTGTATTCCGATCGAAGTGCTTGGGCCTCCTGATTCAGTGCCGTTCTCTGGGTATTCGAGAGGACACCGTTAGACGCTTGGAAGGCGAGCTCTCGGAGGCGAACGATCACATTCGAAACTTCGCCGGCAGCGCCCTCGGAGATGTTGAGCAAGCTGATACCATCATTGAGATTTCGCACCCCCTGCGAGAGCACACGCGAGTCGACTTTGAGGAGCGAGGCGATACTCAATCCTGCGGCGTCGTCTGAAACATGACTGATGCGCAGGCCCGAAGAGAGGCGCTCGAAGCTGCGCTGCAGGGAAGAGGTGGCCTCTGCCAGTCTACGCTGAGCATTTAGTGAGGGGAGATTGGTGTTCAGCCGAACGGTCAAAACTTCTCCGTGAGGCAATACTACCTATCTTCTATCGACTTTTCGGCGAGTTACACTGACCCCTAAATTGGGGAGCGAAAAGTCGGAGCGGTACGTTCCCGAATGGACAATCGGAACTCTGGAGAATCAATTGGTTGCGGCTGAGAAGAGATTCAACCGGGAGGGGTCTGAAGGAAACCGGCGGGGTTGCAGACGGACGTACGAATATTCCGAATCGGCGCGCTGAGAGAGAAAGACAGGAGATTTCTAGACACTGAAGGTGCGCGCCCGTCAGGCGCGCAACCTATTCAGCGTGCGACGGAGCTTAACTCGCGACAGGAAGCCGGCAAGAGCGGCGGCGCTTTATCGCGCCAAACGCCAAACCCGCAGCAATCACACTCAACGACGCCCGTTCAGGCACATCTCAAGAGTCGGCATTTCCAGAGATGCTCCAGGAATTCAAAGAATTCCCTTCACCGGGAACATATACATCGTGGATTTTCAACTGCCAAAGACCATTAAGCTGCTGTCCAACGAAAGACGCCGTCAGGTCGTACGATCCGTTGGGGTTACCGCTGTTAGGATTGCCGACCCATACTTGGACTTCAGTTGCGTTATGGATCAGGTAGATACTGCTGTCGTGGATGAAAGATCCTGATAACGCCAAGGCGAGGGTGAGATCGGTGATCAATCCGAAATCCGTTACCGTAAGATCCACGACTGTGGCTGGATTGCTATCAACATTTGAGGCCCCGGGGCCCGCATAAAAATATGGAACGGCAAACGCGTTCGGTGCGGTTGTTACAATCAGCGCCGCAATCATTGCTTTCTGAAGAAACTTCATTTTTTTACCTCTAACTTTGTTTTCCATTCGTGAGGACATGGAAGTGCTCAAGTAACTTGCGCCGGCAACCTGGGTCAATTAATGAGCGATTCCTCCCACACGGGGTCAATCCACCGTAAGGACTGTGAAAGAGGCTCGAATGAAGCTCTTGGCGTCAAAATAAACAATAAGTTAATTTTCAACCTCTGCAGGACCAGCGGAGAGGCGAATAGCTCCACAATTGTGCTTATGATCACGCCGCTTTGCTGGCGGGACCGAGCCCACAGTGCGGCGTCACGAACAATTGAGCAGGTTGAATAGGGCTTAGCGCGCGAAGTTGGCCCCT
>CAYOAK010000284.1:0-4127 GCA_964401925.1 uncultured Bdellovibrionales bacterium | reverse complement strand
AAAAGACTGACTCCTCTGTGTTTACGCCGCCGCATGCCGGACAAATCAGTGCAGTGGCTTCCTCGCTCGAGCTTTTCGCTGGCTGGGACATCCTACTCTCCCGAGGCCCACGCCGAACGGAACTCCGGAAAGAGCGTCAATCCGCCGTCCGCGAAGATGGTTTGGCCAGTGATGTAAGAAGCATCGTCTGAGGCAAGAAATGCAAAGACCGAGGCGATCTCCTCGACAGTGCCCGCCCGCCCCATCGGAATATGGCTCTCAACGCCGGCCCGCGCTTTCGGATCGTTTCTCCAGGCATCGTTAATCGGCGTGCTAATCGCACCGGGACCGACCGAATTCACTCGGATTCCCCGATCAGCAAACTCGAGGGCCAGGGTTCTTGTGAGGTTCTCAGTAGCGCCTTTACTGATCGAATAGCTTAAATATTTCGGCTTCGGGATCAGCTGGTGCACGCTTGAATTATTGAGAATGACTCCGGGGATCTTCCGGTCAAGGAAATGACGGATCGCCTCCCGGGCACACATGAATGCTCCCCGCAGGTTCACATTCAAGACCCGATCGAAATCCTCCAGCTCCAGCAGATCCGAGAACGTCGGCTTCTGAATCCCCGCATTGTTTACCAATACATCAAGTCCGCCGAGCTGTTCGATCGTTTGGGCGAACATCCGCTGCACGTCACCCTCTTTCGAGACATCCGCCTGGACCAGCATGACTTTCGCGTCAGGCCGCATTGCTTTCGCAAGCTCTAATGCTCTCGCCTGGACCGCCTTCGCTTCGTCTTCGCCGCGCAGGTAGTTGATGGCGACTTCAGCCCCTTCAGCCGCAAACCGAAGCGCGATCCCCTCCCCAATTCCGCTGGAGGCACCGGTTATCAACACTTTTTTCCCTGACAGTCCTCGTTTCATCGGTCTTGCCCTCGAATCGCGTTCATAAGTCTCATTTGTCGTCGGCCGGCCTTGGCCGTTACACACTCATTCCACTACTCACCCATCAAAGGTGGGCTGTTCGCCGCTAAGGTCTTCATAGTACGTGCGGAGCACCTCTCCAACGCTCCAGGCTTGAGCAAAGCAGCCTCGGGGCGTGTGCGGTGCTTCCGCATCGAAAATCTCCGATATCATCCCAAGCCCTGCCTCAGAGAGGTGCTCCACCAGACCGTCGAGAATGTGCATTCCTTCCACGCGGCCGGCCTCGCCTCGGTAGCGCACGAGGGCTGTAATATATGGCCCGATCAAATAGCTCCAAACTGTACCCTGATGATAGGCCGCGTCCCGCTGCGCGGCATTCCCCTCATAGCGGGCGGAGTATCCCGGCTCGCCGCGTGCAAGCGAGCGAAGTCCGACCGGTGTCAGAAGCTCTCTCTCAACGACCTCGAGGACGCTACGTGCTCCGTCATCGCTGAGGAGCGGAAAGGGAAGACTCAATGCAAACAGCTGATTCGGCCGAATCGCCGGATCGACCACTTCGCCGTCAATCACGTCGAAGAGACAGCCGCGATCGTGATTCCAAAATGCCGGCTCGAATCGGTTCTTCGTATGACGCGCGCGGTCACGATAGGTCTGTGCTTCGTTTTGCTTTCCGATCCGTGCGGCAAACTCACCCATCACCATCAGGGCGTTGTACCAAAGCGCGCTAATCTCAACCGGCTTACCCATTCGAGGCGTTACAACCCAATCCCCGATCTTTGCATCCATCCATGTCAGCTGCACACCGGGCATTCCACAGAAGAGAAGTCCGTCTGTATCCGATCGAATATCGTAGCGTGTGCCGCGGAAGTGCCACGCGCAGATCTCTTTCAAAACCGGATACATCTCCTCCCGGATGAAGTTCAGATCCTCGGATCTCTCGAAATATTTCCAAAGAGCGACGAAAAACCAAAGTGTCGCGTCGACGGTGTTATATTCAGCGCCGCCTCCATCGTCCGGGAAGCGGTTCGGTATCATCCCTTCACTGACATTCGCCGCAAAAGCGCGGAAAATACCGCGCGCCTCCTGGAGCTTGCCCGTCGCGAGGCAGAGTCCGGGAAGAGCGATCATCGTGTCCCGGCCCCAATCAGTGAACCAAGGATAGCCCGCGATCACGGTTTGAAGACCCTTCCCTCTAGCAACGACGAATTTGTCCGCGGCGAGGTGGAGCTCATCGATCCAAGCTGGTGCGCCGGAAGATACACCGCACAGCATTGCTCGCCGGTTCCGCTCAGACTCGAGAAGCGCAAATGGGTCCCGGCCCGCCGGCCGTTCAGTCGACGCAACGACTGCTATCGGGCTGCCGGGCGTGAGCACCATGCGAAAGACGCCCGGGCAGAAAAGATCCTCTTCGCAGTCGAGCCCGCGCTCGGCCTCCACCGCGTAGTGAAACCGGTAATACCAGGCCGGATCTCGGTGGAATTCGGCTCCATTGATGGCAATAAAAAGGTCGGGCAGGCCCGAATAGATCGAATACTGGAGCACCCCCCTGGGGCTGTCCCATTTCGGATCCGGATTGATGCTCGAATTGGCATGCGTAAGCGAATGATAATCGCGCCCGGCAACGAGTGGCCGAAGCTCGAGTGTCAGCGGCCCTGAAGCGCTGCCGCTCAGGACTTCATAGACAATGATCGTGGTGTTCTCTCCGTGCACCGCGCAGATTGTTTTTCGGATCTGATGACCAAACGCTTCATAGACGAAGACCGGGAACGGCAAGTGCGTGCAAGATTGGAGCAATTCAAACCCGCGTGGATGGACTGCACCCGGATAGTCATTCGCGCTGAGCGAAACCGAGGAATCTCCCTCGGAGATCGTCTCCTCCAGCTTTGACAAAAGAACCATCCGCCCGGTGGGAGGTTTTGTCGCGGCAACCAGTAGGCCGTGATAGCGGCGGGTGTTTATCCCCGCGAGAGTCGAGCTCGCCCATCCTCCTACCCCGTTCGTCTCCAGCCATTCGCGAGATCGGAGGGCATCGAGTACCAGATCAGATTTTGGTCGCGCGAGATTCATCAAGACTCTTGAGTTCAACGAAGCCCGGTTTCCTTAGAGCGCCTGTAGAGCCAGATCGCGAAGAGGATGTGGGTCCCAATGATGAGCGGCACGAGCCAGGTGATCAGAAGCGAAAGCGGCAGCTCTAACATCGCACGCATCGACATGGGGTCATTCAGCGCCAATCGCCCCGCCCTGCTGACGACAAAAAGAATATCGATCAGCCCGAGGAAATTCCAAACACCGTAAGACACGAGGCCGGACCTGTTCTCCGCCCGGGATGTCGTAATGAGAATCAGCGCAAAGAAGGCGATTGCGATATCGCCTATCCCTGCAGGGATAGCGAAGTCGTACGGAAGCTCCTCCCGGAGGTAGAGCAGAATGAAATAAAATCCCACCAACCGCATGAGATGGAGCGAGACGATCACCCTTGGGTCAAGCGCGAAAAACCAGTCACGCAGACGGTCGATCCGAAGAATTGATACAACAAGGCCGGTAGTCAGGCAGGCAATTACCAGCTGGGGCACGGGCGGGGGGAGCCGGCCGGGAATTCCGGCGTATCCGGCGGCGAGTGCCAGCGCCAGCCATCCGGCGAGAATGGCGGCAACTGAGGCCGATTTCATCGGTTCGACACCTGCTTTCGACATCGACGCTGCCCCGTCCATACCCTTCTCTTGCCGATAGCCCGCTCTTAGGGAAGCTTTCAATAAGTATTGAGAGCTTCCCTTGTGGCACGCCCGGAAGGCGTGCCCGCGGACTGAGCAATGTTGCGAAAGTCCGTGAAGCGACGCGCTATTGGGGCGCTCGGGGTCCCCAGTAGCGCTTGGAGCGACTGAATAAGTCTCACGGAGGAGACTTATTCAGAGGTTCCTTAGCGCTTTTCGCCCTCTATCGCATACGAAGTTCCGATCCATCGATTCGGGCCGGCGGAGCATCGAACCCTGATTGCATTTTTATCCCTCTCTCTATTTAATTCTCCGGTTTGACTGCGCGTTCTCATAAACGCGAAATGGCTCACCAATCTGCGGTTATGTCAGACGATGCGAAGGGAACCGGGGCGGACGCGGACACGATCGAAAGTCGCGCGCCCGCGGCCGCGGGCGCCGCCCCCACCCCCCCCCCCCCCCAACCGCAGTGGGGGGGGACGATTGGGGGACGCGCACAACACGAAGGAAA
>CAYOAK010000283.1:0-4174 GCA_964401925.1 uncultured Bdellovibrionales bacterium | reverse complement strand
ATGAATTCAGACGGTAATTTGGACATCCTGCTCGTAGGCACAGGCGGAGTGGCTCACCTCTATGCAGGCAACGGTAATGGAACTTTCAAAGCGGATGCCGCCTATAACCTCGCCCCGGGCGGAGCCCCAAACGACGGGGCCGCAATCGCCGACTTTAACGGCGACGGCATACTGGACCTTGCAGTTGCGGACGGCGCTGCAACAAAAGTTTGGGTCGGACTGGGAAATGGAAACGGCACATTCAAAGTGTCGACGAGCTTTGCGCCGGGCCTTCCATTCGCGGACACTCTCCTGACAGGGGACCTCACCGGCGACGGTGTGGCAGACTTGGTTTACACAACACTGACGTCTCAAGCGGAGGTGTGGGTCGGAAACGGAAACGGCACTTTTAAGATCGGGGGAGCGTTTACGAATGCAGATGCCCAAGGCAGCTATACTCAGATTGTCGATGTAAACGGCGACGGACGAAACGATCTCGTCGGATCCGGAGGGGGAGTCCATATCGGAAATGGGAATGGGACGTTCAGCCTTGAGGTCGGATACGGAAACTATTCGACCGCAACCGTGACTGACATGAACGGCGACGGATTTCTCGACCTCGCAGGCATCAGCGGCGGGAACATGCAAGTGATGCTCAATAACGGCAATGGCACCTTCCGTCTTGGTCTCTCGTATGCCGCAACTGCCAACGACGGTTTCAGTGTGGTCGCCGGCGACCTCGATGGCGATTCGGTGGCGGAAATCATCACGGGTGATTATACGAGCACCGCGCTGAACCTGTTCTTTGCGAATGCGACGGAGCAAGGGGGACTTGGAACTTTTTCACTGCGAACACAAACCGCCGCACGCGATGCGCTTACGACGCTTCGTTCGGCGCTTACCGACTTAAACCAGTCACTCGGAGCATTAGGTGCCGCGCAAAGCCGGCTGCAGAGTGCCACGGCGAATGCTCAAGTAACAGTCGAGGGTACAACCGCTGCTGCTTCAAGAATTATGGATGCCGACGTCGCAGAGATGTCCTCGGTGTTGACTCGTACAACCATTCTTCAGCAGGGAGCGTCCGCGGTCCTCGCGCAAGCCAATCAGCAGCCTGCGCTCGCTCTCACCCTCTTGCGCTCAGCTTAGCCACCAACTTTCTTGAGCTCGGAATCTCTGATCCGTTAGACTGGACAGTTCCGGTCGAAGATCCTGTCACACTCACCTCTTAGCAAAGGCCGGTACGGTGTGGTCAGCGACGCGGGCAGCTTAAACGTCCGAATCCTAACTTTTTCGAAGATCGAGAAGCGCCTTAAGAAATGCACCGACCGACTCGACGTTCCGTAATCGAAAGTCGGCAGTCGAATGACCTTCGCCGACCTTGATCGACGTTCCGCCGAACGCCTTAGCGGCCAAGAAGAGCGCCTCATCGGTAACATCGTCTCCAATTGCCAGAATGGTCCCTCGTCGATTGTCGTCATCTTGAAGGCGCCAGCGAAGAAATTCACCCTTGCCGGCAGCCGTGGCGCGGAACTCCAGGATATCCTTGCCCGGCAGACAGTGAGTACCGGCAAGATCCTCCAGAATCGATTTTTGGATTGTGAGCAGCTCAAAAACGGTGGGCCTCGGCGAGGCCAGCCGATAATGAAACACGAGGGAGAACTCCTTAGACTCAATTTCCGCTCCAGGAAACTTCTTGAGCCAATCGTCGAGCCTCGACTCAATACGCTCTCGGTGGCTCATCGTGAGACCGTTCGGTGAAAAGAAGTTTTCCGTATTGACCGGGCGATAGAGCGCGCCGTGCTCTGCCGCACATTC
The DNA here is from genome assembly GCA_964401925.1 of uncultured Bdellovibrionales bacterium. GTDB lineage: Bacteria > Bdellovibrionota_C > UBA2361 > SZUA-149 > JADYYL01 > CAYOAK01. The sequence continues at coordinate 2,380 of CAYOAK010000283.1, read as the reverse complement.
GAACGGCAGATCCGTAAGCTGCCGCGATAGAAAATCCTTATCCCGGCCACTGACAACGATTATTTGCCAAGCCGATTGGGCCGCGAACCGAGCAAGAAGCTCTCGCAGAGAGGAGGTAAGGTTCGCTTCTTCTCTGCGATCCATTATCGGGACCAGCGTCCCATCATAATCAAGAAAGATCGTTCCACCTTCACCTGCAAAACGTTCCGCTAGCTCAACTGGATCGTGCAGCGGCGGATCGTGATGAAATTCGTCCGACATGATCAGGCCTGGTCAAGAGCAGATTGCAGCACCGACGCTAGCCGGGAACGCTCTCTGAGATAAGAAGCATCGAGCAACATCTGCCCGGCCCATTGGTAAACATTATGCTCCTTCACGTGCTGTCTCATACTGACCATCCGGTGGCGCTGCTCCTTCGGCGACATAGTCAGCGCGCGATGCATAGCTTCCGCACATTGGTCGATGTCGTACGGATTTACGATCAGTGCCTCTGAGAGCTCACGAGAGGCGCCGGTGAACTCGCTGAGAATCAAGCAGCCGAGCTCATCCTCGCGTGCTGACACGAATTCCTTGGCCACTAGATTCATACCGTCATGAAGACTTGTCACAACGCAGACGTCGCAGGCTCTGTAATATTCGAACACCTCTTTGGGCGAATGATGCCTTTCGAGAAAAATGATCGGTGGTATGCGCGAGGTGAAGGATCCATTGATGCGATCAACAACGCTCGCGACCTCCGAGGCAAAGAAATGGTACGCCGGGATTTGCGATCGGGAGGGAGACGCCACCTGCAGCAGACAGGTCGTTCCGACAGCCGAGGGATGAAGCTGCAGGAAACGTTCGTAAGCTAGCAAGCGCTCCAGTATTCCTTTCGTGTAATCGAGCCGTTCAACGCCAAGAATTGTTTGCGTCTCCAGCGGAAGATTGTGCTCCTTGCAGATCTTGGCCTTGCATTGTTCGCTGCTCACGGACAGATCCAGCCATTTCGGAGGGTACTCGATTGAGATGGGGTAGTGCCTCACTTCGGTGAACTTCCCCTGAAACACGATCCCGTGAAGCTCTCGATCAATTCTGCATTCGAGCAGGCGGTCGACTGTATCGAGGAAGTTATTAGTGTGGTGCTTGGTGTGAAATCCCATGACGGTGCTCCCAAGCAATCCCGCAACTATCTCTCGGGCCCACGGACAGATTCCAAAGCTTTCGGGATTCGGCCACGGGATGTGCCAAAAGGTGATGATTGTCGCATCGGGAAGACGCTTCCGAATAAGCGCCGGCAACAGTGCAAAGTGATAATCCTGCACGAGCACAATCGGATCTTCTCGATCGGCCTCCTCGACGATTGCATCAGCAAATTTTTCGTTGACGGCCTGGTACATCTCCCAGTCGACCCGCCGAAACTTCGGGCGTGTGTGAGCAATGTGACAGAGCGGCCAGAGGCCCTCGTTCGAGAACCCGTAGTAGTATCCCCTCTCCTCTTCCTCCGTCAGCCAGATCCGCCGAATCTGATACGAGTGCTCCTGAGGCGGCACCCAGACTCGATCGTGCGCGTCGACGGTTTCCCGATCGGCAGACCCATTACCGTGTGCAATCCAAATCCCTGAGCATGCTCTCATCACTGGCTCAAGCGCAGATACAAGCCCGCTCGCCGGAAGCTGTACCTCGATGGAAGAACCGTTCCGGATATGGGTATATGGCTGCCGGTTCGCGACGGTGAGGATTTGCTCCTCGGAGAACTTACGGACAAGAATCTGTTTCAACGTATCGGCAGTCCAGACGATCTTCGCTTCCCCCTGCAGTCGTTTTTCATGATCCACTTCGGAGACGAGTTGCCGGAGCTCTCGGAGAGCCGGAGTGTAGTCCGAGCTCAATTTCGACGGCTCGATATGCCCCCGCTCGCGGATTGCCTCAGTAAGATGGCGTGTCGCGCTCTTGCTTCCTTCGCGCCGCGCAAGATAGGCGGATATCACGGTCAGGAGGGCGATAAAGGTTAATAGGCCGCTGGTATATCTCCGCGCAGACTCGGTTCTATTCAGGGCGAAGCTTAAGTCGTGGATAAAGAGCAGCTCAACGGAACCTTCAAGAGAGACGTTCGTGAGATAGAGGGTCTTACCGGCGACTATTTTTCGCTCAGAGTATCCGGTCGGCAGGGTGCATGTTACGGACTTCGGAAAAAACGATGTTCGCCAGGTCAGGATTGTTCGATCGCACAGCCCGACCGCGAGAATCTTTTCGTCCTCCGCTAAAGACTCGAGCGTCTCTTCGCCCAAGGCGGGATCAGAGCCCTCTCGCAGGCGCTTTATCCTGGGCTCAAGTGCCCTTCCTAGGATTTGCGCTCTTGTCTGTAGATCCCGCTCGAACCAGTTCCGCACTTCACGATCGA
>CAYOAK010000282.1:0-4211 GCA_964401925.1 uncultured Bdellovibrionales bacterium | reverse complement strand
GAGGATCAGATAGCCCGGCAATGCATAGCCGTTCTCGCCCCCAATGGTCTTTAAAAATCCCCCGAGGACGATCCCGAACACAATTGCGAGAAAGGTCCAGAACTCGAGGTATCCATTCCCTTTCGAGAGTTCCTCATCGTCCAGAATCTCCGGAAGCACCCCATACTTCGGCGGACTGAAGAACGCGCTATGCGCACCCATCAAGAAGATAGCGAGGAAGAGTCCCCATACGCTCTCAATCGTGAAGAAGAATAAAGCGAGCAGCGCAACGATGATCTCGGCGAACTTCGCAATCTTCAGAACCTGACTCTTCGCGTATCTATCGGAGCAGTAGCCCGCATACCCGGAGAACGCGATGAACGGGAGAACGAACAACCCCTGGGCGATACTCAAGTAGGTTGCGCCGCCGGTAGTCCCGACAAACTTTGCGGTCAGGAGGAGCTTGAGGACAGTTCGAAAGAGATTGTCATTCAGCGCACCGAACGATTGGCTCCACATAAGAGCCCGGAAGCTCGGCGACCGGCAGCTGCCGTCCTCACGCTCCATACGAAGTCTCCGCAGCGCTCACCAAAACTTCTCTCACTTTGGTATCAGTCACGCCCTTTCCACTAATATTTTACTTCAACGTGCGGGCGGAAGTGAAACACGTGAATATCGTATTGTTTGCCGCGGAATTCCACGAACAGCACTTCGTCGTAGCGGGATTCGATGATGATCTTTCCGTCCACCCGGTTGATGGCGATCTTTTCCGGGTCTTCGATCGGAATCTCGAGCTCTTTAATCCGGGTGAAAACGGTTTGGCGAATCTCTGCATCGGAGAACTCCTGGGCTTTCTTGCCTTGGAACTGCATCAACCCTTCGATCTCGTAGAAGCAGTAATAGAAATTCGCGACCTGGAAGGCGAGATAGACAAACGCGCCGAAGATAATGACCGTCAGCAGCATCCCGATCTTCGAGGCGCCGGCCTGATTCCGGCCCTTTCGATTCAAAAAGGGGCGCTCCGAAGCCGGATGCGGCTCAACCTGCAATGATCTCATCTGCGTGCCTCGCGTTTCAGAAGATGAATAATGATGCGCGGGCGGTGCCTTCGCGGATCCATCCAGACAACAAAAAAACTGATCGAAAAGAGGAGCAGGCTGAGCGCCATCACAACTTTCCCCCCGAAGCGCACCGTGCGGTAGAAATTCCACCGCTCTTCATACTGGAGCTGAGTGCTGATTCGACTGTCCGTCAGCCGGCGCGCAATCTGCATCCGCATCAGAGGTGAGGAGCTCACCTCCTCTTTGTACTGTTGCGCCGAGTCGAGCTCCGCCAGCGCTTCTTCAAATTGGCCCATCTTCATCTGGCCGATCAGCGCGTTTCCGAGCCCGAGAAGGAACAGGAAGATCGCCGGCAACCAAAAAGTCTCCGGTTTCAGCCTCTTTTGTCGCGGCTTGCCGCTCGCGTGCTCCACCTTTATCCTCGACCAGCGATGTCCAATTTTTGCCACCTCCACCTTCACACCCAATACAGTGTCCTCGACGGAGCGATTAAAATCCACGAATGCATCAATCGCGCCAAGGAACTAGGCCAGCCGGCCGTGGCAATGACCGACCACGGCAATATGCATGGTGCGATAGAGTTTTACCAAGAGGCAAAGAAAGCGGGGATCAAGCCGATCATCGGCTGTGAGGTATACCTCACTACCGGAAGCCGCCTCGAAAAAGCGCCGCGCGATCGGGGCGGGCCCCGCACCCACCACCTCACCCTGCTGACAAAGGACCGCGCCGGGTACACCAATCTCTGCAAGATGGTCTCCTCGGGCTATATCGAGGGTTTCTATCATAAACCGCGGATCGATTTTGAGCTGCTCGAGCGGTTCGGCTCCGGTCTGATCTGCATGAGCGGATGCCTTTCCAGTGAGCTTTCGCACTATGCACAGATGGACGACCTCCATTCGGCGGAAGAGCTCGTTCAACGCTACGTAAAGCTTTTCGGTGAGAACTTCTTCCTGGAGATTCAGCCGCACCAGATCGCCGAGCAGCGAAAACTGAATGCAATGTGCCGCGAGCTCGGGAAAAAATTTGGCATCCCCCTCGTCGCGACCAATGATTGTCACTACCTCACGGGAGATGATCACTACGCCCAAGAGGTGCTGATGTGCATCTCTACCGGAAAGCTCATCACCGACCCCGATCGGATGAAGCACGACGGGGTGAGCCTGGCATTCAAGTCCTTCGACGAGATGACAGAGCAGCTCCCGCAAGATGCCGAGGCAATTCGCCACTCACTCTCGATCGCGGAAAAGTGCAATGTCGAGTTCGACTTCAACACCTACCACATGCCGCTCTTCGCTCCACCGAAGGAGAAAACGCTCGACGCATTTTTTGCGGAGCGGGCGGCAGAAGGTCTTGAGCAGCGCTACGTTGAGCTTCTCGAAGCGGATCCCCGTCGCGGTAAGCGCAGTGAGTATCTCGAACGCCTCGAAGAAGAGATCGGCCTCATTCAGAAGATGGGATTCGCGGGATACTTTCTGGTCGTCTCCGACTTTATCGGCTGGGCAAAGTCCCAGGGCATTCCGGTCGGCCCCGGTCGCGGCTCCGCTGCAGGATCGCTCGTTGCTTGGGCGCTGAACATCACCGAAGTCGATCCGATCATGCACAATCTGCTGTTTGAGAGATTTCTCAATCCGGAGCGCGTGAGCCTGCCCGATATCGATATCGATTTTTGTATCAACGGCCGCGCGCAGGTCATTGATTACGTCACGAAGAAATACGGCAAGGATAAGGTCTCGCAGATCTGCACCTTCGGAACATTGAAGGCGAAGGCGGCTGTGAAAGACGTCGGGCGCGCACTCGGACTGAGCTATGCAGAGACTGATCGGATCGCGAAACTCATCCCGGCCCCCCGCCAGGGCTTCGATTATCCACTGGAAGAAGCCATTAAGATGGAGCCGCGGCTGAAAGAGTACGCGGAGAACGATCCTCAAGGCCAAGTGCTGATTCCGCTCGCAAAGCGGCTTGAGGGACTTTCGCGGCACACGTCGACGCATGCCGCAGGCATCGTCATCGGCGATCGCGATCTCTCCGATCACATGCCGCTGATGGTCGATAAAGACGGTCAGATCGTTACACAGTTCTCGATGAGCTACGTCGAGAAGATCGGGCTCGTGAAGTTCGACTTCCTCGGGTTGAAAACTCTGACGGTTCTGAATGAAGCCGTGAGACTAATCGAACGGGGAACCGGCCAGCGCATCAATCTGAACGCACTCCCGCTCGACGACGCAAAGACCTACAAGCCGCTGACCGCAGGCCGGACGATCGGTGTCTTTCAGCTCGAGTCGAGCGGCATCACCGACATGGTGACGAGATTGAAGCCCTCGTGCTTTGAGGATCTTGTCGCTATTCTCGCACTGTACCGGCCGGGTCCCCTCGATTCGGGAATGGCGGAGCACTACATCAACCGGAAGCACGGACGAGAACCGGTAAAGTATCTCCATCCGATTCTCCAGCCGATCCTCAAGGACACTTACGGGATCATCCTCTACCAAGAACAGATCATGCAGATCGCCCGTGACATGGGCGGATACTCGCTTGGTGAAGCGGATCTTCTCCGGCGTGCCATGGGCAAGAAGAAGCCGGAGGAGATGGCAAAGCACCGCGGTGCGTTCATCTCCGGCGCTGACAAGAAAGGGGTTCCGGGCCGCACATCGGAAGAGGTCTTCGACCAGATGGAGACCTTCGCCCGTTACGGCTTCAATCGAAGCCACTCGGTGGCCTACGCGCTCATCTCTTATCAGACGGCATATTTGAAGGCGCACTTCCCAGTCTATTTCATGGCTGCGCTGATGACCTTCGAGATGGATGACACCGACAAGGTTCTGAAGAATCTGAACGACTGCCGCGAAATGTCGATCAATGTCGTTCCGCCGAACGTGAATAACGGCCGGATCGGATTTGATGTCGATCATGGGAAAGTTGTTTTCGGACTCGCCGCGATCAAAGGAATCGGCGAGAAAGCTGTCGAGAAACTCGAAGAGGAACGCACCGCGCGCGGGGCATTCAAGGGTCTGTTCGATTTCTGCTCCCGGTTGGATTCGAGCCTGCTCAATCGCCGCAGCCTGGAGAACCTGATCAAGGCCGGCGGCTTCGACTGGAGCGGACAATCGCGAAACGAGATGATCACTCGTCTCGACGACATCATCAAAGCAGCGGATCGTGAGCGCGACGCAC
>CAYOAK010000281.1:0-4241 GCA_964401925.1 uncultured Bdellovibrionales bacterium | reverse complement strand
TTTGTCTCAGAGACGGTGACAAGTGCGCGGTGGAGCTGATGCTCGAGGGCATCCTTCGACAGTGGAGCATGGCTCCGAGCATCAATTTCTAAGGGATTTCTGGCTCAGAATCGGTCGTCAGCGTGGAGAAAACAGCAGCGTCTGGATCGGGATTCGAGGTGAGGACGGAGGAGGAGCGGCTCCTGGCAGCGGGAGCTGGGGCTAGAGCTGTACGCAGGTACTTGGTGGCGGGGGGTAGGGATTGAACAGATAGGGTTTGTAGGTGCCGGGAGGAAACTCCACATCACGCTCCCCCGAGCGGTAGCGCTTGGAAGCAGCTTTGTATGCAAAGTGGGTATCCCAGTAGCGGGCAACACGCTCTGCCCGAAGCTCCGGATCGCTGCAAAGGACCCGGGGTCTGTGACTGGTGCGAGTGGAGGTCTTTGTCGTTCTTGGCCTGGAGCCTGGGATGGTGCTCAGGCGGATCTCCTTGGTGGCAAAGCCTAAGCCTTTAGCGAGCCGCTTTGCTATCGTCTCAAGGCGTCTCTTCTCGAGCTTCAGCATCATCAGCTCAGCGTACTCCTTCTGCGAGAGGTGCTCGTAGCCGGGGAGACGCTCGTATTTCAGTACTACTATCTCCTGGAACTCCCTGATGGAGGTGGAGGGGTCTCGCTTCTTAGCCCGGTTATATTCCTTCAAGTGGGTCACCGTGTACTTACGCTCAATCCCCCAGATGGCGTCATGGAAGCAGTTATAGCCTTCGTAGTCAGAGAGGCGCTGAGCCTGTCCGTGATGAACCGCTTGGAGGACGGTGTAGAAGAAGTACCACTCGACGTCATAGTTAGCGGGGAGGATCTCCGCGGAGAACCTCCGCTCGAAGAGTCCCCCGCCGGGGAAGGTGGGGCAGTACCGGGGAACAGCTCGAGCGACGGCGGAGTTAAAATCCCGCATGAAGTCTGCACGGTTCATGTTTGGGAAGAGGGCTACGCCCTGGATGTGGTTACCGGGGATGGCAAGGGCGTAGAGCTTTACCTCACGGCGAGTAGCGTAGCGTGCGGCGTAGCCGAGGATGGCGTCTTCGAGCCCCGGGTTGTTAACGAACCAGAGCTCCGAGTTCCTCGTCCTCGTGGTGAGAAGCGAGGCTTCATCCTTGGACTCCTGGCGGGGGTGGTTGCCCATGCAGGAGAATTCGTTCGCTCCCGCAGATTTGTTTCCTCAGCAACGTAAGAAAGTTTCCGCTGGGAGAGGAGGGCATCGGGGACGGGCCCCCGCTGGGTTTCATCAACTTAAACCCCGTCACCGTCTCTGAGACAAAACTAAAAAGCTACAGCGTGTTCCGCAGACCGCCGCCCGTTCCACCGAAGAGGCGATCAAATGTGATCGCGGCTGCCGCACGCACCGAAAGATGATTCCATTCCGTCGGGCCGATGATCGGCTCTAGTCTCACGTTTGCCCTGTTCAGTAACTCATCGGCCATGCCCCAGCCTGTTCCGAATAGAATCAGATGCGGGCGCTCGTCGCGCATGAGTTGCGCGCGAAAGGCCGGGTAGGAGAGTTTATCCTCCAGCGGTGAAGCGGAGGTAACCACGATTTGCGGCAATTGCGTCTGTCTCTGTTCGATGTCCATCAGCACATCATCGAAGTCTGGGACCAGAGAGATCAATTCAAGCGCTTCGCGTCTGTTCGGATTGTAGGTCGAGCCGAATCCCTCAATCCAATGTGAGCAGATCTTTTCGGCAAGTTTACGGAGCACTCGCACCGGGTGAACGATATAGAACCGGCTGATGCCATACGTTCTGCACGAGCGGGCGATGTCGTGGATGTCGATGTTCGTCAGCGAAGAAGTGATGATGTCGCCCTTCTTTCCCCGAACCGGATAGTGCATCAGAGCGACACAAACTTCGCCCCGTGGCTTTACCGGACCGTCGAATAAGTCGGGGCGCCGCTCGATCGTGTCTTTCAACGAATGCTCGCGCTGCCATTTGTCGATCAGCGCGTGATTGCCTGAGACGAGCACCTCCGGCACTTCAGCTCCTTCGAATTCACGCGGCTTCGTATATTGCGCATGTTCGAGCAGCCCACTCTCGAACGACTCATTCACTACCGATTGTTCGTTATTGAGCACACCAGGCAATAGCCGGGTCAGCGACTCCATGAATGCTTGAGCCGGAATCTCGCCGCCCATTAAGATGAAGTCCCCGAGGGAAACCTCCTCGTCTACCTCCGCCTCGATTAATCTCTCGTCTACTCCTTCATAGCGCGGGCAGAGCAGGATGAACTCCTTTGACTCCGCAAGCAGCGCTCGAATCCGCGGCTGAGTGAGCGGCGTTCCACGTGGGGTGAACAGAACCACCTTTGCATTCGGAGACTTTGCTCTCGCTTGCCGGATGGCAGCTGCACCGCTCTCGCAACGCATCACCATGCCTGATCCGCCACCGTATGGATTGTCATCCACTTGGCCATGCGTATTGATTGCGTGCTCACGGAGCTGAATCGCCGAGATCTCTACGAGCTTCTCGCGCACTGCATGCGACATCAGCCCGCTCTGTTGGAACGCCCCGAACAGCTCCGGGAAAAGGGTGATAATCTGAAAGCTCAGCGCCTCGTCTGCCATCTCAGCGCCCTTCCAAGAAATTCATTAACTCACTTAAGCGCTCCAGCACTGGAAGCCCGTGCTTGCGCAGCCTTGCTGCAGACTCCAACCCATCCGAATGCAGCAAACAACCGATCCCAAGCTCTTTTGCGACTTCGGCGTCATGGGAAGAGTCTCCGATCAATACCACCGTATTCGACTCAACACCCAACTCGTGGAGCAGCGCTCTTCCACCTGCACCTTTCTCCAGCTCGCCGGCTTTCTGCGATCCGCGAACCGATCCGAAATATCCCCCGATCTTCCTCTCCGCTACCGCCGCTTCGAGGAGATGCTGCGGAAGTGCCGACAAGATATGCTGCTTCTTACCCAGCAGCTGAAAGCGTTCTAACAGCGGTATCGCACACTCATAAAGCGGCGCGGTCATCGAACGCGGAACGTAGCGCTCATGCCAGTCCTTGCTGAGCTGTAAAAATGGCGTCTTTTCGAGATCAAACCCGAGCGCTTCGTACATATTCGTGAGCGGGTGCTGATAGATCTCTCTGAAACGTTCGAAGCTGATCGCTTCACAGCCGTATTCGACTATCGTTTCGTTGAGGACATCGAGACAGAGACGCGGATCATCGAGCAGCGTACCGTTCCAGTCCCATAGGACCGTGGTCGCCGAGCGAAATGTGTCACGTATATCCATTATCCCGCGAAATTTACGACGGCGCGTTCAACGGCTGCAGCCGTTCATTCCGGCGAACAATAGCGCGCACATCCGGATATTCTCTAGCCCCCTCAGGGGGCGGTTTTGAGAAGCAAAACCGGGGGTGAAAAAGACTAAGCGTTCACAATATCTGCCGTCCCCGATCAGGGGACGACAAGAAAAATACCCAAGACCTATTCAAGGCAATGTCCGAAAATATTCCGGAAATCTCTTCGCAGTTTCAGATTGTGGCCGTGAACGCTTACGAACGGGCGTGCGGGAATTGACCGCACTATGCTTTTGCGGAAGCCTTCGAAGATTTCCCCTTGGCCTTCGCGCGAGCTTTTCTCTTCGCGCGAGTCGATTGGATCTTCTTCAGGCGAGCCTTATCAAATCCTTCGAGGTATCCGGGAAGAACTCTGTTGATCAGCTGAGACACTGTATCCGACGGACGAGCACCAACGCTCACCCAATGCTTGATCCGCTCTTCCTTCAGCGTCAGCGCCGAGGGATCAACGGTCGTGTTGTACGTGCCGACGACTTCGAGATGTCGCCCGTCACGCTTCATCTCGTGATCAGCAACCACGATGCGATAGAACGGTGCCTTGTGCTTTCCGTGTCTTGAGAGTCGAATTACAACCACAAAATATCTCCTTACCTTCCCGGCATTCCGCCCCGCATCATTGATCCCAATCCACGCAGCCCGGCGGGTCCAAGCTTCGTGAGCTGCTTCATCATTTTACGCATCTGCGTAAACTGCTGGAGCAACTGATTTACCTCCTCGACTGTCCGCCCACTGCCGACAGCGATCCTCTTGCGGCGGCTGCCGTTGATCAGCTCAACATCTGCACGCTCTGCCCGGGTCATCGAGGAGATGATCGCCTCAACACGCTTCAACTGCTGTTCGGCGTCCCCCTCGTTAAAGCCCTTCATGAGCTGCCCGGCACCGGGCACCATCTGCATTAGGGACCCCAAGGAGCC
>CAYOAK010000280.1:0-4247 GCA_964401925.1 uncultured Bdellovibrionales bacterium | reverse complement strand
GTGATTGAATCCATTCTCAAAGTTCAGTCGAACGTTGAGCTGCTTCGTCAGTATGCGAATATGACCCTCCCGGTCACGTTTCCGAACACGGGGCTTGGCCGCCGATTCGCAGACGCCGCTCGTCTGATTGCAGCAGGTCCGGCGTTGAATGTGAAGCTGATCTATCTCGATCAAGGCGGATACGACACGCACTCCGATGAGCGTGCGCGTCTCGCGCAGAATCTCACAGAGTTCAATGGTGCGCTCGGTGCCTTTATCCTCTGTATGAAGGCAATGGGCCGCTGGAATGACGTAGTCATCGCGAACATGTCAGAGTTCACCCGCACGATGGAGAACTCGAGCCGCGGAACGGACCACGGCCTCGCGGGCCCGCAGCTCATTCTCGGCGGAATGGTGAAAGGCGGACAGAAGACCCCTGCGCCGACCGATGCTGAGGTTGGAAACAACGAGTTTATCAGGGCTCGTCACGGTACATTCGCGCAGGTCTTCTCCGAGATTGTCGGTGAGTTCCTTCAGCTCGATGCCAATGCGGTGTTCAACGGTGATATCCAAGCGAGTCCCTACTTCGATATCGTATGAAGTTGCCTCGGGCGCTGCTGTATACCGTTCTTATTCTCGGATTGTGCGGGGCCGGGACAATCTCGGTCAAAACTCGCGATCTCAAAGAGACAACGGTCACGTATAAGAAGAAACGGGAACGGGTCTTCTGTTACAAGGGTACGCCCGGAACGATTAAGACTTCCAGCGGAAAGACGCTCTTCACCTCGTTTGCCGTTCAGCGTTCGAAAGTCTCACGCACGCGCAGCAAATCGAAGTACGACAGGCTCACGGCGCTCATCTCTCTTGGAAAGAAAGAGTGTAAACGAATCGGTACGCCGAATCCGAACCCGACTCCCAATCCGCAGACTGGAAATTTCGATGTGAATGGAAACGTCACGGACGCCGGGCGCGCCCTGTTCGGAATTCCGGCTGGTCTCGCTGCAAACATCACGACGGGCCGGGGAATCTATCAAACGAACTGCACCGGTTGTCACGCCGAGCGCACGAACTACACCTTCCCGGTCGTTCGCGAGAAAATTAAGCTCTCGCCGATGCTCTTCGATGAAGCGCAAATACCGGACGCGCAGCTTGCACAGATAATCGCCTATCTGAACCGGTTCCGGCCGTAGGGCGGCAGCCAGGCGAGGTTAGAACTACTGGGACCGCGGGCGGCCTCGCCCGCTTCCCGGTTTACGCAACCGAACAGTGAGTGAGTCGAGCCTCGTTCCACATCGAGCACTTGCAAGCGGGCGAGGCCGCCCGCGGTCCCAGTAATGCAGCTTCTCCGATTCAATCACCCTCTCGAAGCGTGACGAGGACGCGGACCCAGTGAGCGTCCCACCTAAAACGGGACGAACTCGTCCCGATTGGATTCCGCCCGAACCGGCTTCTCCTGGAGAGCGCTGGGCTCTCTGAGCGGCTCGCGGCGGGCCGCCACAGGCGTCTCACCGAGTGCAGGCGAGGTGCGGGGCGCCCGGCTGAGCGGGCGCGTGGGAGCGAGAGCAGGTGCGTTCGCAGGAACGCTCACCGGCATTGCCACCATCGAAGCGCGAATCTCCCCGGCCGGGGCATGGCGATTCGGAGCCGGGTCCCGAGCGTCATTCAGGCCCAGCATCGTTTCCGGCTTTTCAATCGGCGCTTTCAGCATATAGACGTTCATCTCTTCAACGCGGCGGTGCTTGTCGTAGAGAATCTCAACGATGTACTTGTCGCCTTGCAGCGCTTCGACCGGAGTTGCCACCAGCTCCGCGAGTCCGAGTGTTGCGACATCGAGCACACCGTAGATCGCTGCTCGGCCGTAATGCGGCCGCTCTTCCGAAAAGTATTGGTAGGAGACGACGTCGAGCGGCGTGTCCTTTCGAAGCGAGGCAACCGGGTTTCCGAGCACTGTCTCGACGTGTGAGCGCTCCATTCCAGGCTTCACCGCGGAAATATCCGGTGCCGTTCTCCCCTGGGAGGCGAGGTAGACCGAGCAGCTCGATAACGAGAGGAGCAGATACGAAAGGGCGAAAAATCTTGCGCGCATAGGGCTTATTGCAACAGCCACTGTTATGCGGAGAATTCAGCGCAATGTTCCGGATTTTTCCAGAGCCGCGGATCAGATTCGATCCGGATCAGACAGAACGCACGAGCCTATTTGCCGGGTGTCCGGTGAAGTTGCTCTTCGATCACCTCGTGAAGGGCTGCTTTCTTAAAGGGCTTCGCCAAATGCGTGTCGCATCCCTCGGCAAGACAGCGGTCCCGCTCTGTCGCTAACGCATAGGCGGTCAGAGCGACGATCGGAGTTCGGTTCATCTTTCGAGTCTGTTCGAGCTCCCGAATCATTTTCACCGCCGTATGGCCGTCCATCACCGGCATCTGCATATCCATCAAAATGAGCGAGAATGGGCGTTCTTCGAATCGCTTCACGGCTTCCTCGCCGTTCGAGGCGACAACGACGTTGTAACCTTTAAGGAAGGCGAGAGCGATCTGCTGATTGTCCTCGCAGTCCTCCACGAGGAGGACTGTTGTCTCTGCGGAAGTTCGAGGAGCCTTAAAAGGTGCCGTTGCTGCGAAGACGCTGCCTCCCCGCGTTGGACGTTCGCGGCGCGGCGCAACCTTCATCGGGATGTCGAAGGAGAAGCTGCTCCCGTGACCAGGTGTGCTTTCGACAAGGAGCTCTCCGTCGAGTAGTGCAACGAGCCGGCAGCAGATGCTGAGGCCGAGTCCCGTTCCGCCGAACTGCCGCGTGATCGAAGCGTCTCCCTGCGTGAAAGGCTCGAACAGATTCTCCATCTGCTCCTCGGACATGCCGATTCCCGTATCGGAAACACGGAAGCAAAGCCGGTCGGCATTGCATTGAATCTCGAGCGCGACCTCTCCCGCCGGAGTGAATTTGATGGCGTTCCCGATAAGGTTCGTCAGCACTTGCCGGATTCGGGTCGGATCGCTGACGAGAAACTTCGGCACTGAGAATGGAAGCGAGATAGAGAAATCCAGCCCTTTCTCTCTCGCGGAAAGATAGAAGAGCTGCCGGATGTTCTCGACCAGATCGGAGAGACTGAACTCGACATGCTCGATGGTCATCTGTCCGGCTTCGATCTTCGAGAGATCGAGGATGTCGTTGATGATCGTGAGAAGACTCTCCCCGGCGCGGTGGAATCGAACGGCGTAATCGCGCTGCTCTGTGTCGAGCTTGGTTTCAAGCAGCAGTTCGGACATTCCGAGCATTGCATTCATCGGTGTGCGCAGCTCATGGCTCATGTTTGCCAGGAAGTCGCTCTTTGCGTTGCTCGCTGCTTCCGCCTCTTCTTTCGCACGCGCGAGATCAGCGGAACGCTGCTTCAGTAAAAAATGCGCGACAGCATGGCGGGACAGAGCCTCGAGCGCCGAAAGCTGCTCGGGGGTTAGGACTCGCGGCTTCCGATCGATGACGCACAACGTGCCGAGTATTTGGTTGTCCGGTGTGACAAGCGGAGCGCCGGCATAGAATCGAATGTGCGGATCGCCAAGGACATACGGATTGTCCGCGAAGCGATCGTCCGTCAACGCGTCTTCAACAATAAAAATCTCGGGCTGAAGAATTGCATGGGCGCAGAAGGCGTCATTGCGTGATGTCATTTCCGGGCTCATGCCGATCCGGGATTTCAGCCACTGTGTATCGGCATCGATTAAGGTCACGAGTGCGATCGGGGTGCCGCAGATCTGCGAGGCGATGCGGGTGAGATCGTTCAGCTCCGGATCAGGCTCCGTCATTGAAATCTCAAGTTCCTCGAGAGCTTGGAGGCGCTCTTGCTCATTGGATGGAAGTGGTGCGGTTTTCACGCTCAGGCTATCGGCAGAGGAGCGGTTGCGGATGAATCCTCCGTGCGGGGCTATTCCCGCAGCGGATTGATTGAAAAGCGCGGCTTGGAATGTTAGTAATCACGGTCGGTTATCTCATGAAAGAACTTGTCGCCTCTTATATTGCGAGCCGTATCCAGGACGGACAGCTCGTCGGCCTCGGCAGCGGCTCGACCGCGGAGCTCACGATTCTCAAGATCGGCGAACGGGTGAAAAAGGAGGGGCTGAAGGTCCGCGCCCTGACGACTTCGATCCGTGGAGCGATGCTCGCCTCGGATGCCGGGATCTCTGTGCTCGATCTGACCTCTGACCTGAAACCGGATTTTGCGTTCGACGGTGCAGACGAAGTGGATCCGGATCTTCGACTGATCAAAGGAAACGGGGCT
>CAYOAK010000279.1:0-4299 GCA_964401925.1 uncultured Bdellovibrionales bacterium | reverse complement strand
CCGGATGGGAGATGCCTCAGACGAGCCCTGGGGAATTCTCGCGCTCATAGTCGCTTTCGTCCTCCTTGTATTCAAAGGCGACTCAAGGAGGTTATTGAGTCCCTATCAATGCGCGAGCATCACGGGGCTCGCGCTCATTTACGCGCTAAATTTCGGAACGGTGCCGCCGCTGGTGCGCGGGGTAATTGCGGCCGCAGCGGTCACAGTCGCCGGGAGTGCGCTCCTCAACCGGAGCAGAATTCACCTCGGGCTCTTCGGTCTGATGATTCTCTCACTCCCGCTCATCGCCTCACTCCAATTCTACCTCGGCTTTCCCCTCCGTTTTGTAACGGCCCAAATTGCTGCCGCACTAATCTCGCTTGGCGGCTTCGTTGTGCAAGCTGAAGGAACGAACCTGCTCTGGCGCGGAGAGATTGTTTCGGTCGATCTTCCATGCTCGGGCGTTCGCATGCTGTGGACCGGCTTATTTCTCTGCTTCACTCTTTGCTCGTTCAATGGGCTTTCAAATGTTCTGACCTGGGTCGGCTACATCTGCACAATGTGTCTCGTCTTCCTGGGCAATCTTCTGCGGACGACAATGCTGTTCTTCACCGAATCAAAAATTGTCGATGCCCCGGACTGGGCCCACGCGGCGATTGGCCTCTTTTGCTTCGCGCTCGTTGCGGCGGCGATTGTCGTGATTATTGGGCGCTTCAGAGCCGACGCCACCGAGCCGCTCATCGAGCACACATACAGGCCATCCTTCGTGTGGAATGCACTACCGGCCGTCATTCTCCTCCTAGCGCTCGTACCGGGCATCGCAAAAAATCCAGAGCGAGCAATCGCCGTAAATGCGTTCCCCGGCTTCCCATCGGAGTACGACGGAAGGAAGATCGAGGCGCTCCCACTGTCTGCTGACGAAGCCGAATATCACCGGACGTTTCCCGGGAGAGTCGGCCGCTTCACCGACGGGTCAAAGCAGATCATCCTTCGCTGGATCACTCGAGAGTCCAGGACGCTCCATCCGGCAGCTGATTGCCTTAGCGCCAGCGGCTACTCGGTGCGCCCGGGGCCAGTTCGCGTCGACAGAGAAAGCAAGCATTGGGGATGTGTACTCGCCGTGCGAAGCGGCGAGCGGCTCGAAGCATGCGAGCAGATTTACGATTCACAGGGAAATTCGTTCAGCGACGTGTCGAGCTGGTTTTGGAATGCGCTCGCGGGCCGGACCCGCGGTCCGTGGTGGGCGGTGACCATAGTCACACCAGCGCCCACAGACCGCGTGTAAACGGGCTTTTGCGGCAAGCGAGCGCCGGCTCTCATGATGGAGATCATAGAGACCGGACCGGATGCGCACTACCATCGGCTATATCCAACCAGGAGGAATACAGATGAAACGTAATATTTCCGTGCTCATGCTCATCATTGGGAGCATCGCATTCAGCTCCTGCCAAAGCGCCGATGAAAAGCTTCAACAAACCCGCCAGAAAGAGGCGAGCGATGTCGCCGAGGCGAAGAAGAAAGTGACTGAAGTTCGTCAGGAAGAGGCGAAGAAGATCCAGAAAGCCGAAGGCGCTGAGAAAGTAGCTGATGCCAAGGTCGAGGCGACCAAAGAGATTGCAGGCGCAAAGAAGGAAGTGCAGGATGAGAAGATCGAGCAGACTGAGAATGTGATCGAAGCGGAACAGGAAGCGAAGAAAGACCCTGCGCCGCAAGTTCCATAACTCCGTTCGGTCAGCACACCACGTTTGTGAAAAGGAGGAGCGATGCTTACGAATCCATTATTCATTATTTTCCTCTTCGGTATCCTCGCCGTGTTGTGGATGAAGTTCGGGCCGCGTGGAACCGTTGAGGCCAAGGCTCATCCGGACGCCGGTCCCGCTGTGCCCCAGTCTCGGAAAGACCGCGAGATTGAAAAGAAGAAGCAAGAGTACAATTCACACGGCGAGAGATCGACTCCGAAGCCGGATGCTCGCTCACAAGAGGATGCGGAACCGGCGGCCGACGGCGAAAGCGCCGGCGCTTTCGGAAGTGAAGCAGCACCCGAGCCCGAACGGGAAAGTTCAAGCGGGCCTTTGTCTCTTTTTGAAAAGGAGAAGAAGGAGGACCTCGCGCGGCCGCTCATGGAGCGTCTCGGCAACTCGTTGATGGAGCAAGACAAAGAAGACGATCTCACGCGGCCGCTCAATTACGGCAGCGACATTCGCAATACGACGGATCTCTTTGAGCTCGACAAGCGAGACGACCTAACGAAGGAATGGTGACACTGCGACAATCTGCAATGTCAACCTATGGGAGCGCCGACGCTCCCTTTTTTTGTCCAAAATGGCCTGCTTAATCGAAAATTCATCGAAAATGTTGCGGCCGCCTCTGGCCGCTCTGCTCCTCCCCAATGTATGAAGCGGGGCTCTTTTTAATACGCCTCAACCGGCATTGCGCCGGCCCGGTAGAGATACCCGTTTCAGGTGCCCCGCAGCGTTCTCGCGCCTGCCGGGAACCTGGTGGTGTAGTTTTTTTGAAATTTGGTTCCCCAAAGAGGTTCTTCCATGGAAGCAGCGACGCAAGCTGTCGAGAGAACGTACGTTCCTCAGGATGAAAAGCAAGGCCAGTTCGTCGATTGGGTTCGTGCAGAGTACCGGTTCTGGATTCTCTGCCTCGGACTGCTCTTAATCGGCTGGGTGGCGACGATCGATTACCGGTGGGCTATGTGGATCGGATTCGGCATCGTCGCACCCGCGGCGATCGCAAACGATGCGATTCAGATCTTCTCGGCGTATTTCACGGCCGAAAAAAACCTACCGTGGAAGTGGTCGGCTGCCATCTTCAGCACGGTGATGGGTGTCGTGCATATTTGGGGCTGGGTCCGCGACTCGGGGAGCGTCTCCTTCGGCCTCCTCGACCGCATCGCCATGCCCGAAAGATTCACGGTATGGCACATGGCGGCCGCGGTCTTGCTATTGCTGTTCACCCGATACAAGGCGCCCGTGTCGAACACGATGTTGATCCTCGGCGCGTTCGGTGACGAACGTGTCTTCAACGATGTGTTCATGAAGAGCTCCTTGGGGCTGGTCTGCGGCTTGATTACGTCGATCGTCATTTTCGGCGTGATTCTCCAACTGGAACGTCGGGGAATCGTTGCACGCGTTCCGGCGGACGCACAGCGTTGGTTGCGGCTGCTGTTATCTGCGACGTGTATCCTCTTTTGGGGTTGGCTTATCAACGATACGGCCCACTTCGCGGTGTACCTGCCCCGGCATCTCAGCGGCCCTGAGGTCTGCGCGTTTCTCGCGATTTGCGTCGCGGTGATATCGGTCCTCTGCTGGAAGCGCCTCTTCAACATTCGTTCGATTGTCGGTGAGACGTATGGAATGGACGACAGCCAACCGATCGCTCGGCTGGCGCGAAGCACCGCCCTCCTTATGGTGTCGCTGGCGTTCGTTCTCTTCGTGCTCCACGACTATATGCATGTGCCGTTATCCAGCTCGTTTGTGTTCATCGGAGTTCTGGCCGGTCGAGACCTGCTGGTGACCTTCTTTGTTCCGGGTGAGTTCAAGGGCGCGGCCTCACGCTTTGGGAAGAACCTGGCGCTTGCGATGCTGGGTGCCCTCACGGCGTACGGCATCTCGGTTGCGAACCACGCGTTGATGGCACGCTAAGGTTCGAAGCGCGCCCGCATGGAAACCTCTAAAAGCATCGGACAGGCGGTTTTTCTAACGGATTTCACACCGCCGGTCCCATGCTCGTCCGAGCAATGCTCTCAGTCTTGAGACTCGCCAGAGCCTGTGCCAAAACTTCCGGCTGACCTAAACCTTTGAAGGATCCCATGCTGCAGTTTTGGCGCTCACCGGAAGCTCGAGAGAAGAATCTGAATTTCAAGGCACCCCGTCCGGGAGACGCGGGATTTGATATTCCGGCACTTGAGGCTGTGACGATCGCTCCTGGCACCTCCGCGGTAATTCGAACGGGGATCCACCTCGCTATCCCGCTCGGGTATGTCGGACTTGTGCGCGATCGGAGCAGCACAGCGATGAAGGGCGCAATGTGCGGAGCGGGAGTCATCGACGCCTCCTATCGGGGCGAACTTCGAGTTCTGCTCTATAACTTCGGCAAGGAGCCGCTGCAGTTTGCACCGGGGGATCGGATCGCTCAGCTTGTTGTGATCGAACATCTCCACGGTGACGGAACGATGGAAGCGGATTCACTCGAGCTGCTCGGACAGACGGAACGGGGCAGCGCCGGGTTTGGTTCGACGGGGCGGTGAGCGCCGGCCGGCTGCCGATCCTCGACTTCCTTGATCCTCTAGAACGGGCGCTTCGCTCGCAT
>CAYOAK010000278.1:2501-4326 GCA_964401925.1 uncultured Bdellovibrionales bacterium | reverse complement strand
CCGCGGGACACGCTCCAGCCGGTACAACATCGTTGGCCGCTCTACCGGCAGCTTTGTGCGGATCAGCCATTGCTCTTCACTTCGCGAACACTCAAATGTTAGCGGCCTTAACCCCTAGAATTTGTTCTGCTCGGAAGCGGCAGAGTGTGCCGTGTCCGCAACTGTCTGCTGCTCCATCAATCGGTCTTCATCAGTTGGCATCCGAGCAACTTTCAGGGCAATCTCGCTGCAGAAACTGTCCTAACAGCCCGCCGTGATGACCGACCCTGATAAAGAGACGATTCTGTCCGCAGCGGAGTGGCTTTCCCGCCGCGAGCAGCACCGCGCAGAGATTCTACCGTGGACGGAGAGTTTTCGTGCTCGGCGCGGGCGCGGCGAGCTGCATCCGGTCTATGATTTCCTTTTCACCTACTACCGCTTCTCGTCACGAAAGCTTGAGCAATGGCATCCGGGATACGGATCAACTTTGTCCTCAGCAGGAGATGCCGCAGAGGAAGAGTTCCTTCTCCGTCCCGGCTACGAGCGCTGCGCTTCCGGAGTTCGGTTGAGCTCACGCGCACTCGACGAAGGGCTCATCAACCAGCTCACTTGGATAGCTTCGCTGTGCCGCGCCGTCGAAGATCGGCCCGCACGCTTCTCATGCCTTGGCCTCCACGAATGGGCGATGGTGTATCGCTCGCCGCAGATTCGTCATGCATATCCGCTTCGATTGAAGGCTGCGGAAGCTGATGAGTTTCTTGAAAGTGAAACAGTGTGCTGCTCACATTTCGATGCATTCCGTTTCTTCACTCCCTCAGCGGTTAGTCTCAACATACTGCAGCCGACTTCGGATAGCCGGCTCGAGCTGGAACAAGGCGGCTGTATCCATGCAAACATGGATCTCTATAAATGGGCCTTTAAGCTTGCGCCCCTGATCCCCGGAGAGTTGTTGCGCAGCTGCTTCCAGCTTGCACTCAAAGCTCGTGAGGTCGACATGCGGGCAAGTCCTTATGATCTCGCTCTACTGGGGTTTGTTCCGATTCAGATAGAAACAACTTCCGGACAAGAGGAGTACCGGCGGATGCAGAAAGAGATTTATGATGCGGCCGTCCCGCTGCGCCGGGAGCTGCGGAAAGCCGCAGAGGCCATACTTTCCACTGTATCCGAACAACCTGGAGCGCTCTCCCCTTCCGGCCAGCATGAGGCGAGCTTGTGAAAGTACTTTGGCTCGCAGCTGTCTGGCCGGAGCCCGAATCATCGGCCGCCGGCGTTCGAACCTTCCAGCTTTTGACGGCGCTGAAACACGCCGAATATGAGGTCGAGGTTTGGTCTCCCTGCCGCTCAAATTCGTATCAGGAGCGGCTCGAAGCCGCGGGCTTTCCGACCCGGTCGATCCCGCCGAACGATGAGCGCTTCGATGCGAGTATCTCAGCCTTTGACCCCGCCGTCGTATTCTTCGACCGATTCATGATGGAGGAAAAGTTTGGCTGGCGAGTCAAAGGATGCTGTCCGGCGGCGGTACGGATCCTGGATACAGTGGATCTCCATTTTCTGCGGCGCGTCCGCGAGCGGGACACAGTCGGCGGGTCCGGGCCCCTCACCCTTTCACGCACGAGCCTTCACTCGGATGATACCCTTCGTGAGCTCGCGTCGATCTTTCGATCGGATCTTTCGTTGATCATTTCCGCAGTTGAGATCCGGCTTCTCCAAACAGAGCTTGGAGTTCCCGAAGAGCTCGTAACGCTGCAACGCCTCTCCTATCCTCGCCCGCGCGAACCGTTGCCTTTCCCGGCACGCCGCCACTACGCCGCGATCGGCAACTTTCACCATGCGCCCAATCGTACAT
>CAYOAK010000278.1:0-2491 GCA_964401925.1 uncultured Bdellovibrionales bacterium | reverse complement strand
AGCTTTGGCCCGAGATCTCGAAGCTTCACGCTGGAGCCGAAGAGCCGCCGGAGCTCCATATTTATGGAGCTTATCCCACAAAGGAGATCATGCGGCTCGATGGATCGCTTCCCGGCTTTCGCGTGAAAGGCTGGTGCGAGAATTCGATCGATACGCTCTCCCGTTACCGAGTCAACCTCGCGCCATTGAGGTTCGGAGCGGGACTGAAGGGAAAGATTGCGGACGGCTGGGCGGCGGGCACTCCGTGTATCGCGACCTCCATCGGGGCGGAGGGGATGACCGAACACCTGCCATTCGGTGGATTTGTCGAGGATGATTGGAAGAGCTTCGCTCGCGCCGCGGCGCGCCTCTACGGTGATGCCGGTGAGTGGTCGCAGGCTCAAGTAAGTGGCGCGCGAGCGCTTCGAGAGCTGTTCGATGAGGATGTAAATCGCGATCAGTTTCTCGCGGCGATGGAGCGGACACTCCAGAATCGGGAACTACAGCGGCGGCGAAATCTGATCGGCGCGATGCTCTGGCGTGAACAGCTTCGAAGCACAGAGTTCTTCTCTCGCTGGATCGAGTTGAAGAACAAGCCCGGTCCGTCTCTCTCCACCACCGGGGAGTGAGCGCATGGAGATCTCCGTCGTCATCCCAGCGCGAGACGAAGAGCGCTACATCGGCCGGTGCTTGGATTCCCTCAGGCAGGCAGCCGCGCGTGCCGGTATCGCGCTTCAGCTCATTGTAGTCCTGAACCGGTGCACGGATCGTACAGAGGAGCTCGCGAAAGCCGCGGGCGCTGAATGCGTCTATGAGGATGCAAAGAACCTCTCCGTTATTCGGAATGCCGGCGCTCGTGCCGCGAAAGGCGAGCTGTTGATAACCATCGACGCAGACAGCCGGGTCTCGGCTTCGATGCTTCAACGAATATGCGAGCTGATGCGCGACGGCAGCTACGTCGGCGGTGGAGTAATAATGTTTCCGGAGCGCTGGTCGCTTGGAATCTTACTCACGGGTCTGTGCCTGCTTCCGTTTGTGATTTTCGAGCGAATTGCTGCCGGACTCTTTTTTTGCCGGCGATGCGATTTTGAAAGTCTCGGCGGATTCGATGAACGGCTGGTATCAGTCGAGGATGTCGACTTTGCGCGGAGACTTAAGGCGCTCGGACGGGAGCGAAATCAGCGGTTTGCGATTATTCGTTCCGCTTACATCATCACATCGTGCCGAAAGTTCGATGCGCTCGGCGATTGGTATTTTCTTCGCCATCCCCAACTTTTTCGACGGATGTTTCAAGGACGGGACCAGGCGTTGGCAGATCGAATTTGGTATGACTTTCCTCGAGAGCCGGACCAGCCAGATCGGAAATAATCAGGGCAATAATCAAGCCGTCCGAGCGATTGCGAGGCCGATGTAGAAAGCAGTGGGATGCTGGTTGAAGCTGTCACCACCGGTGCTTTCCGAAAAACGGCTGTCTTCAGTGCGCCGGCTGTCCGTCCGAAATTATCGGAGATGATTACATCTGGCGTCCGATCTGAAGCGGGCTTTACTTTAATTGAGCTTCTCGTTGTCGTAGCAATTATCGGCGTGCTGGCGAGTATCGCGATCCCTCAATACAACAGCTACCGGATTCGAACGTTTGACTCGCGCGCCCAGAGCGATCTGAAAAATGCGGTCGCGGGTGAAGAGGCATTCTTCGTCGACTACGACGAGTACAACATGTGTTCCGATGCCGGCTGTAACGATCCGGCGCTTACGGGCTTTCGTCTCTCACCTGGAGTTCGCATGACCTGCGCCCAAGTCGCCGGCGGCACACACTTCGAGTGCTCCGCTGTGCATCCCCAGGGCGCAACCACCTTCTATTATAATAGCCAAGCCGGCGCGTTCTGGACGATGCCCTAGATGGAGACTAAGGAGTTTCTGAACCTTGTTGACAGAAGCAGGTTGATTCGAGCTTCACATCCGCGCCACTCCAAGCCGCCTTGAACCGCTCCTGTATGCGCTGCGCCGCAACCTCCTGGCCCTGCAACTTAAGTGCACGAGCAAGGCCGAAAAGCGCCCATCCATTCTCAGGATAACGGGTCAGGTCCTCCCGGTAGATTTTCTCGGCCTCCTTGTATCTCTTTGCGCGGAGTAGGACGCCTCCGAGGGTATGTCGAACAGGCTGTATCCAATCGGGTGGCTCATCGTAACGAAGAGCATCCTCTTTTTTCACCGCAGCATTCAACAGATCAATCGCTTTTCCGAACTCCTTCCGTTTCGCCGCCATCTCGCCATCCAGTACGAGGGAGGCAATGGCCGTAATGTCTCTCGAAACGTTGTTCCCAAACGTCGAGGTTGCGGGAACCGCGGCCGCCGCCTTGTGAAACAGAGCACGTTCCTTCGTGGCCTCTCTCGGCCGATCGAGCGCCGTTAACGATGCGGCGCGCACATAGTGCCAGAGCGCCGTGGAAAGGGGGAGGTTTCCTCGCGGTGCGCTCTCGAGCAGAACCTCTTCCCACTTCCCGAAGCGCAT
>CAYOAK010000277.1:0-4353 GCA_964401925.1 uncultured Bdellovibrionales bacterium | reverse complement strand
GCAGATGCAGTATGAGATCCTCTCGAAGCAGCTGACCTTGCTCCGTGACGAGGTCGGGCCGGGCGAGCGTCTGATCTTTCTCGAGATGCCTCAGTCAATTCGATCGACGTACGACAAAGCAGGCAACAAATCCTGCCTCAAGCAAAAGCGCGTCCCACTGAAAGGAGTAAAAGTGGCCGGAGGAGATCGCACCCCCGATCGTATAAATCGAGAGGTAGAGAAAATAGAGAAGTATCAGTAGCGGCAGTTCGACGAATCCCAGCAATCCCAGAACTGCTAACGCCGCACCGGCCGTTGGAATCGCCCAAAGCGCGTCGTCGCTCCAGTCCATCCAGAAAATCGTCGGCAGCTTAAAAAACTGCACGCTGCCCGTCTTCTCCATGATGGCAGCAAACGTTTCTCCGACTGGAGTGATCCCCTCAGAGCCGAAGAGCCCAAGCACCTGACTAGAGGTTGATGCGAATGAGATCGCGTAACAGAGAAAGACCGTGCGGATGAAAATCCACGTTGAGAGCCGAAAGGATCGGTCCAGTTCACAGAGCGCCATACAATGCCGAGGGTATCGGGTTCTTTCGTAGAAAATCAGCCTAAAACTGCGCGTCCTGGACCTCCCACTGCAGGTATCCTAGGGAACCTGGCCGTCACCATTTTGGAGGCCCTATGGAAGTTCGTTCCGCTCTCGTCCGCCTGCTCGCATTAAGTCTTACTGGCTTACTCTCTGTCGCTACTGCTGCGGCATTGCCGCCAGTCCCGAACGGCGACGGGAAATTTATCTCTCTCAACCTTCAGGGGTTCGTCATTCAAGACGGAAATGATGTGACGATCACGAGCAACCCGCGAACGATCGGCCCCTCACACCATTACCGCTTCGATACCCGGGGAACGGTCCATGGAACGGGCAATTTTGCCTCCGTCATCCCAGCGAAAACTAATCTTGTAACAGCGCTTAACCTTGTCGACGGGTCCGGCAGCGCACTTCGCGGCGCGGTCTTCGAGAGCGTTTTCGGTGACACCTACCCGCTTGTGAACAAGCAGGTGAACGGAAGTTTGGGGCCGATCTCAGTTTCCGGCCGGCTGGAAAGCGGCGTCGTGAATGGTATCGCGACATTCTCGCTGAAGGAGTTCTCCCTCACGATCTTCGGATTCCACAACACGGCTGACACGATCGTCTTTGACAACGTGTTTCTCATCGGCGAGAGCGCGGACATCGTAAAATCTGATTTCGACTTCGATGCAAACTCCGATCTGATTCTCTTCGATCCGAAGAAACGAGTCGTGCGCTTCGGCTACCTTCAAGGGATCAAGTATCTGAAGTCGAACGCGAAGAAGAGTGTTCTGCCCGCGCTGAACGGCAAGGCACTCCCCTCCGGATTCAATCACGCAGGCGTTGCAGATTTTGACCTCGATGGAAACGTCGACCTCCTGCTCTACAATCCAAAATCGCGCGCGACGAAGATCATTCTGCTCAATCTGGACAAATTGAAAGGCAGCTCTGTTGCAACGAGCACCATCGAGGGACCGACTATCCCAGCGGGCTTTGTGCTCGGCGGGACGGGAGATTCCAACCTCGATGGGACCTACGACCTGTTTGCCTACAATCCGACCACACTGCAGTCTCAATGGATCCTGCTTCAGGCCGGTGGTGCATTCTTCACTGGCGATCAGACCGCGAGCACCGTCGCCGGTCCCGCATTGCCCGCGAAGTTTGCTGTCTACGGATTGAGCGACTTCAACGACGACGGGAACATTGATCTCCTGCTCTATAATCCGAAGTCGCGCGCCGTTAAGGCATTGTATCTCGGCGGTCTGAATACTGTCGTAGACGGTCCGACGCTCGCGAAGGGATGGACGCTCATCGGCTCTTCCGGCTTCGATAACAACCGGAGCCTCGACCTCGTGATCTACAACGACAAGACGAACGAAGCGGCTTTCCATGTAGCTAAGGGCGCCACGTTCGACACGATTTCGAAGAAGGCCGGCGGCAAGCTCCCGCTTGTGAAAGGGCTGAAGCTCGTCGGTCCGCGCTGAGCAGTCGCTAAAGCAGTGCCCGCCCAACCAGCGGGCACTGTGTTGGAACTATGTCCCCTCTCCGCGGTCTGCTTCTCCTCTTTCTAACACTGACCGCTTCGTCGTACGCCGGTGCTCAGCCGGTGAATCCGATTCTCTTTGTTACGCAGGTCCCGTTACCAACCGACATCAACAACATCGTCTCGACTTTCGGAAATCACCGTGCGGGGATTCAGGCGGCGCCGCGTGGTGGTGACCTGTATATCCGTTACCCTGATGGTGTTTTGAGAAACCTGACGGGAGCAGCGGGCTTCGGGACAGCTGGACGACAAGGCGATAACGCAATCGCAGTTCGGGACCCGTGCGTGCATTGGAGCGGGACTAAGGCGCTCTTCAGCATGGTCGTGGGTGCGCCACGGCAGTCCGAGACGAAAGCGTTCTTTTGGCAATTGTACGAGATCACCGGCCTTGGACAGGGAGATACCCCGTCGATCGTTCCCGTCCCGCTCCAACCTGCGAGCTACAATAATATCAGCCCGGTCTATGGGTCTGACGGGAAGATCTTCTTTGTCAGCGACCGTCCGCGCGACGGCGCAGCACATCTCTTCCCGCAGCTTGACGAGTCACTCGCCTTTCAATCGAACACCGGGCTCTGGAAGCTTGATCCGTCGACAGGCGAACTGAATCTTTTAGACCACGCGCCCTCCGGCACCTTCAAACCGTTCGTAGATAGCTATGGGCGGGTGCTCTTTACCCGCTGGGATCATCTCCAGCGCGATCTCCTTGGCGACGATACGGACTCGAACGGTGCTTTCAATTACACAGATGAGAGCGCACGCGCTCCAAGGATTCGTTCCCGCACAGAGCTCTTTCCCGAGCCTCGGAGCACGCAGCAGAAGATCGCAAGCCTCAACCTGCATAATTTCAATCAATTCACCCCGTGGGAGATCCGCCAGGACGGCTCGGAGGTCGAGATTCTCAATCATCTCGGCCGGCATGAGCTGCGAACAAATTTCCGCCGGACATTCACAGACGATGCGAACTTGCAGGACTTCATCGTCTCCGCTGCCGATAAAAATCAGAAGCGGATTTCAAACCTGTTTCAGATCCGGGAAGATCCGCTGACTCCGGGGAGATACATCGGTGTTGATTCACCGCAGTTTGATTCGCACACGTCGGGCCAGCTGATTTCACTAGACGCTCCGGTCGGGCTCACTGCCGAGAAGATTGAGGTTCGCTATCTGACACACCGGAGTACTGCCTCCACGGACTTGTCGCCGTCGCCGGAACATTCCGGACTGTATCGCGATCCCCTTCCGCTCGCAGACGGCACCATGATCGTAAGTCACTCGAGCTACACCGGTCCTGATCGAAACAGCGGAACACGCGAAGCCCCGCAATCCCAATATGAGTTCCGGCTGAAGAGAGTAATTTCCGCCGGAGAGTTCACGACTGCCGGAGCTGCCCTTACAACCGGCATTTCAAAACAGGTGTCGTATTACGACCCCTCCGTGCTCGTCAGTCATTCCGGACTACTTTGGGAGCTTCAACCTGTGGAGGTCGTCGCGCGCGCCGTTCCGCCGCTCAGTCAGGCTGCGCTTCTTGCTCCGGAGCAGCAGGCATTCACGGATGCCGGCGTCGACGCGAACGAATTTCGGCAATATCTTCTCGCCAACAAGCTCGCGGTGATGGTCAGCCGGAATGTAACGACCCGTGACGCCGCGGACCAGCAGCAGCCGTTCAACCTCCGTGTTCCATTCGGCGTCGAGACCTTGGGCTCAGGCGGAAAGGTCTACGACGTCAGCTACCTCCAGATCTTCGAAGCGGATCTCCTTCGCGGATATGGGGGAACAAAGCGCCCGGTCCCCGGACGCCGTGTTCTGCCGCAGCCCTTAAGTGATCCGAGCGTCTCGAACCCGCCATCACCGAATGGCCCAGCCGGGGCTGTCACCGTTGCAACGGACGGCTCGGTCGCGGCGTTTGTTCCAGCCGAGCGCGCTCTCAGCTGGCAGCTCACCGCTCCGAACGGAGCTCCGGTCGTGCGCGAGAGGTACTGGATTACAGCGCAGGCCGGTGAGATTCGAGTCTGCACTTCCTGCCATGGGCAGAATGACCTGGATCAAGCGAGTCAGCCGCCGCCGACGAATTCTCCGCAAGCCCTCCGCACGCTTCTCGAATACTGGAAAGAGCGGCTTCATGTGGCCCCCGGATTTCGGCTTTCCATTCCCGCACGACTAGGTCCAGGAAGGAGCGCGACAATCAAAATTACGCCGCTGAATGACAGTGCCTCGTCCAAGGCACTGAATCTCCATCTAAAGGTGGGTGGAGTGTCCTGCGGAATTATCG
>CAYOAK010000276.1:0-4355 GCA_964401925.1 uncultured Bdellovibrionales bacterium | reverse complement strand
GCCGCGGGCGCCGACCCCTCCCCCGCCCAGGCTGATCCGCTTTTGGGGAAGACGATTGGGGACCGCTACCATGTCATTGAGAAGATCGGCCGGGGCGGGATGGGATCCGTTTATCGGGCACAGCACAAGCTGCTGCAGCGCGCGGTCGCCATTAAAGTTCTTCACTCGAATCTGACCGAGAACACCGAGTTTATGGAGCGCTTCCGCCGCGAGGCGCTCATCGGCAGCATGCTCAGTCACCATAACGCGGTCACGCTCTATGACTTCGGCGTGGAAGACCGCGCGCCCTACTTCGTCATGCAGTTTGTTGAAGGCGAAACGCTGAAGAGCATCATCGAGCGCGAGGGAGCGCTCTCCCTCGATCGAATCGTCCGGATCATCACACAAGTATGCGGCGCACTCGCCGAGGCGCATCGTCTCGGAATCGTTCACCGGGATCTGAAACCCGACAACATCATGCTCACCAAGGAAGGTGACGGGCGGGAGCGAGTCTCCGTTCTCGATTTCGGAATCGCAAAGCCGACGATCGGCTTGAACGACGTCACTCCGAATCTGACACGCGTCGACGTGGTGATGGGAACACCTCAATATATGTCCCCCGAGCAGGCGATGAACAAGGAGGTCGGACCGGCTTCCGACATCTACTCTCTGGGGATGATTCTCTTCGAGATGCTCTCGGGAGAGATGCCTTACAAAGGCTATTCGCCGGTTGAGATCCTGCTGAAGCATGCGCGGGAGAGCGCTCCGGCACTTCCGATCGTCCGTTCTGAGTACGGAGTTCCACCTCGTGTGACGGACGTTCTGCGGAAATGCTTGGAAAAGCGGGCGGAAAATCGCTACCACTCCGTCAGCGAGTTTGAAACCGCGCTCCGCGAGGCGGTTCCAAGCGGCACCGGCAGCTCGAAACTCCAGCACGGCTCAAACCCCAAGCTGATTCCGATTCTCTGTGGTGCGTCGCTTTTGATTCTTGTCGGCGTCTATTCACTTCTACGGCCCGGCGCGCAGCTCATCAAAGAGGAGCAACGCCGGCAGATTGCTGCAAAACAATCCGCAGAAGAGGAAATTGAGCAGCCGGCGGATCGGCGGCCTACGATCGTGCCGCCCACCGTCCCCTCTCATGATGAGGATGCGGCAGTACTTATCCCGCCGCCACAAGGGACTCCGGCTCCCGAGTTCACCGAGTCGCCGGCTGCCGAGGTTCCGGCCGAACCAACGGCCGGACCAACGGCCGAGCCTCTCGCCGAGCTGAAGCCTGAAACAGTCACCATTTTAACTGAGCCGGTTCCGGCGACGAATGAAGTGCCGGCTCAGGCCGCAACTGCAGTTCCCACGGAAGTTGCGGCAGCTGAGGCGGAGGATACGCTCGCAGCAATGCACACTCCCGTTCTTGCCGTGACGACCGAGACTCTGCCGCGAGTGAAGCTCCCGACCGTGGAGACGCCCGAGACAGCTCCGGCGGTGAGTCAGACGAAAGAACAGATTGATGAGCTCTACCGTACGGCCCAAAAGCTCTTTGCGGACAAGAACTACGCTTCTGCCGGTGTAAATTTTAAGAAGGTGCTCGCCGCCCGGCCCGAGTATTACCCTGCCCGGCTCTCATTCGGCGTCTGCCTCCTGAAGCTTGGGCTGCACGAGAAAGCGCTCGAGGCATTCCAGACGGCCCTTCAGCATAATCCGAACTACGCGCCCACGTATTACAATCTCGCGAGCTATTACGCGTATCGGGGTGACGTCGACGCGGCGGTAAGCAACCTTGAAAAGGCGATCAAACTCTTCCCCAAGATTCGGGCATGGATCAAGGATGACCGTGATTTCGATGCGGTCCGGGGCGATCAACGCTTTAAGCGCCTTTCCGGAGAAAAGTAAGCGAGCTAACAGGGACGAGAACGGCGGTCTGCTATTTTGTCCAGAAGGGTTCAAGCGAGACACTGACCGGATTCGGAACAAGCTTCAGCGACTGAACCTCAAGCTCTTGAAGCGCTTGCTCGCTCGCGCCGCGCGTCCGGTTATATTTCTGAAGCGCCTTCAAGTTGTTCGTCACCTGCACTGTCTGGGTGATGTAATGCTCCATCTCCACCGTTACCGAGAAGGGCTCCTTCGCCGACTTCACGATCGAGCACGGCGTGGTGCAACGCTCGCCTGTAGATAGCTTCACTGAAGCTCCTGACGGGGTGGAAACAATTGAGAGCTTTTCCGGACCACTTTGTGCCGGATGCTGAGGGGGCGGAGCCGGAGGCGGCGTTTGCTGCCGCTGAGCACAACCGGCGAAGAGAATCGAAAAGGAGGTGAGGAAGAAGTAGAAGCGGACAGGTTGCATAACGGGCTAGAGATTAGGAGAGAACCCCTGCCATTCGCAAGGGATTTGGGGCGGACTGTTCCGGACCGGGTACTGCGCAAGACTCCGCGCCCTTATATGAGGCTTTGAATCAGCGAAGAGGTATCACTGGGACCGCGGACGTCTCGTCCGCTTACAAGTGATCGCAGGTGAATGTTGTTTAACGTTTAACGTCCGAAAGCGGCTAGCCCAGCCGCTTCTCAGCTTGATCAAACGCCTTAGAGCTGAAGATGACAGCCGACGAGTTCAGGATGTCGTATGCGTTCAGCCCGTGCGGGAGAACGATCGTAACACCGTCAATGTTCCGGAGACTCTTCGCTTCTGTCTCTTCTGACGCATCGAGAACGATCAGAGCGCGCTTCTTGAGCTCGACTCCGAGCTTCTTCAGCAGTGCAACAGCGGACTTTGTAGAAACTTCCTTCAGTCCGAAGTTCTCGAGAATGAAAAGTTGCTCCTCCTTGTGCGCCGCACTGAGTGCCGTGCAGAGAGCCGCCTTTTTTTCCTTCTTGTTGATCGTGAAATCGTAGTCACGAACCTTCGGTCCATGCGCGATGCCGCCGCCAACCCAAAGCGGCGAGGTATTCGAACCTGCGCGAGCGCGGCCCGTGCCCTTTTGTTTCCACGGCTTAGCGCCGCCGCCGGTCATCTCCGCGCGTGTTTGCACGGCGTGAGTTCCAGCGCGCTTCCGCGCACGTTGCCAACGGACAACTTGGTGCATAACGCCCGGATTAATCCTTGCGCCAAGAATGGAGGCACTGACTTCGCGGGAGCCTTTCGCTTTCCCGCCGGCATCCCGGATCTGAATCTCTACTGAGCTCGACATAGTTAGCCCTTAATTGCACTTCGAATGTAGACAACGCTGTTCTTCGCGCCCGGAACTGATCCCTTTACGAGGAGCAGATTTTCAGCAGCACGCACCTGAACAACTTCGACGCCGGTTTGCATGATTTTATCGACACCCATGTGTCCGCACATACGCTTGTTCTTGAAGACCCGGCCCGGGAACTTCCGGTTTCCGATCGATCCGGCGTGACGGCGGTATTCGTGAGTCCCGCGGCTCATCGGATTTCCCTTCATCCCATGGCGCTTCATGACACCGGCAAATCCTTTACCGCTCGAGATCCCGGAGACGTCCACTCGGGTTCCCGGCTCGAAAAGTCCTTCGAGGGTGATCTCTTGACCGGCTTTGTACTCCTCAGCCGCTCCCTTCTGACCGTGCGTATCGAAGCGAAGCTCACGGAGAACTTTGAATGCTCCCTTTTCCGCGTTCCGGAAATGGCCTGCTTGCGCCTTCGCCAGGCGTTGAGCCTTCTGCGGCTCAAGCCCGATCTGAACGGCGCTGTAGCCGTCCTTATCTGCCGTCTTCACCTGCGTGATGACGTTCGGAGCGCACTCCAGAACCGTGACCGGGACGCACTCACCGTTTTCGATGAAGATCCTGGTGCAGCCGATCTTCTTTCCAAAGATCTGTTTCATAGCGTTCATGCGCTCCTACTCTTTCGACTACTGTAACTTGATCTCAACATCGATCCCCGCGGAGAGCTCGAGCTTTCCGAGGTCGTCGATCGTCTGTTGGGTCGGCTCCAGAATATCGAGCAGACGCTTGTGCGTCCGGAGCTCGAACTGGTCCCGTGACTTCTTATCTACGTGAGGCGAGCGATTCACCGTGAACCGCTCAGTCCGTGTCGGAAGCGGAATCGGTCCCGCGACCTTGCCGCCGGTTCGCTTCACGACCGTAACGATCTCCTGCACTGCTGCATCGAGAACTTTATTGTCGTATCCGCACAACCGGACTCGAATTTTCTGACTTCCAATCATCTTCTTTCCTCAAATCTCCCCCCTCTCTTTTCAGAGAAAAGCTTTGCAGGGCAAAGCAAGGGGTGGAGAACTCTCTCCTTACGTTACGAAATAATTTCTGCGACGACGCCGGCGCCGACCGTTCTGCCGCCTTCACGGATAGCGAATCGGAGCTCTTTCTCCATCGCGATCGGCGTGATCAGCTCGACTTCGATCGACACGT
>CAYOAK010000275.1:485-4367 GCA_964401925.1 uncultured Bdellovibrionales bacterium | reverse complement strand
GGATATCGTCTTCGCGCGCACGAATTTTGCGCTCGAGCCAGCTCTTCGGGTACGTGATCCCAATCATCAGCACGATGATGCTTCCGCTGATCATCATCATCGGAGAGGCGCCGATGAAAAGCAGTAACGAGACGCCGAGGATGGTTGTGACAATTGGCGAGATAATGCTGAAACGTTTGAAGAACAGCTTGTCGTCTTCGGTGTAAAATCCCTCATGGAAAAACTTTTGATCCTGGGGCTGAAGAGACGCGCGCGTTGAAAGCGAATCGCGATTCATCACCTCGGTGGTCTGCAGCTTTAGGCGGCTCGCGTCTTTTGATTTCTGTTTGATCTCATCGGCGTTCAGCACGCGAGTGCTCTTCCGCGACTCGCTCATCGTCTCCGACGAACTTCCGGCGAGAACCCCGGAAACAAGGTCTTTTACCCGGTTCTTTTTCTTCGACGAGTAGAAGGCCAGCGCCGCAAGCGCGCACGCGGCTGCAACGCCGAACAGACTGCCGAGAATGAGAATGACTGTAGAAAGTTCCATTCGATGCCGGGTGTGACCTCCTGTTCAGATGCGCGTAACATCTCAAAAGGCCACGAAAATCTCTGGTGGAAGTCGACTGCCGGAGCAATTTGCTTTAGCGTCGCCTTTCGCGGCAATCGCTG
Source organism: uncultured Bdellovibrionales bacterium (assembly GCA_964401925.1). GTDB lineage: Bacteria > Bdellovibrionota_C > UBA2361 > SZUA-149 > JADYYL01 > CAYOAK01. The sequence goes on along the minus strand of CAYOAK010000275.1, from coordinate 3,716 downwards.
ATCTTTTCAGATGGTGAGAATCCGCGGCGGAAGGCGGGTTTTTCGGATCGGGCTTGAACCCCTAACTCCCTTTGTTTTTGGACTAATTTTTTTCACGGTGCGCTTCGGGTGAGAGATTCCCTGAGTAGCTCGCGGGCAAATAGCACGGCGAAAAGCTGGACCAGATGGAAGCAGAAAAGCAACATGTAGCTTTATCCGAGCAGCAACGGATGCTCCGTGAGGGCTCGGCGAGTCCGCTGAGCGCCTATCGTGCGCTCGTCTTCGGGGAGAGTTCGTGGATAAAATTCATCGGCTTCGAGCTCTATCAGTTGATCGTCTCGGGGATGGCCGGAGCTGCGGGTTTGTTTCTCCGGCAGAAGTTGCTTCCGCTTTTTCTTGCCGGCGCGGGCGGAAAGTTGATCTGCGGACGGTGGGTGACGATCCGGAACCCGGGGCGGGTTACGCTCGGTGCGCATGTGCTGCTCGATGATTCGTCGGTGATCGACATCCGCGCGAAAGGCGAATCCAAAGGAAGCACGCGAGCCAGAGTTGTCCTTGGAGACTCAGTCGTCGTCGGACGGAATTCACTGCTCGTTTCGAAGGAAGGAGAGATCGTCTGCCGCGACGGCGTGAATATCAGCTCGTTCTGCAGAATTGCCACGCAGAGCCGGGTTGAGATCGGTGAAAGCACGTTAATCGCGGCGTACTCGTACATCGGACCGGGCAATCACCGGCTGGATGAAGCGGCGAAGCCGGTCATCGAGCGGGGTATGGAGATCCTCGGAGGTGTTACGATCGGACGAAACGTCTGGGTCGGTGCGCACACGACGATTCTGGATGGCGTGACTATTGGCGATGGCGCGGTAATCGGTGCGCACAGCCTGGTCCGCGAGTCCGTCCCGCCGCATACGCTTGCCGCAGGAGTTCCGGCGCGTGTTATTCGGGAACTTTCGCCTGGGGACGAAGCTCTTCACGGCGAAAAAAGATCGCTCCTCCTTGGGTGAACACCGGGGCCGAGATTTCGCCCGGCTTAAGGTCGCGCACCGCCTTTTCTTGTTCGGGCTCAAGTTGATTTAAGGTGACTGGGGTGAGAAGTCCGCCCTTCCGGCGGATCGCGCCGCTCGACATCTCTCGCGCGAGGGCCGGAAAGCGCTGGGGCTCGCTCGTTAGATACTCGGCAAGTTGGGCGACTCGTAGTTTGAAATTCTCTTCTCCCTCGTTCGGATTCTCGACGAGCACAATCTCGCGCAGGAGGTACTCTTCCGAAGCGGGGAGCGGTTTCACTTCCGCAGCTGGCTTCGTGCGGTGCTTGGTCTTGAGCATGTGCCGCTCTTGAGGATGAATCAGCGGCAGGTCCGCCCCGAGGATCGGGAGGTGCTCAAGGTCGTGCGGGTCGGGGTGCGCGGCGGCGATCGGCGCGGCAAACTGAAGCGCGGCCAGGAGGGCAGCGGCAGTGATCTTCTGATAGTGCTTGATAAAATGCGGTGTTCTCACAGAGCTCATCAACGAGGTAACGTCACGTCCAACCTCACAGGTTGTATCTCTGCCAAGCCGGAGGCTTGACCATGTTGTTGACTACACTAAAACTTAAAACGCCTTAGGGGAGAAAGATAATCCAGATCGTGTATTCGCGGAAAACATTAGCCTGGGCGGCTGTTGCGCTGATCATCGCCGGGGCTGCAGGGTCCCGCGCTTATCGCTATTGGTCGGAGCAGGACCGGGTGTTGCGGGGCTTCCCCGTGCTCGGGCCCGGAGCATATGTCGGGACCATCGATTTTACTCAGCCGCGAAAGTTGCGTGAGACGCTCTACCTGGAGCGGCTGCGCGAGGGGGATACGTTCCTGGTGATTCTGTTTCGCGAAGGGTTTCAACCGCAGACGGTCTTTCCTGAACGCTCATCGCGGCGCGATCAGTATCATCCGATTGCTTTAAGAACTTCATCAGGCTCACTACGGCTCTCGGGTGTGGAGGAAGAGAGCGGAATCCGGGGTTTGGTTCGAGCGGAGTCGAATGTCGTCGGCAGTTGGACGTTGCGCAAGATGACGGCTGAAGAAGTGGCTACAGAAGCGCTCGGTGAGCACGCTTCGGAGGTGACCGCTTGGATGCAAGCAAAGGAGCGCGCGAGAATTTCGGAGCAGAAGCTTCGAGAGCTCGAAGAGAACCGGAAGCGAATTGAGGAACGGTTGGAGGCGTTAGAGAAGTCAGTGGCGGATGAGTCACTGCTCCGATCGCGCTCCGAAGAGCGGCGCCGCGAGCTCGACGCCGAGCTGACGAAGATCCGCAATGAACGGGATACGGCGGGCAAGGCCGTGGAGTTATTGGCCAGTGAACTGGAGTTGCTCGCGCGGATTACTCGACGGGGCCAGACAGTGAGCCTTGAACGGCGGATTCTGCAGCGTGAGAACCGCTGGTACGATGTAAACTGGCAGACCGAAGAAGAGCTTGGGCTTGAAGATCTGCCGGAGGCTGAGTCCGGCCTCGACCTGGAGAAGCTAGAGCAAGCGGTGCGCCGCGCCCGTGAAACGAAGTCGCTGCTGCGCGAGCGCGAGGAGGAGCTGAGAAAGATCCGGGAGCTGGAGAATGGAGGGGGCCGCCCCGCGGAACCGGCTCAGACTCCGGCGCAGGCGGAACAGGGCGAGGAGGAGGAGGTCACACAACCCGCTCCCGCGCCGACAGCTGGCAAGGAGGATCTATGGGATCGGCTCTTCAACTAAGGCGGCTCGCCCTCGTCGCGACGCTTCTCGCATGCGGTTCGGCGCAAGTTTCCGCTGAAACAGCGGAGGAAGAGCTATTCCTTGTGGATCAACGAGTCCGGTCTTCATTTCAACCTTGGACAACATTTCTCTTCTCCACTGCGGCTGAAGGAAGCGTGAAGAATACCGCCGCGGTCGTACTACCGGCGGAACGAAACCCGGGGGAATATCTGACCGCGACGGCGCTTAAGCCGGTACCATCGAAAGGCGATTTCTACTCGACCTTCTTCCTTAAAGGCCGCGACGCCGCCTTCGCGGCGACTCCTGTTCGAACTCTAAAGGCGGAGGCCGATCGCTCGCCGCCGCGCAAGGATTTCGAAGCGCGCGCGCTCGAAGTGGAAACGTTGTTCCAGGAACTTTCGAAATCGGTCGCCCAAAAGGAGTCTCAGCTCAAGGTGCTCCGGGACAAAGCGATGAAGCTCGCAGGCGTCGACGAGATTGTCCGGCTTCAGATGGAGCATAACCGTCTCCAAGCCTCCGGCGATCGGCGCGTCTCAGA
>CAYOAK010000275.1:0-475 GCA_964401925.1 uncultured Bdellovibrionales bacterium | reverse complement strand
TGATCAACCTCGGAAGGAAGCTCCCCGACCCCGAAGGCATCGATCTGCTACGCCAAAAGCTCTCCGGTGAGCTGCGAGATACTGCTCAAGCCACCGCCCTCGCGGACCGCCTGAAAGTCCGCAAGAAGCAGGCAGCAAAAGAAACCCTCCAAGAGAAGCTCAATCTCGTAAAAGAGATGTCCAAGTATAATCGAGAAGAGATCGCCCGCGAGATCCTCGCCCTCCGCGCGCGCCGCAAAGAGCTCGAAAAACGCATCGGCGCCCTCATCCCAGCAGAAGCCCAAGAAGAGCTCCCCGAGTAACCCCCCCAACAACTGGTACATCCCAACTAGGATCCCCGTTTGGTACACCCCAACAATTCCAAATTGGTGAAGGCTCCCGTCGATGAACTCACTAAAATGTTCTCGGGCTTTTAGGGAATATTAAAGACGCTCCCTCAATCCCATGCGGTCACCAAGGAGACGGCAGGCAGCCG
>CAYOAK010000274.1:0-4368 GCA_964401925.1 uncultured Bdellovibrionales bacterium | reverse complement strand
GGAGGATCCAGCCGGCGCACAGCCGGTGAAGCGGGGCCTTAAAAGCCGTATGCGCTGAGGTTTCTGATTTCGGAATTCAATAAATCGGCTCGTCATTTGTCTCCGTGAAGCGGGCGACGTAATAGTTACTCTGCGGCCGCTCTCTTCATTTCTTGAAGAATGAAATTCCGAGACTGACTGGCCGATCGCGCGCGGCGGGTCAGTTGAAGTAAATTGGTTTCTTTCCTGTCTCCTCTTCAGCGCACCGTTGATGAGGAGACACATCATGCATTCTGCTACGCCTTACGGATTCGCCAGGGGGATCAATCTACTCCTGGGCCGGCTCATAGAGCCCAGTCATGTGTTTACCGCGATAGTCGCTTACGCGGTTATCGCCACCATAGTGATCCGGACACTCGCGGGTGCGCTTATCCGGGAGTGGATGTTTCCGGTACAAATCGCGTTGGTGTTTTTCGTGGCGTTCACGGGAGCCCTGCTCATCGGGACCGGACTCCATGAACGCCGCCAGCGCTGGACCGCAGATGAAAAGCCGATAAGCCGCGGCGTCATGTGGTTCGCTGCCGCTGCGCTTCTGGCGTTTGTCCCGATGTACGCACGCTATTACGTGCTGCGTGACGACAGTCTCTTCCTCTTGCCGATCAGCGGAGATCAGCCGGCGACATTCCTTTTTGTGCTGGTGTCGCACCTGCTGCTTCCGGGGATTCTCGGTTTTATAGCCGGTATTTTTGGCGGAATTCGAGATTCTGATTCAGAGTACTGAGTTAAGCCTTCCCAGCATGCCTCTGCGCGGTCTTTCCCTTCTCTACGCTTCAACTGAACCCGACTTTTCTCGGCCTGGACGCCGGATTACCGACATCAAATCACTAATCGACCGGTCTTCCGTATAATCATGCATATCGCTCTCTATTCATCCCAATAATTAATACATGGTCCACTGGCCGGGCGGGGTCCCTCCGCCGGGTCAGTTGAGACTTTCAGGTTCTCGGGTGTTTCCTCTCAGCGACGAGCGGGGAGGTGAACACCTTGAAAAAACTTACCCGCAACATCCTCTTCGCACTCCTTGATCTGGTTGATACGGTCAACCAGATTCGTGGCCGCAACCTGCTCATCATCTTCTTCGTGTGGTTTGGCGTCTGGATGGTGACTGGCATCGTTCGGCTCAGTCAATCGCCCTACGCGGTCGCCCTGGCGCTCTACGCGCACTCGGCTCTGCTTGCGGTTTCGCTCATCATCCTCGGATTTGTCTTCGGCATGGGAACGACTACGGTCGGCCGCTACCGGAGTGAGGGCATGGCGAAGCTCTTATTCTCGTTGTGGCTCGCCTTCGGCGTCGCTGTTACCTACGTGATGCCGGAATTCATTAATCCGATGGGCGCGACTCCGATGCTCGAGGAGATGTGGGGCAATGTTTTCAGGCTCTGGTGGGCGGTCGTGATCGCGATGCTCTGCGGCGCAGCCGGAGAACTCACGTCACGATACCGCTGCAAGTTGGTCGAGCCCTAGAAGCAAAGGGCCGCCGGAATAGCTCCGCGCGGCCTTCGCTCTCCAATTCAGTCTCAACTGAACCCGGCTTTCTGGAGTGTCTGCGGCGTTGACTGCCTAACGCGGCATCCTCTACTGGGACCGCGGGCGGCCTCGCCCGCTTACGGATGTTCGCCGCTGAAGAGAGAGTGAAACGATCACTTTTCCTCCACATGAACCGGCAAGCGGACGGGGACCTTTCGACAAGCTCAAGGCAGGCAGTCCGCGGTCCCAGTAATGACTCTACTCAGATTCAAACTCACCCACGATCCGACTTTTCTTCAGGCTGTCATTCGCCGGAGAACGTAATACACTCGTTCGATGAGACCTCTCGTCCTCTCACTGCTACTCACCGCGACGCCCGTTTTCGCGGAAGAGGTCAAGCTCGGCGCCATTCTGATTCTCACCGGGGAGGGCGCGACCTATGGAGTCAATTCGCAACGCGGCATCGAGCTCGCAAAAGAGGAGCTGAATGCCGCGGGTGGCATCAACGGAAAGGCGCTCTCCTTGATTTATGAGGACGAAGCTGGCGGACGTGCGGATAAGGCAGTCTCGGCTTTCAAGAAGCTTGTCTCAGTCGACCATGTAAAATTCATCATCGGTCCAAATTGGACTGATGCCTCACGAGCACTTGGCCCATTAGCGGAGCGTGAGGGCGTAATTATGATCGCGCCGTCAGCTTTGGCGACTCCGCCAAACATTTTTACAAAATGGCCGAAAATCGAACCCGAAGTCGATGCGCTTGTCGAACGGGTACTGAAGAGAGCCTCGAAAATCTCGATCTTGAGTGCCCAGACGACATGGGAATCCGCCGTCGCCGCCCGCTTCAAACAGACTGCCGAGTCCCGAGGCGCGACGATAGTGAGTTTCGACGAACCGCTTGCCGACACCGCTGATGTGAAGACAGAGATCGTCAAAGTTCGTGCGGCGCAGCCGCAAGCGATTTTTATTTCGAGCTATCTGCTCTTTCCGAAATATCTCAAGGAACTCGCGAGGGCCGGAGTAAAGGCGCCAATTTTTGGCATTGAGCTCGACCAAGCGCTTGTCAACGCGACGGATGGTTTGAGTGAAGGGATTGAATACATTGGGCCGGCACCGGCTCCGCATGGGTTTATCGATCGCTTCAAGTCCCGCTTCAATACAACGCCCGATGTCTCGGCGGTGCAGGCTTATGACGCCGTAAAACTTCTCGCGAAGACGATGGTGGAGTGTGGCACCGAACCTTCGGCTGTTCGCACATTTCTGCAAACCGCGCTGTTACGACCGGAGCCGACAGCGTTCTATCGGGTGGAGCGAGGAGTAATTCGACAGTCAACGGCCGATTAGCTTTGGGCGGCTACGCCGTGACGTTTACAGAGGCGGCAGTTCGCTTCGACTCTTCCTTTTTCTTATCGACGTTTCGCTCGGTTTGGGTTTTCGCGAATGTCGCGTCCGCGGAGCGTTTCTCGCCGTACGACGCGGTGCGGTCGGCGTCGCTCTTGTTGGCGTTCACGTGATTCACTACAGCGCCTGAGGTGACGGCGGCAGTGACGGCTTGTTGCGCCTGCTGAGTGCTGTTCACTTTTTGCGTAGCAGTCTGATTCCCCAGCGCGGCAGAGGTCACCGTCGGAAGTATGGAATTCATCAGACTCATAGCTATAAAATCGGTAAGTCAGTGGATTCTCTTTAGAGGGTACTACTCTGGATAAGGAACCTAACTACTTGTGAACAGGTTGTTCTAGCGTCATTTCAATGGGTTAGGTCCGCTCCACACATCGCGCCCATCAGGCTATACTCACACGCTTTCCGAGCCCTTTGCTGTGCCCTGATGATTCACCTCGATGCTAACGCCACTTCGACGCTCAGGCCCTCGGCCCGGGCCGCTTTGTTCTCGCTCCTCAACCGGGAGGAGGAGTTTCGAAGTGCATCAAGTGTCTACGGCACAGGCCGGAACGCGCGCACGGCGATCTCGAAAGCAAAGAAGGATCTCCTGCACTATCTCTTCGGTGACACCAAAGCGGACGTGAATATCTTCTTCACCTCCGGTGGAACCGAGAGCTGCAACACTCTCATTCACGGCTTCATTTCGGAATGCTCACCTCAGCACATCGTTACGACTGCGATCGAACACTCGGCCATGCTCGCGCCGATTGCTTCGCTCGAGAGGCGAGGCTGGTCGGCAACACGTGTCGTACCGCGTAAAGATGGCCTGATCGCGGTTGACGACGTTCTCGCTTCACTTCGGGATGATACTGCGCTTTTGACCGTGATGGCTGCGAACAATGAAACCGGCGCTATCCAACCCGTTCTGGAGATCGCGCGCGCCGTCCGGCGAGCGGGATTTCTTGGCGTGATGGTCTGTGACGTCACTCAGGCGATTGGCAAATCAGAGATCGATCTGCACGAGCTTTTCGCCGCCGGTGTGAATGGAGTCGCGATCTCAGGCCACAAATTGGGTGCCCTCCCGGGGATCGGCGCTGTGCTGCTTGCAGGCGGCAAGTACGGCGTCTGCTTTCCATTCCGATCTCTCCTCGAAGGCGGCCCGCAACAGCAAGGTTATCGCTCGGGCACTGAGAATCTTGCGGGGATAGTCTCACTCGGAGCGGTCTTCAGTGAGCTTGAACAATCCGGTGCCGAGGAGCGAAGCAGAATTGCCGCCCTGCGGGACTCGCTCTGGATGACGCTTCGCAGAGAGATACCTCCGGTCGAAAGACTTACGCCCGAAGGCCGCGCGGCACTTTCGAATACACTTCTCATCCGAATTCCCGGCTGCCGGGCGGACGACCTTGTCGTCTCCCTTGATCTCCTCGGCGTCGCGGTTTCACGCGGCGCGGCGTGTAACTCCGGCAAGCAACAACCGTCTCATGT
>CAYOAK010000273.1:0-4386 GCA_964401925.1 uncultured Bdellovibrionales bacterium | reverse complement strand
CGGCAGGTCGAGGCGAGCGGCTAACAGTTGGCCTGCCTGATTCGCATCGGTGTCGATCGCTTGCTTTCCCATAATCACTAGTGCGGGAAGTTCTTTCTTGTAGATCTCCTCGAGGGCGCGGGAGGCAACCTCCGAATCGGGTGCTTTATCAGTGGAGATCAGGATGCCCCGGTCCGCACCCATCGCGAGCGCGGTCCGGATCTGCTCTCCGACCGCGTCGGTGCCGATTGAGACGACCACAATCTCCACCTCTTCCTTGCCGGCGAGCTTCTCTTTAATGCGCAGTGCCTCTTCGACCGCAATCTCGTCAAAGGGATTCACTATCCACTTCACACCGTCGGTCAGGACACTTTTCCCATCCGGAGCGAGCTTTAATTTCGCTGCGTAGTCTGTCACCCGTTTGATGGGGACGAGGATCTTTTTCATAGTCCGTATACGTTCCAGATATGTTTTAGTACGGCCGGGCGAGCCGGATGGGTAGAGCTCTTCGGGTCATGCTCCCGGCCCATGATTACTGTATCGCAAATATCTCTCTGACTCATGAAGTTTTTATTCATCGCGCAGGGCTGCATACCGTTCCACAACGGAACCCTTGAGCAGCGGCCGCTCGGCGGGATCGAGACCGGGATCATTCGGCTCGCGCAGGAGCTGAAGAGTGCCGGAGAGGAGGTGCTCGTTGCAACAGCTCTTTCTAATCCCCCGCTCTCTGAGCCGCTGTATGTACCGCTCTCTTCTGTCGGAGAGATCCGCGATGTCGATGTTCTGATCGTGGTTCGCGACTGGCAGCCGCTCCTCGCCCCAATCGCCGCGAAACGCCGTCTCTTCTGGACCGGCGACTCATACGACCAGCCGCAAACCCGTGGGATTGGAGATCCTCGTGTCGTCGAAAGATGTCACGCTCTTTTGACCGTCAGCGATTGGCAGGCCGACCGAATGAGCGCGAGCTCCGGCTTTCCGCGTGCGCGGTGCTGGACGATTCGGAACGGGGTCCATCGCCCATATTTCGGCGGGTCGGAACTGAGAAACCCGCGGCGCCTGATCTATTCATCGACACCGTACCGCGGCCTGGAATTTCTCCCTGCGATCTTTCCGCTCGTGCGTCAGCATGTTCCCGAAGCAGAGCTTCACATCTTCTCCGACTTTGCGGTTTATGCCGGTGCGGGAGACTATCCTGAGCCCATTGTTCAGCGTTTCCGGCAGGTCCGGGATCTGATGTCAAGGATTCCGGGTTGTCACTTTCACGGAAACGTCATCCAGCAGCAGCTCGCGCGGGAATTCATGCGCTCGGCGGTGCTTTGCTATCCGAACACTTTTGAAGAAACGAGCTGCATTACCGTACTCGAAGCGCAGTCCGCGGGATGTCCTGCCGTCACAACCAAGCTCGGAGCACTTCCGGAAACGGTCGGTGACGCCGGAATATTGATTGATCCGCCGGTGAATTCGCCAAAATATAAAGAAGATTTTGCCCGCGCATGCATCGCGCTGCTGACAAATGATCAGCTTTGGCGGCAGGCTTCGGAGAATGCGCTCCGTAAGCGAGATCAGCTCGGCTGGGACAGTGTTGCTCGAAGGCTGCTGGGCTTTCTTAGGAATTCCTAGCCGGCCCTACGGCACCATCGCCGCCTGTTCCCTCATCGCTGGAATCCGGGATTCGACCTGCGCGACAAGCTTTTCATCATCCGGAGGAAGTGCTCCTCTCGAACGCTCGAGGGCCACAAATTGCTCCAAAGCCGCAACAGCTTCAGAGACACGCATTGTCGCCTGAAGCACTTGACCAAGCATGAGATGAACTCGAGCCTGGTTCGGGTCATCCTGAAGCGCGCTTTTAAAATACGCCTCGGCCTCACCGAACATCCGTTGTGAGAGATAGATGGAGCCGAGATCAGCTTTTGCCGCCACGCAGCCGGGCATGATCGCCAAGATTTGCCGGTATACGAGAACTGCTTCCGAGAGCTTCGACTGCATCGCCAGAGTTTTTCCGAGATTGCAAGCCGCGTTGACGTACTTCGGATTGATCTCAATCGCCCGGCGAAGCACTGCTTCCGCCTTCGGCAATTGATTGGTCCGCATGTAGACGACTCCCAAGTTGCAGTAAGCTTCATCGCTCCGCGGCTCGTGTTCGAGCGCGCTGACCAAAGCAATTTCGGCAAGACGATAACGCTGCAACTCACAAAGCACGTAGCCCATGTTCACCCAGGCCGGCACATAATCCGGCGAGAGCGTGAGCGATTGAAGGAACGAGGTGACGCTCTCCCAGTGGCGGCCATTCTGATTGTGCTCGACCGCAAGTTCAAAATGCGCCTGCCACGGAATCGGGGCATCCTTCAGTTTCTCGACTCCGAGCGGGGTATAAATCTTAGATTTATTCTTCTTTTGGCGAACTTTCTCCGTGTGTCCGAAATGTTGGATTCGAACGGCGGTCCGCTTCACCTTGTGCTTTCCGATCCGGCGAATGCTGTGTTCCACAAGCTCATGCACCCGGCCTTCGTAGACGAGCCCTTCCCGGTTCGGAAAGAGCCGAACGAGGTTGCTCTCGAAGAATCCCTTGTGACCTTTCTCCCACTCCGGATATTCCCCCGTAACCGGAGTGAACTCACTTAGGCGGTGATCGTCCGAATAATGCCGCTGGAGGAATTCCCAACAGATGTTCCGATCCGCGGTAAGCTTCTTCAGAGCTTTGAGATCCTTCTCCGCAATCGCCTCATCGGCATCAAGGATCAGAATCCAATCTCCGGTAGCCTGCTCGATCGAAAAATTGCGTGCTTTGGAGAAATCGTCCTCCCACGGCTGGTGGAAGATCTTGGCACCGAGCTTCTCGGCGATCTCGATCGTGCGATCCTGCGAACCGGTGTCGACGAGAATGATCTCGCTGACGATCGGTTTGACACTCTTAATACACTGGCCGATCCAGTCCTCCTCATCTTTGGCGATGATACAGAGGGAGATTTTTTGCGACTTTGCCATAGCGGGATTTAGATGCCCGCGAAAAAGCCACCGTTTCAGTGCATTTTTAGTGCATTTTTCAGCTCATTCTCAGTGGGCTTCTTCCCGGCCACGGGCCGCATAAGGCGCTGTCATTCAGGGAGGTTAGCTCGCCTCGAGCAGCTGCTTCGCAATGACCACCCGCTGAACCTGGCTCGTTCCCTCATAGATCTGCATCAGTTTCGCGTCCCGCATGAGCTTCTCCACCGGGTAGTCCTTAGTGTAGCCGTAGCCGCCGTAGATCTGCACAGCGTCCGTTGTGATCTTCATCGCCGAGTCCGCGGCGAAGCGCTTTGCCATTGAGGACTCGAGCGAATTCCGCCGGCCCTGATCTGCAAGGGCTGCGGATCTGTAGGTGAGCAGGCGGCTTGCTTCAATCTCCGTCGCCATATCTGCCAGCATGAATTGAATCGCCTGAAACTCAGCAATCGGCTTCCCGAATTGCTTTCGCTCCTTCGCGTAGGAGAGCGCGCAGTCGAGCGCTCGTTGAGCAATCCCGACAGCGATCGCGGCGGTAAACGGCCGTGTCATATCCAGGGTCTTCATTGCCAGCTTGAAGCCGCCGCCCACCTGCCCGATCAGATTTGAATCAGGAACGAATACATTCTCGAAAGTCAGCGCAACAGTATCTGATGCCCGTTGACCCAGCTTGTTCTCGTGGTGACCTCGCGTGACTCCCACCGAATCACCTGGAACGACTACGCAGGTGATGCCCTTGTGACGGAGCGAACGATCGATCGTCGCAAACACGGTGAACTGCGAAGCATGGCCCCCGTTTGTGATCCACTGCTTCGCTCCGTTCAACCGATAACCACCTTCGACTTTTTCCAGAGTAGAAGCGATCCCGGCGACATCCGATCCGGCGCCGGGCTCGCTCAAACAGAACGAAGCAAGCTTCTGTGCCCTCACGATCGGCTCGATGAATTTTTTCTTTTGTTCCGGTGTGCCTTCGAGTTCAATCGGAATCAGTGCGAGATCGTTCGCCACGCATGATGTGGTGATTCCCGCGCATCCGTAGGCCAGCTCTTCGACGACGAGCAGCGCCTCCAAGTTGTGCAGACTGCTTCCGCCGAACTCCGACGCAATCGTGAGGTTGCCCATCCCCACCTCGAAGCATTTTTTGATTAATGCCGCCGGAAACTCTCCCGCCTCATCGTGCTTCGCAGCAACCGGGATTATCTCCGCGGCAACGAACTTACGTGCGCTCTCTTTGAGCAGCCTCTGATCTTCTGTGAGCTCAAAATTCATAGCGGCCTCTGTATCAAAAAATCTCTTGGAGGGCCTGGGGAAAAATGAACGCACCCTCGCGGGTGCGTTCATTTTTTAGGCCCCGCCGACCGTAGGGAGGCAAAAGAGCAAGGGCAGCGCTGTGACTGGAACGCTGCTTGAGCGGATTTGCATGTA
>CAYOAK010000272.1:0-4409 GCA_964401925.1 uncultured Bdellovibrionales bacterium | reverse complement strand
CCACGATCTGATCTCGGCTATCGCTTATGACACGGCGAAGATAGTGTTACCGAATTATCCCCCGGCAGCGGCGGCTCCTGAAGGAGGCGGCGAAGAATCCAAGGGCGGATCGGAGAAAGCATCGGCTCTCGGGCAGGGTGCGGAGGATCTCCAAGGGGTCAGCGGAGTGGTTTCGTTCTCAAAAAAAGGCGGGCCAAAGCGGCACTTTACCGTGCTTCAGGTCCGGGATGGCGAGGTTGTGGAGCGGGGAGCCGATTATAATACAGCGGCGCAGTAAAAGCGGCCGATTACTAGAGACGGCCCCAAAAGAGACAGGCCGAAGAGAGACGGATTAGCGGAGAGGGACGGAGTGGGAATGAAGAAGACAGAGCAGCCGCCGATTGAAACGGTGCCCGTGCTGCCAACGAGAGACGGTGTCGCGCTCCCCGGTCTTGTGTTCCCACTTTCGATTGACGGCGGTCCAAGCCTCGCAGCTGCGAACCATGCGCTGAACACGACGCGCTACGTTTTTCTCGCGCTGGATGGCGCAGAGATGACCAGCGAAAACGATGAGAACCATGTGGCGCAGCCGAAGGAGATCGGAGCGCTGGCAAAGATTACACAATCAGTCCGGTTGCCGAGCGGTGAGTTGCGGCTGCGATTGAGCGTGGAGACGCGCGCGAAACTTTTGAAGCTCCGCGAGGATCAGGAATTTCTCATCGGCGACGTGCAGCGCGTGCCGGAGACCCCGAAGGGCGAGCTGACTCAGGCTGAGGAGGCGTTTCTCGATTCTGTGAAAGAGCGGGTTTCAGCGTTGCTCCCTTACGACATGAATCTCGAAGACCATGTCTACACCGCGCGTGAACTTTATGATCCGGGTGAGCTGAGTGACCTTGTCGGCTCGATTCTTCCGCTCAGCCCGCCCCAGGCGCAGGCGCTGCTTGAAGAGAATGACGGCATAAAGCGGCTTGAACTCGTCTCGCAGTTTTTGAACTCACAAGTCGATGCTCTCTCTGTGCGGGAGCGCGCCGCGCAGCAGGCGCAACAAGAGCTCTCAAAGGCTCAGCATCAGGAGATTCTCCGGGAGCAGATCCGCGCGATTCGAGCGGAGCTGGGCGAGGAAGTCTCTGTCGATGAAGAGCTGGAGGATCTGACCTCACAGCTGACGAAGGCAAAGATGCCGGCCGCGGTGAAGAAGGAAGCTGAGCGGCAGCTTCGCCGGTTGCAGCAGCTTCACCCTGATACCAGCGAAGCAGCGCTGGCGCGGACCTACATCGATTGGATTCTGGATTTGCCGTGGTCGAAGCGTACGAAAGATCATCTGGACCTCGATCGCGCGCGCGAAATTCTTGAAGCTGATCATTATGGTCTCGATAAGACGAAGGATCGGATTCTGGACTTCCTGAGCGTAGCGAAGCTGAAGAAGAAACTGCAGGGACCGATTCTATTGTTCGTCGGTCCGCCCGGAGTGGGAAAGACATCGCTCGGCCGCTCCATTGCACGCTCGCTTGGGCGCGAGTTCTTCCGGGTTTCGCTCGGCGGGCTGCGTGACGAAGCAGAGCTGCGCGGTCACCGGCGGACGTATGTCGGTGCGCTTCCGGGACGGATCATTCAGGGGTTGAAGAACGCGGGAACGCGAAATCCGGTGATCCTGCTGGACGAGATCGACAAAATCGGATCCGATTTCCGCGGTGACCCGGCCTCGGTGTTGCTCGAGATTCTCGATCCGGAGCAGAACAGAGGGTTTGAAGATCACTATCTGAACGTGCCGTTCGATCTTTCTGAAGTGATGTTTATCGGAACGGCGAACGTGACTGACACGATACCGTCTGCGCTTGTGGATCGCATGGAGGTGATAGAGCTCTCCGGCTATACGACGCAGGAGAAGCTGGAGATCGCTAAGCGCTATCTGATTCCGCGGACGTTGGAGGACACCGGCCTCTCTCCGAAAGCTGGTTTCGGGGATAAGTCGGCGCATCTCTCAGGAGCGATGGTCGTTGAGTTGATCGAGGGCTACACACGCGAGTCGGGTGTGCGTGAGCTGAACCGGATGATCGGAACGCTCTATCGCAAAGTTGCGCGGATGATGGCCGAGAAGAAAAAGGTTCCGAAGTCTTTCACGGTGGATCATTTCGAGGAGCTGCTTGGCCCGCGCAGGCACATGCACGAGAAGCAGAAGACGCGCGATGAGATCGGGACCGTGACCGGTCTGGCGTGGACCGCGGTCGGCGGCGAACTGCTCACTGTCGAGACTTCGCTTACGAATGGGAAGGGGGGCGTGTCGCTCACCGGCCAGCTCGGTGAGGTGATGCGCGAGTCCGGCCAGGCGGCGGTGACGTACGTGCAGTCGAATGCTTCACGGCTCGGAATCGATCCGGGATTTCTCGACGCGGCGAATCTGCACATTCACGTGCCGCAGGGCGGCATTCCGAAGGATGGCCCGTCGGCCGGCATCGCCATTGCAACGGCGCTCGTTTCGCTGCTGACGAAACAGGCGATATCCCGTGATGTCGCGATGACGGGCGAGATGACGCTACGGGGGCATGTGATCGCGATCGGCGGCTTGCGCGAAAAGGCGCTCGCAGCTCTTCGTGCAGGAATTCCGAAAGTGATCTTCCCGAAGGAGAACGAGCGCGAGTTGAGGGAGTTTCCGAAATATCTGCTTGAGCGTGTGAAATTCATCCCAGTGGAGACGATTGATGAAGTGCTGAAAGAAGCACTGATCGCCCGAAAGAACATCACGAAGGGGGAGACGAAGCCGCCGACGACGGTGCGGGCGAAGAAACCCGGTGCCGGCGTTAACGCCCGGCGCTGACGAACCGATTCACCGCTGCGACGGACTCCTGCCTGAATCTCTCCTGAAAAAAGCGGGCTATCGGATAGCCGAGCATTGCGAGTGGAGAGGCCGGCCGGGAGAAGGCGGTGATCTTGTAGCGCACATCGCCGGTATCACTATCGATGGCGCAAACAAATAACTCCTCGCCGCGCTCCGCATGGCCGCTCAGCGTGCCGTATGCAAATCCAAACCGTGCGGGCTCGTCGATCAGATAGATAATGCGTGCGGGATTCAGCGACCAAAAACCAAGATGGCGGATGAGCACGGCGACATTTTGCCCGGCAGCGATCGCGTGTCCCTCACGAAAGACCTCGGTCCATGGTGCGGGGAACATATGAAAGGCCGACAATGCGGTCTTTGCTTGTTCGAAGTCCCGCTGTCCGCTGCCGACCACACCTTCGGCTGAATCGGAGTTGAAATAGCGCGGATGAGTGCCCGATCGCGTGGTGCCCACTTCTGCGTATGAATACTCGAGCCGGGAGAGCCCGCGGAGAAAGGTCTCGATGAAAGACGCAGGAGGCTTTGAAAGCAGAAACATTATCGGTGCGCCGAAAGGTTCTCAGAAAGTGCAAGAGGAGTAGCAAACCCCCAGATGTTCAAAGACCCATGAATGTAAGCCATCGCCCGCAAAGTAAGGAGTGGACCGCCCCAAAGGAGGGGAAACTGGATCGAAAGGTTCCAGAGCAAAGCGAGGACGATGGAAAAAAAGATAGTGAACGCAGAGATGCCGCGAAGGCGGCCGCTCCACCCGTCTCGCCGAACGCTCAGAGCCAGGCAGTGGGCGAAGGCGAATAAACTGGCCGCAAAAAACAGCACACCAATTGTCTCTAAAGCGGAGGAGAGATGAATGCCGGCTCCGATCACGGCGGGAGTCAGTGCAAGGCCGTAGAGCATGAAGCGCCGCCAGCGCCCAGAACCGGCCCAGCATTCAGGCATCTTCGCGGCGAATCCCAGCACAAGCCAACCGGCAAAATGAAAATGTATCGCGGTGAGAAGCACCATGGTGGGCTCGTACCCCAGCAGCGGAACGCCAGCTTGAAAACAGAGAAGCCAGAGCGCACCGACGAACCCATAAAGTTCACGAAGGAGAGAGATTCCCTCGCGCAGAGCAACTACCATTCGAAAATGGCGAAGCTCAGCCAGCACACGGCCAAGCTCAAACAAAAGATACGGCGCGCTGATCGCCACACAAAAAGCCGCCCCAAGTTGAGCATAAACAGCGGCAAACCCCGCGGCATATCGCACCCAAACCCCAGCCCCCCGTCGCTCGACCAGAGGAACGAGCACAAGCAAAACCCACCCAACTGCACCCCGGAGATGTAACTCGAACACATCCCCCGACCCAGCGGTATACGGCAACGCGGTAGCCATCCCCGCGGCCCACGTGATCAACCCCAGCATGCGCGCATCAACCATGGCGCCGATCATCCAACGTCTCCGCACATTCGAACAACCCCGCCCCCCCTTTTTTGTCTCAGAGACGGTGACATGTCGGGAGACGGTGACATGTCGGGGGTGGAGCATGTGCATGCGCCGCCTTATGGGCAGCGGTCGGCGTTCAAATTTGGTCGTGGATGGTCATCCGCGGTGGATT
>CAYOAK010000271.1:0-4420 GCA_964401925.1 uncultured Bdellovibrionales bacterium | reverse complement strand
CCAAGGCGACCGATAGAGCGGTTTCCTCTGCCACAACTAACCTAGTACCGCTCTAATCGCTGCCTTTAAGCTCTCCAATTCGACCAACACTTGGCGTGCTTGAACGATCTCTCCGACCTTTATGTTGCAGCTCTGGACTTTCCCCCCGGCGGGCGCGCGAACCGCGTGCTCCATCTTCATCGATTCGAGGATCACCAGGATGTCCCCTTCTGATACCGGATCTCCCGCTTTCACTCTGAGAGCTGCGATTCGGCCTGGGAGCGGTGCGATCACCTTTTGTCCAGGGCCGCCGGCGCCTTCTACTCGCGGAGGTTCCGGATAGATGCGGCGGATACTGTCAGCCGAAAGCGGCGAGATGCTGTCTCGATACTTGGGCTCTGCGAGCGAGCCGTCTATCGAGACCGCGAATGCACCATCGACGACTTCGACCTGCACCGCAAAACGGATCTCCGATCCGCGGAGAGTTACCGCATATACCTCGGCAGGAAAGCGCTTCCAGCGCACGCCGGCCACTTTCTGCCGGCTAAAACGCCCCTGAAGGCTCGAAACCAACGCTCCCTTGGCCTGCTCCCGGTCGTCTTCCGCCACGTTCATCACTTTCTCGATCGCCGTGTGGAGATCCACGGCGTTTCGAAACTCGTCCGTCGCGAGCAGCTGCCTCACAAACAGAAGATTTGTCTGGACTCCGCTGATCACCGTTTCTGAAACCGCTGCCGAAAGCCGCTCGATCGCCTGTTCACGGCTCTTGCCGTGCGCAATGATCTTCGCAAGCAGAGAGTCGAATTCCGATCCGACGACCGTCCCAGGCATTAGATCATGTTCGACGCGAGCGGCTGCAGGGAGAGCGAGGCGATCAATCACTCCAAAAGAGGGCCGGAAGCCATTCAGCGGATCCTCGGCGACGATTCGCGCTTCAATGGCGTGGCCCGAGCACGCAGCAGGAAGCTTCAGCGCCGAAAGCTTTTCGCCGCTCGCCACGCGGAGCTGAAGCTCCACAAGATCAACGCCCGTGATCTCCTCGGTCACCGGATGCTCGACCTGAAGACGGGTGTTCACCTCCATAAAGACAAACTCCCCCCGTTCCGAAGAGAGAAGGAATTCCACAGTGGCGACGCCGCGCAGATGCGCACTCTCGGCAATGCGAACGGAAGCCTCAAACAACTTCTCTCGAAGCTCTGTGGACAGGCCTGGTGCCGGCGCTTCCTCGATCAACTTTTGATAACGCCGTTGGACCGTACAGTCCCGCTCGAAGAGATGAGCGGCCTTTCCGGTACCATCGCCGATGACCTGCACTTCCACATGCCTGCCGCCGGAGAAGAACCGCTCGAGGAGAAGTTTTCCATCCCCGAATCCCGCAAGTGCCTCGCGTCTCGCCGATGCAAGTTGCTCCACAAGCTCTGCTTCCGACTGAACGAGCCGCATTCCACGGCCGCCGCCGCCCTCAGCCGCTTTGATCAGCAGCGGGAAACCGATAACTCGAGCAGCATCGCTCAATGCGCCATCGCTCTGATCAGCGCCGTCGTAACCGGTTGAGACCGGAACTCCAAGTGAGGTCGCGAGCTGGCGCGCCGCGCTCTTCTCACCGAGCGCGCGCATTGACTCAGCAGTCGGTCCAACGAACGTAAGCACGCTCTTCTCGACGAGCGCAGCAAATTCTGCACGCTCGGAAAGAAAGCCGTATCCTGGATGCAGCGCGTCTGCGCCATACTTCTTTGCAACCTCGATCATCAGCTCCGGATCGAGATAACCGCCGGGCGGAATCAGCGCGTCGTAGGTCGCCAGCGCCCGGAAAGGTGCACGCCGCTCCGCCGGGACGTACGGAACAACCGTTTCGATCCCAAGCCGCCCGGCAGTGCGGATTATCCGCGCTGCGATCTCACCACGGTTCGCGATGAAGAGCCGGTTCATACTTCTGCTGTCTCCATCCCTTGTTTTGCTACGCAACACTTTCCCCTTAAAGGGGCTCTACATCCGGAAGAAGGTCGGCTCCCACGGAGCATCGGGATCGAACGCGATGGAGCCTAGCGCGGTGATGAGTGTCTCTCGGGTCGTTACCGGATCAATCACTCCATCATCCCAAAGCCGCGCGGTAGCGTAGTATGGGCTTCCTTCTGTCTCGTAGCGGGCTTGAATCTCTTGCTCATATTTCGCCACCTCGTCCGCTTTCCCCTTTCCAGCGTAGCGAACCTCGCTGAGAACACGGGCGGCCTGCTGGCCTCCCATTACGGAGACCCGGCTGTTCGGCCAGGTGAAGAGAAAATGTGGAGAGTAGGCGCGTCCGCACATGGCGTAATTTCCGGCACCGTATGATCCGCCAGTGATGAGCGTGATCTTTGGAACGCGCGCTGTTGCCACAGCAGAGACAAGCTTCGCTCCTTCCTTCGCAATGCCTTGATGCTCATATTCCTTGCCGACCATGAATCCGACGATGTTCTGAAGGAAAAGCAGCGGGATGCCTCGCTGATTACAGAGCTCGATAAAGTGCGCGCCCTTTAATGCGGACTCCGAGAAAAGAATGCCGTCGTTCGCGATGATCCCGAGGAGGAAGCCTCCGACGTGCGCAAATCCGCACCGCAGAGTCTCGGCGTAGTTTGATTTGAATTCTTCAAAGCGCGAGCCGTCGGTCAGCCGGGCGATCGCCTCAAGCGCCGGTGTTTGGGCGGACGGACTTGTTCCGAGAATTCCGAAGAGCTCCTCTATCGGAAAGAGCGGCTCCTCGGCTGCTGCTGTTTGAACGATCCGCTTCGTTCGATCGGGCCCGAGATAAGAGATGATTGCCCGAACCTTTTCGAGCGCTTCGCCTTCGTTCTGAGCAAGATGATCCGCGACGCCGCTCTTGCGGGTATGCACGTCTGCCCCCCCCAACTCCTCGGCAGAGATCTCGACGCCGGTTGCAGCTTTTACGAGCGGAGGACCACCGAGAAAGATCGTGCCTTGTCCGCGGACGATGATCGACTCATCGCACATCGCCGGCACATATGCGCCGCCCGCCGTGCAAGAGCCAAGGACCGCTGCGATCTGCGGAATTCCTTTTTGAGAAAGGCGCGCTTGATTGAAAAAGATCCGGCCGAAATGCTCCTTATCAGGAAACACCTCGGCCTGAAGCGGGAGGTAGGCACCTCCGCTGTCCACCAGATAGATACAGGGCAATCGGTTCTCTAACGCGATCTCTTGCGCTCGAAGATGCTTCTTAACGGTGATCGGATAATATGTTCCGCCCTTCACCAGCGGATCATTTGCCACCACGACACACCGCCGTCCTTCGATCTCGACGATCGCCGTACGCATTCCCCCGCCGGGCGGCACGCCGTCATACATTGAGTGCCCGGCCAACGGCGCGATCTCAAGATGCGCACCCGCTGGATCGCTAACCGCAGTCACCCGCTCTGCCGCGAGAAACTTCCCTCGCTTCCGTGTCAGCTCCTCACCTTCCGGAGTATGGGGAGAGAGCGCTTGCTTCTGAAGCACCGCGAGCTCTTCTTGCAGCTTCTGGTAGCTGCGAAAGCTGCTCTTGTAATTTGAATCTTTTGTGTTGAGCTGGGATTGGAGGGTTTTCATCCGGAACCGTTCTCGCCGTAGGCTTGGCGAGGATCCTTACCTGGATCTGGAACAACGGACGAGAAAGATCGATACTGGGACCGCGGACAGCCTGCACTGAGCTTGTCGAAGGGTCCTCGTCCGCTTCCCGGTTTACGCATTCTAACAATGTTCGAGTTCCGCGCTGTTGCGAACCCCAGTAAGCAGGCGAGGACGCCTGCGGTCCCAGTGGTCCCAGGCCTAACTAAGCTTCTTCGACATCGAGATTGAGCATCGCGCGAGCGACGGCTTTCGTGTCGTATGAGTAGGTGCCTTCTTCGAGCTGCTTTCTGATCCGCTCGGCTTTCCGCAGCCGCTCAGCGAGCCACTGCAGCTTAAGCATCGTCGGACCACGGCGTCTGAATGCGGGTGCAACATCTTCGAGTGCTTCCTTCACCAGCCTCTCAACTCGATCAACAGGGACCTTCGGAGAGTTCGTTCCAGTTGTGCTGTTTTGACCTGCCACGACGTTCATTCCTCTATTCTGCTGCGGCCCAGTTGCCGCCCTAAGAGAGGTATCGGGAGGGGTGTGTTCAAACTTGAGCTTTTTTTCCCGCTCGCGTTCAAAAATGTACACTTTTTTAGAATGCCGAAGAGTTTCAGCAAGTTGAGAGATGCTTTCTGGTGCTTAGACCTTTGGAAGGCGGCAGATTGTGCGGAAGAGGCTACGAAGATTGAACGCCGGAGAGTTCAGATCGCTTTCGGCACCCTTCTTGGGCTCGAGCTCTTCGTAACGCTTGATGCACTCGGGATTGAAGAGGTTGATTGAACGGCTATTGCTTCCCGGGCTAAAGTCCCAAGAAGGTGGCTGATTATTGATGCCCCGACTCTTTTTCATCTGGTG
>CAYOAK010000270.1:0-4450 GCA_964401925.1 uncultured Bdellovibrionales bacterium | reverse complement strand
TGCGCGCCCGTTAACACTTCGCGAGACTCTCGAAGTGGCTCACGGATCCGCCAAATAGCTTGTATCGATGGAGCCCGTGTCATTTCCCCTATCATCCCACACTGGGCAACACCATGTGCGTGGTCACTCCCTTTCGGCCGCGATCGGTAAGAAGCCGCCGGAGCCGTCATATGCATACGGAACTGCGATCGTCGACGTTCCACCCAATACAGCAGCGAGAGTTGTTCGAGCGAAATCACTCCATGAGCGCTGCTTTGAAGTGGCACATCTGACATGTCCGAGGTTTTCGTTCGATTGGTTGGGTCCAAACTGCTCTCCCGAAACCCCGCTCCGGTGCGGCCGCAATTCAACAATATTGAGCCTTCCCAAAAGCTAGAACTTTCCGGAAAGAATCAAGAAAAGCGAGCTCTTCAAAACCTTTAAACGGACGGCGGGGTGAATGCTCTTTGTCCGACAAAACCAGGCATAACAAGCCGACGGGGAAGGGTTTCATGTCCGCTTTTGAAGACAAGTTGCGCAGTGCATCACAGAGCGTCCGGTCGGCGTACGAGAACTACGTTAAGCCGATCGAACAGCTCACCCATCCCTCCTTTCAGTTCAAGCTGACGAAATCGCCGGACTCACCGGTGATTTCACTGGATGCCGGAGTCGGCCCGACATTTGCAGCCACCCGGCTGCCTGGAATCCGCGCCGGGGGAAATGTTCGATTCGACGACGTCGATACTCACGCGCGTATCCATGCACACAAAGATCTCACCGGAACGAATCCGAAGACAGTTCTCTCATTTTACGGGCGACAAGACTTCAGCAGCTTCTACGGCTCTCCCTTTACGGCCGAGGTGTTCGTGACAAACTCAAACAATTCACGCGATACACGCGGCCTGGACGCAAATGCGCCGGGAGTGAAGGCGCGCGCTCAAGTATCGGTGCCGCTTCTCACTCTTTTTACGCCGGCTGCCGGTCCGTTGAAACCGCGAATCCTCGTCTCACCCGTCACCGGCGTCGACGTATCCTCGGCGGGGACGAAGATGTTCATCGGGATCGATGCTGCGGTGAAACCGTTCCCCGACCGTTTTCCGAATGTCCAAGCGGCCTGTACAGCGACGACGAGCAGCCACTACTGCGGAGTGCGGCTCGGCCTGGGACGATAGCTTATCTACTTAATCGCCATCCAGCGGCCGGTCGCGGTCACCTGAGTCACAGTCTCTCGCCACGCGCGATCGGACGTCACGCTTTCTACGACAAACTTCGCCAGCCACTCGCCCATCACATCGAATGGACGTGCGGCGAGGTCGACACCTTCTTTTTGGAGCGCCATCTCATGGTGGAGATCATTTGCGGTCGCTACGATCACCGCTTGCGGCGCGAGATGTCGAGCGAAGCGGCAGAGGGTGACGTTATCGACTCCACGAAGCAGCATGTCGGGAATCGTACAGAGAATGATCTTCGAATGCTCGAGATGGGCATGCACGAGGGTATCGAGACTCCCTACGTCGCCAAACATCGTCTGCACCCCCTGAGCGCGAACTTCTTCCAGGGTTTGGGGATTGAAATCGATGACGAGGATCTTTGATGCAAAATCAGGGCGGGTATCCAGCAGCGCCTTCACAAGGGCCCGTCCCGCGCGGTGAAATCCGAAGAAGACGATCTCGCAATTATGCCCCTTCCTGAGCACCTCGGTATGCATCCGCTGAGCGCGCTCCGGAAGAATTCGCGAGATCGCAGCCTCGAATCGAAGAAAGAGCGGATGGCTGAATCGAATGGCGTAGGAAGAGATCACTGCCAGGATACTCATCGCTAATATGAGCGCTGAGACAGTTCGATCCCCGATGTGACCGAGGTGCATCCCCAAGCTGGCGATGACGAGCGAGAACTCGCTGAGCTGAGCCAGGTTTATGGAGCTGACAAAAGCGGCACGCCGCCCGGCACCGGTCGCCGCCGTTAATGGATAGACCGAGAAGAATCGGGAAAGGATTGTGAATACGATCACAAGACCGACGGTCGCAAACGTTGAGGATTCCGGCAGCTTCATCGACATCCCGATCGACACGAAGAAAAGTGTGAGAAAGAAATCTCTGAGCGGCAACGCTTTCGCACTGACATGCACGCTGTATGGAAATGCCGAGATGCTGAGGCCAGCGACGAGTGCTCCCATCTCCATCGAGAGGTGGAGCCACTCGGCGAGTGCCGCTACTGCCGCGCACCAGGCGATGGCGACGCACACCACCATCTCCGGGGTCTTCGCGACGCTTTGGAAGATTCTTCTCAGTATATAGTGACTGACTGCCAGCCCGAACGCGACGAGCACAACGGTGCTGAGGAGCGATCGAATAACCGGCCAAAGCTTTGGGTCCGCGAGATTTGGCTGAAGTGCGAGTACAAAGATCGCGAAAAGATCCTGGAAGATGAGAACGCCGAGAGTGAGCCGGCCCGGAAGAGTGTCGACCTCTCCTTTGTCGTAGAGCGCCTTGACGACAATAGCTGTACTTGAAAGCGCGCACGCCACAGCCAAATAGACTGCTTCTCGCCCAAGCGGGTAGCCGCACAGATAGAAGAAGAGAATGCCGGTGCCGACGCAGATCGGAAACTGACCGAGTCCGACGGCGAGTAGTTGTTTCCCCGCCGCGACTACCTGTTTAAAATTAATCTCGAGGCCGACGATGAACAGCAAAAGTATTAGGCCGATCTCGGCCATGATCTGAATGTTCTCTACGTCGCCGACAATTCCGAGCCCGATATGCGGTCCGATCAACGCTCCGGCGAGCAGGTAACCGAGGATGACAGGCTGGCGGGACCAATGCGCGAACAAGCCGAGAACGGTCGCTGCCATCAGCGCAATTCCCGTGTCTCGAATCAGATGTTCCATTGAGTTCCCGAAACTGTCCGATCACTCCCCGGGTCACAAGTAGGGAAAGGGCATTTTGCAGTCAATTCGCCCGCCCGTTGTTCCTCAATCGGAAGCTCTTGGTCTGAATAATCTCGGACAGATGGTCGAGACAGAGAGAAGGGCTTGAACATATTGCGGGAGCACAGCCGCCGGGTCCGGGCGTTTTCGCGCCAAGTCCCGGCGGTGGTTGAGTTTACGCGCCGCGCCCGCCCGGAGGTTTAGGCCGCGCGTTGGCGGTACGTGTGGCGGCTGGTCATGACGGCCCGGTGCCCGTTCTGAAGGCGGAGGCCGGCGTGCAGCTCGTCGACGTTGCCGAGGAAGTAGTTGAGGTTGGCCAACGCAGGTCCACCCGCGAACGGTTCCACGGCGGTTGTCTTGTCGGAGGCGCGCATCCCGCTGAACCCGTGTAGACCATCCACCGGAACGGGCGGCAGGTCATCGATCTGGAGAGTCGTCGTCATTTCGAGTTGGTCGCCGCTGTCCCAACGCATTTGTGCGGTTCCCGTCCATCCCAGCATCGAACGGTCTCCCATCATGTCGAGTCGGCGACCGCTGGAGAAATCCGTGTCGCTACCGGCCTCGATCTCGGTCGGCTCAACCAGCGCCAACGGAAGGGTATGGTCGAACTCGGGGCGGACCCTCGGGTTCTCCGCCGTGAAAATCTGGCGCGTGATCGCTTCGAGCGTGAGGCCGTTGTCATCCGCGTCGTCGGCCCAGAAACCGTGATGCGCGAGGAAGTAGTCGCCGGGCTCGTTTGAAAAATGCTCGACGCCCTGCGAGACGCAGAAGGCGTCGTCCTCCAGGAACCAGCGCGCCCAGCAGCGACGTTGCCATTCGTGCGGCGCGCAAGCCCCCGCCTCGAGTTCCGCCAACACCTCTGTCTCGCTGACCTGCGTCAACGTGAACTTGGCGTCCGGCTCCATGCCATGCAGCCACATGGGGAAGCCGTTCTTCGGCAGCCGCAGCGGAGGCAGACCGCCGCGCCGGTACAACTTCCGGTTCGGATACCGGCCGAAGAACCAGCAGAGATAAAACATCGCCTGCCGGGCGCTCATGATCTGATCCCAAGGCGCAACTTTGCGGCCGGGCGTCCAAATGCCCCCGTCATTTCGGGTGACATTCAGGCCGAGCAAGGGTGCCCCGATCTCTCCAACGGCCCCATGGAACCGTTGGTTTCTGATCTCAAGATACTTCATAGATTCTCCAGAGGGTGCCAGCTTCAAACTACGTTCGACACCACATTAACCGGACAGCATCCGTTCAAGGTGACATCGAGACAAAACCGATCCTTCTCTCATCTCGAACCAGCCGATTTGTGGTGCCCGTTCGAGAATGAAAGTTTGATCTCTACTGTGATGGAGGGATGAAACAAAGAACTGCTTGGGGGCGCAGAGTATACGTCCTAGAAAGGAAAAGCAGCAGGCCCCCTAAGTGTCTATAACGCCGAGGCGTGCTGCTGATACGCGCCATCGATATGCACCGCATCGAAACCTTCAGTGCGGAGAAACGACGTCGCCAACGCGGCTCGCTTTCCGGTGCCGCAATGAACAAACAATCTGCGAT
>CAYOAK010000269.1:0-4497 GCA_964401925.1 uncultured Bdellovibrionales bacterium | reverse complement strand
AACCTGTCTTTGCACCAGTCGATCTCTCAACCTGGAGGGAAGCCCGCGCTATTCCGCTCCAAGTCAGCGATGATGAGATTCTGCTCTGCATGGCAGACCCGTTGGACTTCGCCTTTGTGCGCCGGCTCGAATTTATATTGCAACGCAAGATCAAGGCGGCGATCGGTCAGGAGCGGCAGATTCTCGACACGCTCTCCGCGCAAGGCAAGAGCAGCTCGACGCTCGATTTCAATGAACTCTTTCAGGAAGAGAAAGAAGACAAACCGGCAAAGATCGAGAACAGGCCGGAGACGCAAAACCTCGAGTCGAACATCACGAAGGAGGATATCGCTGCTCCGACGGTGATTAAACTCGTCAACCGGATCTTCGCTGCGTCCATCCAGCAGGGCGCGAGTGACATTCACATCACTCCGGAAGCCTCGCAGGTCCACGTGCGAATCCGGGTCGACGGGATTCTTCGCGACTTCCTTAAAGTGCCCCAAGTGCTTGCGCGTCCGCTCATTGCGCGGATCAAAGTTCTTTGCGGCATGGACATCACGGAAAAACGGCAGCCGCAGGACGCGCGTCTCCGGCTGAAAACGAATTCGGGACTTCGCGACATGCGGATCTCCACGATCCCGACGGCATACGCCGAAGACATCGTGATTCGGGTGCTTTCATCGGAGCTGGGGGATATCTCCGTCGACACGCTGGGGATGCCGGACAGCATCAAGAAGGGCTTCTGTGCGATGCTGCGGACCTCTTCGAAAGTCCATCTGGTCACGGGTCCGACCGGCTCCGGAAAGACCTCGACTCTCTACGCGGGACTGCTCTTTCTCCGTGATGGAAAGACGCGGATCATCACGATTGAGGATCCGATCGAATACCGGATTCAGGGGGTCAGCCAGATTCAGGTCAATTCGAAGATCGAGATGACTTTCGCCAAAGCGCTCAGATCCGTGCTGCGGCAGGATCCGGATATCGTGCTTGTCGGCGAAATTCGAGACGGAGAGACGGCGATCACCGCGACTCAGGTCGCACAGACCGGTCATCTCGTCCTTTCCACCCTGCATACAAATAACGCTATCGCCGCGATCACGAGGCTCCGGGACCTCGGGATTCAGCCGTTTCTCATCTCCTCGAGTCTCGGAAGCATTACCGCCCAACGTCTCGTCAGAAGACTCTGCCTGCACTGTCAGGAACAAACCTCCGCGGCTGAGATCGCACAGGCAAAACGGTTTGGCGTTTCGCCCGAGCGAATGAAGAGAGCGAAAGGCTGCGAAGAGTGCGGCCGCAGCGGGTTCCAGGGCCGAATCGGAATCTTCAGCTTCTTGGAGATCACGCCGCAGATCGCACAAGCAATCCACGACAACGCGAGCGAAGAGAAGATCGAGTCGCTTGCGCGGTCAGACGGCTATGTCAGTCTCGAAGAGGCCGGTCTGCGGCTCGTAGAGCAGGGGGTCACAACCTTTCAAGAGCTGGAGCGTATCGTTGGACCGCTCGATAAGCTGGATTCGGCGAAAGTCCGGTCCCCATCGAAAGAGGACAGAGTGAAAGAGGACAGAGGCCTCGCGCCGGCGCTTCCGGCACCGATCCTTCCCATGCTGGTGAAGAAAAGCGCGAAGGATGGCGGCATACAGAAACGCAAAGTCCTGCTGGTCGATGACGATCCCGACCTGCGGATGATTTACAACGACATTCTTCAACTTCAGATGTTCGACGTCGTCCAGGCGAACGACGGCGTTCAGGCGCTCGATGCAGTTTATCGGGAAGTTCCAGACGTCATCGTGCTCGACGTGATGATGCCGAAGATGGGCGGGATGGAGGTCGTTGAGCGGCTTCGGAGCGATCCGCAAACCCGGAAGATTCCGGTGCTGATGCTGACAGCATCGGCGGCTGAGGAATTAGAGCTCGATCTTCTGAAAAAAGGAGCTGACGATTTTGTCAGCAAGACCGCGCGTTCCGAGGTGATCGTGGCGCGGATCAACCGGCTCGCCAATCGCCTCGTCGAATAACCGTTACTTATTTTCCCGCTCGGCCGGCGGTTCCCGGCCGACCAGATTACCTGAGCCGCCCTGCTCACGCTTTGAGAGCCGCACTGAGGGGAAGAAATCCTCGCTCCACGGACGCGTCGCTCCTTGCTGCCCCTGATAGTGGCCGACGCCCTTTTCGCCATAGGCGACTTCGGGAGCAGATTCCATCTGATAAAAAACGATCTGTGCGACCCGCATGCCTTTCGCGAGGCGCCGCGGATACGGTCCGAGATTCTGCAGCTCGAGCGTGACCTGGCCGCGGAAGTTGCAGTCGATCCATCCGCTCAGACTGTGATTGAGCCAGAGACGCCCGAGGGTGCTCTTCAGCTTCAGGTCACCGACGACATCGCGAGGGAGATGAACATATTCGGCTGTTGTTGCCAGGACGACTTCGCCGGGAAAGAGGATCAGCTCCTCCGTCGTAAACTCTTCAGGCTCACGCGTGGGGCAGATGAAGTGATTTCCAAGGGTAATGTCGTAGCTCGCAGGATTTACGTGCGCTTCGATAAACGGCTCAACGCCGCCGTTCTTTCCCCACTCTCGGATCCAATGGTCGGGCTTAACCATCCGGCATTACTCCTTGTGCGATGACGTTACTCTGGAAGGCTCCCGTTCCTATTGAGTTTGCCGGGGTTTGGCAAATGCCGCGACTCGGAGGGGCAAATCGCTGCGGAGCAACTTCGCTTCGATCAGCATCCTAATTCCCTAGCTATGTCCACCGAACCCGCCGAGCCGGTTGAGCTCTTCTCAAACGTGCTGCTCATCGAAGATGAAGCCGCGCATGCCGATCTGATCCGGCGGATGCTGCGTGGGCTGGTGGGCGAGGTTTCGCATGTGACCAGCGGCGCTGCCGGCATCGAGCAGCTGCAGACGAGCTTCATCGATCTCGTTCTCTGCGATCTGAACCTGCCCGATATGACTGCTCTGCAGATTTTGGAGCACGCTCGGGCCGTTCGTCCAGCGCTTCCCTTCGTCGTGCTCACAAGCTCCAGTGATCTTGAGAACGCGGTGGCCGCAATGCGAAGCGGTGCTTCGGATTACATGGTGAAGAGCTTCTCGAGCGAGTTGCGCGGGCGGCTTCAACTTGTGCTGGGCCGGCTCGCCGAGGAGGAACGACGCCGCGCGGATGAGCTGCGCCTACGAGCAGAGCGCGACGCTTTCTGGACCGCGGCGCACACGACCACCGACGGGCTCGCGATTCTCGGATCCGAAAGTAAGATCGTCTTCGAAAATCGCGCGTTCCTCGGATTTCGAAAGAGTATCGACCCCCTCGAAGTTACTCACGATGTTGCCGACCTGTTGAATCACGTCAGTCCCAGCGTCGCAGAAGCCCTGCGTGAGCAGCTCTCGACGCGAAGCCACTCGGCTTTGTGGAGGACGGAGCTCGCTGTCCCGGTGCAGAGCGAATCCGGAACAGTGACCCGGTATTTTGAACTGAGCCTCACCTCGGTTGCACCGCCGCAGATTCAGAGTCTCGGACTCTCGGAGGAGAGCATCTCCGGACTGCGGCGCCTGATTCTCTGGACGAGGGATATCACGGGCAGAAAGGATCAAGAGCGGATGAACCGCGATCTTCTCGCCACTACGACCCATGACCTCAAAGGTCCGCTCGGCGCGATTATCAATTCGTCAGAGTTGCTTGAGCAGATCCTGGTCAACTGCGATCCGAAAGCAGACGAGTTGATCACGCGGATTGCGAGTTGCTCCCGGAACTGTATTACGCTCATTGATGAACTTCTCAGCGCTCGAAGGATTCAGGATGGGGTGTTTGTCGTGAAGCCTCGCTGGGGCGAAGTGGAGCACGAGCTGCATGACATTGTGCTCGACTATCTGCCGATGGCGAAATCACGGGGGATTCGCTTTGGCACAAAGGCCGGCAGCAGCGCTCAGATCTTCGCAGACACGCTCGGATTCCGGCGGGTCCTGGGAAATCTCGTCAGTAACGCGCTGAAGTTCACCCCGCACGGCGGGTCGGTTGAACTCTCTGCAGAGAAGGTCGAAGGTGAGGTTCGCGTCGCGATCAGCGATACCGGTCCGGGGATCGATAGCGCGTTGCAGCACACACTCTTCGAAAAATACGGCCGGCTTGATCGCGACCAAGCGATCGATGGCACTGGGCTCGGGCTCTTTGTGACAAAGAATATCGTCGATGCGCACGGCGGCAAGATCGAGGTCCGAAGTGAGCTGGGAAAAGGAACGACGTTCATCGTCTCCTTTCCTGATGAAGTGAAAACCCCGGCGGCTTAGCAATATCCTCGGGGCCCGACGCTCCGTTTACGCGGCTTTTCGACTGCGGCGGGCATCGATGAAGGAACGGACACAGAACGCCAGGTAGACTGCGGAGAATACCAGCATGATCAGTTTTGATTGCACAGCGAGCGGACGCTCGGCGACGCCGTTCATCAGCGCCGGAAGCTGACCAAGCGCACTGATTGTTCCAAGAATCCCGAGTAATCCGATCAAAGCTGCTGCATGCATCACATGC
>CAYOAK010000268.1:0-4506 GCA_964401925.1 uncultured Bdellovibrionales bacterium | reverse complement strand
CATTCGGCATCTGTCAAAGAGCGGAATTCCTGTAATTGGTCATCTCGGCCTGACACCACAGCACATTCATCAACTTGGCGGATTTCGTGTGCAGGGGCGTGAGGAAAGCGCGCAGGAGATGATTCTCTCCGCGGCAAAAGAGCTTGAAGCATCGGGTTGTGTGGCAGTGGTGCTCGAGTGCATACCACTGGAACTCGCGCGCGAGCTCACAAGTTCGCTGGAAATTCCGACGATTGGAATCGGAGCCGGACCCCACGTCGACGGGCAAGTGCTCGTTCTCTACGATCTGCTCGGTTTGAGCACGGCTTTCTCCCCGAAATTCTTGAAGCGGTTTCTCAATGGCGGCGAGCTCGTCGCAGGCGCGCTCGAGCAGTTTCATACCGATGTTTGCAGCTCTGCATTTCCCGCCTTGGAGCATTCATATGAGTGACGAGATTCCGCTCTCTCATCCACGCTACGCCTCATTGATGCTCCGCGAGAGGATCGTCTCCGGAGTTGCGGCTGGCATTACGTCCGACCATGGGCTCCTTGCACATGGACGGGGCGAAGCATTTGATTATCTCATCGGCGAGGAGACGAATTCATTCGCGCAAACGGCGATAGCGGCTGCGGCCGCAATGCTTCTTCTTGCCGAGGCCCCGGTTATTTCGGTGAATGGCAACACTGCGGCGCTGGTAGCGGCCGAGCTTGTCGAGCTCTCGAACGTCCTTGATTGCCCGCTTGAGGTGAACCTGTTTCACGCCTCTCTCGAAAGAGAGCTTCGAATCGCCGAGCATCTTCGATCGCATGGAGCGAAAGACGTGCTGCTACCGTCCGACAGTTGTTTTCTTTCAGGAACGGATTCCAATCGGCGGCGGTGCAATCCGCATGGAATGTTCACCGCGGATCTCGTTTTTGTTCCACTTGAAGACGGGGACCGTTGCGAAGCATTGCGAGGGAGCGGAAAGGAAGTGATCACCATCGATCTCAACCCCGCTTCACGAACGGCGCGCATGGCGACGATCTCGATCGTTGATAATATTGTTCGTGCAATGCCGCTTCTCATCGCCGCCGTTCGGGCTCGAAGCACAGTTCAAGAGTCACAGCTTCAGCGTGAGCTCGAGAGCTTCTCGCTGAGAGAGACACTTGCGAACGCGAGCAGAAAAATCTCACATGGATTTCAGGAGCGTTATGATTCTTTGTCTTGATGTCGGTAATACGAATCTTCTTGGAGGAGTCTTTGAAGGAGAATCGATATTAGAAACGTTTCGTTGGGATACCCGGCCGGGAACATCAGCCGACGAGTTCGGCTTATTCTTTCGAAGCGTGCTGCGTGAGAATGCGATTGATCCGGCTGCCATCAAAGCTGTGGGGATTTCAAGCGTTGTGCCGAGCGCCGTTCATTCCCTGCGCGGTGCGGTGCAGAAATATTTCGGCATCGAACCGTTTTTCCTGCAGGCGGGAGTAAAGACCGGCCTCAAGATCACCATTCGAAATCCTGTTGAAGTCGGGGCAGATCGAATCGCGAATGCCGTTGCCGTCTCGATCTTCTACCCGGAGCGAGAGGCCCTGATTCTCGATTTTGGAACTGCCACCACGTGTTGCGCGATCAGCGCAAAGACGGAGTTTCTCGGTGGCACAATCATGCCCGGTCTCAGGATCTCCATGGAGTCGCTTGCGGAGAAGACCGCCCGGCTTGGAAAAGTCGAGATAGTGCAGCCGGAGGTTGCGCTGGGAAGGTCGACTGTTGAGTCAATTCAGAGTGGGCTCTTCTTTGGGCATGTCGGAGCGATGCGTGAAATATCCCGCCGGATTTCGGAGGAATGCTTTGGTGGACGTAAGCCCTTGATAGTCGGGACCGGTGGCTTCGGAAGGCTGCTCGAAGGTGAAAACCTGTTCGATATTTACCTGCCCAATCTGGCGCTCGACGGGATCCGTCTAGCGCTCGAGCTGAATCGGTAGAGCGCTATTGGGGGCCCCCCAGTAGCGCGCCGTTAGGGAAGCTCAACGCTGCATCATAGCTGCCCTAAAAGCTCTCAATTTATTCCCGCAGCGGGTCGACGTCTCCGGATGAGGGCGTGGGGCTCGATTCCGTGAGAATGCACAATATCTACAATCTCTTTCGAGTTTTTCTCTGCGTGTTCTCGGCAGTGTCAATCTGCTGCGCGCAAAGCTCACCGGATTCGGTGCGGCTCTTCGAGGGGTTGAAGGACTCAATCGTTCAGGTTCGAGTAATCGAACAACATTCCGGGACGAAAAGCACGATCGGATCAGGATTTCGTTTTGGAGAACAGAAACGAATTATCACAAATTACCATGTTGTTTCTGCCTACGTGTTCGATGCGGAACGATATTCCGTCGACATTATCCGAAGCGATGGCAAAACGATTCCAGCAACCGTCGAGCAAATCGATGTCGTGCACGATCTCGCCGTCCTTCGGCCGAGTGAAGATTCTTCAACGGCAACCTCGCTAAGAATCGCCGCCGGACCGCTGCGAAAAGGTGAAAAGGTATTTGCACTTGGCAATCCGCACGATCTCGGATTGGCGATAGTTGAGGGAACCTATAACGGTGAGATCGAAGAGTCCTTATATCAGCGAATCCATTTTACCGGCTCGCTGAACGGTGGAATGAGCGGTGGCCCGGCAGTACTAGCGGATGGCTCATTGATCGGCGTGAACGTGAGCACACAAGGCGATCAGGTCTCGTTTCTCGTACCGGCCTCATTCGTTGCCGGAGTTGATGCGAAGCCGGGGGTTACTTCTATCGACGCGATTGTTACCGATGTGCGAGAGCAGCTGCTCCGGAATCAGGCGCATTATATCGCGGAGACGCTTAAGAACGATGTCTCAACGATTCCGCTTGGCGATTTCACTGTGCCCGGGAGGCTCTCAAAGGCTTTCAGGTGTTGGAGTAAAGTGGATCAAGCGGCCTACCGGCCATACAGCCAGACAACCCAGAGCTGTTCGACCGAGGATGAGCTCTACGTAAACGAAAGCCTCACGACAGGCAGCATTTCATTGCGGCACATCTTTCTCGATGCTCCGCAGTTGAATGTTCTGCAGTTCTCGAGCTTGGTCGAACAATACGTCAAAAATTATGACCCGGGATATTACAGCTCGCTTGGACACATCACGGCGTATGAATGCGAGACGTCAGTAATTACGACTGGGTCGATCCCGTTCTCAGCGTCGATTTGTCTCCGCCGGTATAAAAAACTCTCCGGTCTCTATGATGGCGCGGTGATTCTTGCGACGCTTCCCAAGACCAGTCGCGGCCTCATTTCAGCGCTCTCACTCTCAGGCGTGAGCCCGGAAAGCTTCCGGAGCGCGGCGGATAAATTCATTCGATCGATCAAATGGAAGACGGAATCATCCTAGAGATTCTTGGAAAGAACGGGGAAGTCCAAGAGCGGCATCGCTTGAAGGAATTCCCTGTGGAAATTGGCCGGGCTTACACGAACGCGGTTATTCTCGAGGACGATTCAGTCTGTCCGGTGCATCTGCGTGTTGAGCGCAGAGATTCGGGCACGGTAATGGCATGTGATCAAAACTCGCTCAACGGTGTTTTTGATGCGAAGACACTGCAGCAAATCTTCGAGATTGAGCTTGGCGCCGAAGCTGTTGTGCGCGTAGGGGAGACTCTCCTGCGGTTCGTTCCGACGACAAAAAAAGTCCCCCCCTCCAGAAAGGTTCGACGGGAGATCTCCCGCTTTGAGCAGCGCATCAGCCGGCCTGGGCGTGCGACAGCAATTGTCGTTGCCGGAATGCTGTTTTCCATCGTGTGCTCACATTTTTTCTCAAATGCGGCGCCCCGGACCTCGGATAACTTCGGGATGATGATCGTGACCTCGGTAATCGCCTTCATGCTGCCGGCATTCGCCTCTGCGGCGGTCTGGGCGAGCGTCGGAAGTTTTTCGGGAAGGCGCGCCCGTTTCTTCCTTCATCTGGGACTCGCCTCGATTGTGTTGAGCTTTGTTCCGCTGCTTTCCGAAGTGACCGCAATCGCCGGTGTAGCGATGAACTCGCGCATCGTTTCGTACGTAGCATCGATTGTGTTGCTTGCGTTTCCGTTCTTTGTCTTCCTCAGCCGATCGCTCCAGATTTCAGCAGGCGTCCGACGCGAATACCGTTGGGTCTTCTCTGCGCTGATGCTTGCCGCGGCGTTCTCACTCTCGACCACATTCGTTAGGGTCATTCGGCATCAGCGCCCGAACCAGCCGCATGTCGCAGCGGCAATCATCCCGGCGTCACTCCAGATTTCCGGCTCCGAAACCCCCGAGGCATTCCTCAAGCACGTCGACGCCCTGACGGAAAAGCTCGCCACGGCGGAGTAGCGCCCCCTCCCTTTTTTGTCCCCTTTTTTGTCTCAGAGACGGTGACAAGCGCGCGGTGGTGCAGCCGCTCAAGCTCTTCTGCGGTGAGCAGAACAGGAGTCGGAGCATCAATTTCTAACGGAAATTTGGCCTACATTCGGTCGTCAGCGCGGAGAAAACAGCAGCGCCTGGAGCGGGATTCGAGGTGAGGA
>CAYOAK010000267.1:0-4509 GCA_964401925.1 uncultured Bdellovibrionales bacterium | reverse complement strand
AAAGCTCTGTCTTCTGGCGGCTGTTTGAGGGCCCCAAGCAGACGACCCCAGATAGACGAATATGAACAGACGCCACTTTCTTCGAATGCTTCCCGCCGCGGCGGCTCTTCCGTCCCTGAGCGGTTGCATCGCCTACCGGTTCGCAACTCTCGATCTCTATCATCCGATGTTGCGCAGCGATGTGATCGACTCGCCGGAGAAAGAGCGGGAGATCGTTTCGAAAGCGCAGCTCAAATGGACCGACGACGGAAGAGTGCGAGTCATCTACCTGAGAGGCAGCGCCTACGAGCGCGGATATCAGCAGGGGTATCTCCTGCGCGAAGAGATCAACGACAACATGGGATTTCTCTGGGCGAAGGCGCTCCGGAAGTTCCGCACCCCGGAGCTCTTTCACGAAGCATACGAGCGGATGGAGCCGTTCATCTCCCCCGAGTTCAAAGCGGAGATGCACGGTCTCGCCCATGGCTCGAAGATGCCGCTCGATGTGGTGCACAGCATCCACGTTCTTGCCGATATCGGCGAGTGGGGCGGGAAGAAGCGTCTCGGAAAGATACTGAAGCAGATGCTCCATGGAGATTTTGCAACAACCTGCTCCAATATCGCGGCGTCAAAGACCGCAACAGTCGACGGAAAGATGTATGTCGTTCGGATTCTGGATTGGGGTCTGCACAAAGTCTCCCGGCTGCACCAGTATCCGTTAATCACCGTGAACATCCCCGATAAGGGCGTACCGAATGCAAATATCGGCTGGGTCGGTTACCTCGGCGCGATCTCCGGGATCAACGCCGAAGGAATCACCCTCGGCGAGATGGGCTACCGCGATCCGCCCAATGAGAC
Source organism: uncultured Bdellovibrionales bacterium (assembly GCA_964401925.1). Taxonomy (GTDB): domain Bacteria; phylum Bdellovibrionota_C; class UBA2361; order SZUA-149; family JADYYL01; genus CAYOAK01. The sequence continues at coordinate 3,672 of CAYOAK010000267.1, read as the reverse complement.
GCTTCACGGCGAACCGATGCCGTTCATGCTCCGCCGCGTTATGAATGAGTCGCACAATCTGGCTGACGTGCGCCGGGTGATCAAAGACTCCGTTGGAACGAACTCGTATGTGTTCCTCATGTCCGATGGAAAGACGGGCGAGTCGGAGCTCTATGTGAAGGATCGTGATCGGTTTCTCACCTTTCATCCGGGAGAGCACCTGAAGGACGAAAAGGAAGATATTCCGGCGATCGCAGACACTGTCTACGGCGGAAAGTACACGAAGACGATGACCGCCGGACTCACCGAGAATCATGGCAAAGTCTCGCCTGAGCTGCTGATGAAGGAGCTGATCCCGCAGTTCGCGATGAAGTCGAACTTCCAGAATGTGATCTACGATCCGGCAGCCCTCCGTTTCTGGGTCAGTAACGCCGCCAGCGCCGTACGCTGGGCCGCCGAGGAGCCGTATACACTGTACGATTTCGGCAAAGGGTTGAAAGAGTTCAGTTCCAAGTAGCCACCCCGCTACCAGAGTCGGGCTTTTGGGCAGGGTGTTCCTAAATTGCTCAGGAATTGGCATTACTGCCGCCTATTCCTTGTTTTATGCCCCTGCAGCCTACCGGTAAACTGAACTTTTTCTCTGATCTTCCGCGCCAGAAGGCCGACCGCTATTTCGCAATTCTCCTCAGCGGGGTGGTGTTACTCGAAGCTGCTGTGCTGGCGTTGATGCCGCTCTCGCTCGCGCCGGATGAGGCGTACTATTGGGAGTGGTCCCGGCGCCTCGATGTGGCTTATTTCGACAAAGGTCCGATCGTCCCCCTGATTATCCGCTTTTTCTGTTCAATCCTTGGGGACACCGCTTTTGCGGTCAGGATTGGAGCGCTGCTCTGTCAGGCGCTCTTCTCGACCTTGCTCTACCAATATGTGCGCCGGGTTTACTCGGCCGGGCTCGGACTCCTCTGCGTGATCATTCTGTGGTCTTCGCTGATCTTTGCTTCTCAGGGTCTGTTCATGACGAACGATCCGCCTCTCTCGATTCTCTATCTGCTCGCCGTCTGTTTTGCAGCGGACACAGTTCGGAGCGGTGATTCACGCGGCTGGATCAAGACGTTTGTCGTCCTCGGACTCGCGGTCGTATGCAAGTATACCGCGGTGCTGCTGTATCCCGGAATATTTGCGTTCCTGGCACTGACACCCCGGCAACGCTTTCATCTTCAGCGTCCGGCTTTCTGGATCGGCTCAGGACTGATCGTGGTCACACTCTTGCCTATGATCCTCTGGAATTTTTCGCATGGCTGGCCGCAGCTCGGTCACAATGTCCATCATCTGGCGGCAAGCGAAGGATCGTTCCTGCGTCCCCGAAAATTGTTCGAGCTCGTCGGCGGGCAATGGGGACTTCTGGGAGCACTGATCTTTCCCCTGCTCTGCTTCAGCCTCTTCAGAGCGGTAAGACTTTGGCGGCGCGGAGATGATATCGCGGGCCTCTATGCAGCCTCGGCGCTTCCGCTCGCGGCGGTCTGCCTTGCGGTTTCCCTTCGAAAAAGCTGCTACGCGAATTGGCCGATGCCCGTTTACATCGGGGCGATTCTTGCCTTCGCGCACCTGGTACACCAGGCGAGAGAGATCGATCCAAAGGCGGTGCTCGGAAGGCAGATCACCTGGATCGGGTCCAAACTGCGTGTCGCTCTCGTGATCAACTGCTGTTTCCTGCTCGCCTGCCATCTCTTGCTCACCGGGGAGTCATTCGGCATCCCGCGCGAGCGCCTGCCGACAAAGCGCCTTATCGGATGGGAGAATTTTGCCAAGCAGGTTGAGCCGGTCCTGCGATCGCACCGGCGCTGCTGGATTCGCCGGAACACCAAGAAGTGCATTACTCCGGCGATTATCGCCGAAAACTATCAGATCGGCTCTGAGCTCGCTTTCTATCTCCCCGATCACCCGCGCGTCTTCATCGAGTCGGACCGCCGCACAAGGCGGAATCAATACGACCTCTGGGGCGGCTGGGAGAGCCTGAAAGGCCGGGACGCGCTGATCATCCTGGAGGATCCCGCGGAACTCGCAAACTTCGCTTCGAAGTTCCAATCGGTCGAGCCGGTAGAACAGCTCCCGTTTATCGATCGAGTTTACGACAATGAGCTATTCGTCCGGAGCTACCTGTATATCGGCCGAAGCTACGACGGTTCTCAAGGGTAGGCGCTCCGCTACCAGCTCCGCAATATCACGCACGGTGAGCTCCTCTTCCCGGTTCGTCAGCTTCACTCCATCTTCCATCATGTGAAGACAGAACGGACAGCCGGTCGCGATGATCTCTGCTCCGGTCTCAGCTGCCTGATTCACACGCTGGACATTGACCCGTTCGCCAACCTTCATGTCGTACCAATACTGTCCACCCCCCGCTCCGCAACAGAGGCCGAGCTCTTTGTGCTGACGCATCTCCTTTAGATTCGACGAGCCGAGCTGAACGAGCACATCGCGCGGCTCTTGATACGTGTCGTTATAGCGCCCAAGATAGCAGGGATCATGAAAAGTGATCTCCCGCTCATCGCCCCCAGTCGAAGAGATTCGTCCCTCAGCGAGAAGCTTCTGGATGAAGTGAGTGTGGTGCACGATCTGGAAATCCCAAGTGCCGCCGAATTGCGGGTATTCGTTCTTCAGTGAGTTGAAGCAATGTGGGCAATTGGCAACGAGCGTCTTGAACTTCACTGAGCGAATCGTCGGAACATTCTGCTTGACCAGAGTCTGAAAGAGATTCTCCTCGCCCATGCGCCGCGCCGGATCGCCGGTGCAACATTCACGTTCTCCGAGCATTCCCCAGCTATATCCCGAGGCATTGAGAATTTTCACCATCGAACGCGCGATGCTTTGCTTGCGCTTGTCATAGGCGGAGATGCATCCGACCCAATAGAGAACCTCGACCTCATCGCCATCGCTCAGAATCCGGACATCGAGGCCGTCGGCCCAATTCGCGCGGTCCGCGGCAGCGCCAAGCGGATTTCCGCGGGTCTCGAGCGCTTTCAACGTCGGTTGCGCTTCGGCCGGCACCGTTCCTTCCATGAGTGCGAGCGATCGGCGGACATCAGTGATGTGATCGACGTGCTCAATACCTACCGGACAGACCTGAACGCACGCCCGGCAGGTTGTGCAAGCCCAGTAGGCATCTTCATGAATGACCTCGCCTCCGAGCTTTGCATCGTCTCGAACGCCGATTTCGCGGTGAGCCGCATTCTGCACGAGAGGATTGCGCGCACGTTCCATCCCCTTCGGATAGTGCAGCAGCCGGATCAGCTCCTGATCGATTCGATCGAGCAGCTTGAAGAGGGGAAACTCACCCCGGAATCCTCCGCTCGGAAGCACCTTCGAGTGCAGCTTCAGCATATGATCGCGGTTGTCGAGGATCACCCACTTCGGCGAGAGCATCTTCCCGGAATTATAAGCGGGGCAGACGTCCTGACACCTGCCGCACGAGGTGCAGGCATCAAGCTCAAGCCGTTGCTTCCAGGTAAGATCGCTCGTCGTAGAAACCCCGATGCGAAACTCGCCATCGTCTTCGACTGCTTCGGTCATCAATGTCTCGATGTCTCCGGGATTCCGGAGCGCACCCTTCGAGCGGTCGAGATCTTGGTAGAAGAGGTTCGCGCTGCTCGCAAACAGGTGAAATAACTTTGAATACTGAAGCAGCGCGATACCGGCGAA
>CAYOAK010000266.1:0-4538 GCA_964401925.1 uncultured Bdellovibrionales bacterium | reverse complement strand
TTGCTCTTGTCCCAACGTGTGACAATCTCATCAGATTTTCATAATAGGTCCCGGCGAAGTTTTTTCGGACGTGGGTTTCCTCGGGCAGAAGTTTTTTCGGCTCCGAGCTTTTCCGGATTCCCGGGTTCAGGCCGCTAGATACGAAATCTAGGCGAGCATCAGTAAGGTCAGAGCAGCAGGAGACTACAGTGGGGTCGAAATTCAGTGTCGAGGAGATTACCCAGATCCTCGAGATGATGAAGTCGAACGATGTGACTGAGTTTCGGCTTGAGCTTGATGAGGGAAAGCTTTGGTTGAAGCGTGGAGCTGAGCAGCATCCTGTGCCGCAGATCTCGTATGGTCCGCCTCCCGGAAATATCTCGCCGGCGTTTGCTTCCTATCCGACGCCGGCAGCTCCCGTGAGCCTGACTTCGGCGCCGCCTTCCCCGCTCGCTCCGGTCAAGCCACCCGAGCCTGCAAAGAAGTATCATGAGCTGAAATCTCCGATGGTCGGAACGTTCTACCGGCGTCCTTCCCCGGATGCCGCCCCATACGTTCAGGTCGGCGACACTGTCCGCAAGGGCCAGGTCGTCTGTATCGTCGAAGCAATGAAGCTGATGAACGAAATCCAGTCCGATACCGCCGGAAAAATCGTCGAGCTCTGTCTAGATGAAGGACAGATGGCTGAGTACGGCGAAGTGCTTTTCCGTATTGAGAATTAGTTAGAGCGATCGCGCATGAGCAACGGACGGCCACCATTCAAGAAGGTGCTGATCGCAAATCGCGGTGAGATCGCTCTGCGTGTAATCCGCGCGTGTCACGAGCTCGGCATCAAGACGGTCGCCGTACATTCGACGGCGGATGCTGATGCTCTCCATGTGAAACTCGCGACTGAGGCTGTCTGCATCGGACCGGCGGTTGCGACCGAGTCCTATCTGAACATGAACTCGATCATCTCGGCAGCCGCAGCGACCGGAGCCGAGGCGATCCATCCAGGATACGGCTTTCTCAGCGAGAACGCTGCCTTCGCGGAGATCTGCGGCCAGTGTGGAATCACTTTCATCGGTCCGTCGGTAAAAGCGATGCGCACGATGGGCGACAAAGCTCGCGCGCGCGAGACCGCCTTAAAATACGGAGTACAAACCGTTCCGGGTAGTGCGGGAGCGGGGACTGATGCCGAGGCTGCGCTGAAAGAAGCGGAGAAGATCGGGTTTCCGGTTCTGATCAAGGCGACTGCCGGCGGCGGCGGCCGTGGGATGAAGATTGTTCATGAGGCGGATGAGTTTGTCCGCCTGTTCGAGCAAGCGCGGCGCGAGGTCGAGGCGGCGTTTAATGATCCGAATCTCTACATTGAAAAGTTCATTGCCAAGGCGCGCCATGTGGAAGTGCAAATCGTGGGCGACCGGTTTCATAACGTCATTCACCTGGGTGAGCGGGACTGCTCGATTCAGCGGCGCTACCAGAAACTGATCGAAGAGAGCCCGGCTCCGAACCTGAAGCCGGAGATTCGAGCGAGACTTCACGCGGCGGGTGTGCACCTTGCAAAGGCGATCGGTTACACGAGCGTCGGAACGATGGAGTTCCTCTACGACGCGGAAGCCGAAGATTTTTATTTCATCGAGATGAACACCCGGCTGCAGGTGGAGCACCCGGTAACTGAGTTTGTGACCTCGACGGATATTGTCCAGGAGCAGATCTGTATCGCGGCGGGTTACGAGCTCTCCTACACGCAGGATGAGATCGTCTCGCGCGGCCATGCGATTGAAGCACGTGTAAACGCTGAGGATCCCGTGACAATGGCGCCTTCACCGGGCGAAGTCATCGGTTACCACCCTCCGGGCGGCCTCGGCGTGCGGGTGGATTCAGCACTCTATGATCGTTACCGGGTCCCGCCGTATTATGATTCACTGATTGCGAAGATCATTGCGCGCGGAAGGACTCGAGATGAGGCGATTCAGAAGCTGCTTGTCGCTCTCGATGAGTGCATCATCGGCGGAATCAAGACCAACATGGATCTGCACCGGAGAGTGCTCAAGCATCCGGAGTTTCGCTCCGGCAATGTCTACACGAAATTGCTCGATTCGATTCTCGCGCAACCGGTTCCGACAGTAGAGGCCGAATGAGACGCTCGCTCAGATTTTTCACCTCCTTGCTTTCGCTCGTTTGTGCGACTTCTGCATGGGCAGTGCCCGAGACGGCGAAGCTGACGATCGAAAAAGCCGTGCACGATTTTGGACGTGTAGATGAAGGAGCGACGGTTGAGGCGCCGTTCGTCATTCGAAATGACGGTGGCGCCCCGCTTGAGCTTCAGCGGATTGTTCCCGCCTGCGGGTGCACGACGGTGGCATCCGAAGCGGGGAAAAATTCCTTAAAGCCGGGTGAGTCGCTGACTCTGAATGTAAAGTTCGATACGGCCGGCTTCTCGGGCCAGAAGACAAAGACCGTGCGGGTCTATACGAACGATCCCTTAAATCCGAGCGGTGTGATCACCCTGCGCGGAGAGATCACCGGCGAATTCACGGTTCAGCCGCCGCGCGCATTCTTCGGCGACGTACGGTCGGGCACCGAGCGCTCGATTGATGTTCTGGTCAAGTCACGTAACAGCGCCACGAAGCTCGGTGAGGTTGCGAGCCGATCCGAATATCTGGAGGTCTCGAAGGAGGCGTCCGCGGACGGAATCCGGATCCAGGTTCGCCTGAAGCCGACAGCACCGGTAGGAATTCTGCGCTCGACGGTAACCGTCCAAACATCGAGCGCGAACGAACCGGTGCTGGCATTCCCTGTGTTTGCGAAGGTCCAGGGCGATCTGCAGTTCTCCCCCACCTATCTCTCTTTTGATCTGCTTGAAGGGCCGCTCGAAGCTCCCGTCTCGAAAGAGGTCGAGTTGAAGAATGTTGCGGATGATTCGCCAAAGATCGTCGAGGTAAGATCCTCGAACCCGCTCGTGACGGGGCAGGTACGGGAGATCCAAGCGGGGAAGCTGTTTGAGGTCACCGCCACTATCGCCGCTGGAGCTCAAGGGGTCGTCAGGGCCCAGCTGACCCTCACGACAGATAGGGCTGATGAGGAACGACGAACTGTGGTACTTCCGGTCTATGCTGTCATCTCGAAAAAGGGCGATTAAGCGCGCCCTGCTGTCCCTCTCTTGCTCGGCGCTTCTGTGCGCGATGCCTGCTTTTGCGCAGGAGCAGGAGTCGGAAAACGTCTACCGGGACCTGACACCGACTGAAGCGAGCACTCTCGTCACGCGGCTGCTAACCAATCCGTCACTTGTCGAAAAGCTCACTCCGGCGATGCGTGCTCAACTCATGGAGGCGCAAACCTTTCAAGCCGCCGTCCAGTACCAGCAGAAGGTGCTCCTCGAGAAGAGAAATGCCGGCGAGATGCTGACGCTCAAACGGCTCGTTCAAAACTTGTATCCGGCAGATGGTGCCCTGCGAAAGCGGTTCGATGAGATCGCCGGATTCGGAGAACGGCTCGAACATGTTTTCGCGACAGGCAATCTCGAACAGTTTCGGAAGCTCGGTTCAAGCAAAGAGCTCGATTCGAGCATGCGCGAGATCGTCGAAGCGCAATTTCTCTCCTTCCTCCACTCGCGAAGTGCAGAGCTGATTCAATCCGGAAACACACTCGAGGCTCTGCCGCTCCTGGCTGAAATTCCGAAATCGAAAAGAACGACGGAGACGTGGGAGCTGGTGCGGCGTGCAGTGTCCGGCTTGATTGCGAGCGGCTCAGTCAACAATCCCGATGTGCTAGAGGATCCTCGAGTACAGGCTTTGCTCGCCGATCTCGGAGCGAAGGATCCGGGAAGCCGGCAGTCGATGATCGAGATTCTCGCAGCGCAGGTGCGGGCGCAGGCGAAGGCTGGGCGTCTGGCGGAGACAAAGCGGTATCTCTCATTATTGCGCGTTTACCGCCCCGATCCGGCGAATGACGATGTCCTGCGAGAGGTGATCCTTGAAGGAACCGGGGACGTCGAGAAGGAGCTCCGTCCCGAGTTAATGAATGAGCTGAAGTCCCGGGGAGAGCTGACGAACGAAGTAAAGCTCCGCTTGGTGCTCAAGGGCTACTACGGCCCGATCATTCCGGCGTTAATTCTCCTCTCGCTGCTCTTTCCGGTGATCGGTTTGGCTGCGTTCACGTTCGTTGTCGTACAGCGAAAGGTCCGCGGGGTGAGCATGCCGAAATTGCCGAAGCTCATCAGGCGCAAGGAGAAAGTCCTTCCCGGATATCTCCGTCCGGTCGAGGTTGAAGATCAGAATTCCGACGACGAGTACACCCGTCTGTTGCGGATGTTTCACCTGTCGGACAACGCCACGGAGAATCAGATTAAACGGGCATACCGTGAGAAGATGAAGGAGCTCCACCCGGACCGTGTCTCACAAGAAGGCATGGAGAAGGCCGAGAACAGCGAAGAGTTCCGCGAGCTGAAGCACGCCTACGATCGAATCTTCGAGATGCGCCGCTCCTGGTTCAGAGGGCGAAAAGGAAAGGCGTAACCGCTCACGCTTTTTGTCGATCTCTTCGTTGCGGAAGATTGCGAAAAGCCTCGACGTATT
>CAYOAK010000265.1:0-4563 GCA_964401925.1 uncultured Bdellovibrionales bacterium | reverse complement strand
GTATTCGAATGAGCACCTGACCCGTCAATGAACCATGTGAGAAATTATTGGAAAAATCGAGTCCTCGAGAAGATTATCTCCCATTTCGCGAACCTCCCAATAAGCATCCGTTTTTCGACAGTCCCATGAAGAAGAAGTTCTCCGTTCCCCCGTTCTACCGCTCCGGTCCGATCTCCGAGCTGAAGCAGTCACGCCTTCTCGCCGATCCCAAGCGGCGGGATCCCTCGCCGACGGTGATTGACCGTGGAGCAGTCGTGTTCAAAATCGCCCGCCATTTCGGGTTCTGCTACGGGGTGGAGAATGCAATCGAGATCGCCTATCGCGCGATTGATGAGAACCCTGAGAAGCGGGTGTTCCTGTTGAGCGAGATGATTCACAATCCGGAGGTGAATCGGGATCTCCTCTCCCGCGGAGTTCGCTTTCTGATGGGGACGGATGGATCCGAGTTGATCCCCCTCACCGACCTCACCTCCGAAGATATCGTGATCGTTCCCGCGTTCGGCACCACTCTTGAGATCCAGACGCTCCTAAAGGAGCGCGGCATCAACTCGTATCTCTATGACACGACCTGTCCCTTCGTTGAAAAAGTTTGGAAGAGATCGGCAGAGCTCGGAAATCGGGGGTTCTCCGTAGTGATTCACGGAAAGCCCCGGCACGAAGAGACCCGAGCCACGTTCTCCCACGCTCGGGCCGGCGCGCCGAGCGTGATCGTGCGAGACATCGCCGAAGCCCGTGTGCTCGTGCAGTTCATCACCGAAAAGCTCACGCTCGACCAGTTTTGGGCTCAGTTCCGTGACGAGTGCTCCGAGGGATTCGACCCGCTGCGCGATCTCACAAGGATCGGTGTGGTCAATCAGACGACGATGCTTGCCACGGAGACGAATGAGATCGCCGAGCTCTTGAAGGGCGCGATGCTCGAGCGTTACGGCCCTGAGAACATAGCGCATCACTTCGCGGACACCGGCGACACCCTTTGCTACGCGACCTATGAGAACCAAACAGCGACACAGGCGCTCATCGCATCGGGGGCCGACCTCGCGGTGGTTGTCGGCGGATACAATAGCTCAAACACCTCGCATCTCGTCGAGCTGTGCGAAGCTTCCATGCCAACCTATTTCGTTCGAAACGCCAACGAGCTGCGATCGCCGGACGAGATTCAGCACTTCGACATGCATCGCCACGAGGTTGTAACCACGAAGGACTGGATGCCGAAAAAGCGGCCGCTGACGGTCGCGGTCACCTCCGGTGCGAGCTGCCCGGATGCAATCGTCGAATCGGTACTTGGAAAGGTCAGCTCATTTTGCGACACGACCTTTCAGATCGCAGAATGAACCGCTGAAGCTCGAATTCGCCCTCCAACATTATGCCTGGGGCAAGCCCGGCCGCGAGTCGCTGATGAAGCGCCTCGGGGTTGTGCCGGACGGATCGCCCCTGCTTGATAAAGTGATCTCTGAGGCCTGGGCCGGTGCGCATCCAAGCGCCCCGTCAACTGTCCAGGCGCAAGAAGGGAACGCTGCGGCCACCTTGCCGGAGCTGTTGAAGCAGTCCGCCATTGAGATTCTCGGTAAACGCGTCACGCGGGATTTCAACGGCGAGCTGCCGTTTCTCTTCAAGCTGCTCTCAATCGGCGCGCCCCTCTCGATTCAAGTTCATCCTGATCTACAGAGGGCTCGCGAGCTTCACCGGCTCTCGCCCGAACGATTCCCCGAGTCGAACCACAAGCCCGAGCTCGGAATTGCTTGCGAGCCTTGCACTGTCCTTTTCGGATTTCGCACACCGCAAGAGATCGAGAGCACCTTTCGATTCTACCCGGGCCTCGCGCAATTCCTGCCGAAAGATCCGAAGCTGTCCGAGGGGGAATTTCTCCGGGAGCTGTTTATGACTCTGCTTCAGGACCCGCGAGTGCAGGGTGTCGCGGATCTGCTCGCGAGCCTTTTTGCGGCAAAACCCTTGCGCTCCGCCGAAGAGGAGCTCGTGCTGAAGCTGCACGCGCTCTATCCTGGTGATCCGGGGGTGCTTCAGGTCTTCGTACTGAATCTCCTGACGCTCGAGCCCGGCGAGGCGCTGGCAGTTCCTCCGAATCTTCCGCACGCCTATCTCGACGGCGACCTCGTCGAGTGCATGGCGGTAAGCGATTTCGTCATACGGGCCGGGCTTACTCCGAAGCCGAAGGATATCCCCGCGCTCATCCAGACGGTCGAATACCGCTCAACTGTTCCAAGTCCCTGCCCGCTCATAGAGCAGCCGGGGTCTCAGTTCAGGCGGTATGCCACGAACTTCTCCGAGTTCCAGGTTGAGCGCTCGAAGGGCACGGTTGCAGAGAGCTCGGACACGGATGGACCGGCGCTGTATTTCGCAATGAGCGGCTCAGGCGAGCTCAACACCGGGAGCGAGCGAACCCCGTTTGCGGCTCCGGACCTCGTTCTCGTGGCCCCTGGGCCTCAACCTCACGAAATAGCCTTTGCCGGGGAGCTTTACCGAGTAACCGTGCCAAAATAGTAGGCTTTCTAGCGCAACTTCTCCTGAAACAGACGCATAACGACTGAAGGGACCGGGTTCACACGCGGAGCGGTGAAGCACGCAGCTCCTGATGCCGGATAAGAGGCACCAGGTATTCGGAAATGGGCCGAAGGTTATGAAATACGTCGCTATCGGAGTTGTTGCATTCTTCCTTATCTGGGGGACGGTGCTGGTTGCCGTCACAAAGAACAAACGCGACGATTCTGTCGCGATTAAGCGTTACGTCACCAGCCGAGGAGCCGCGCCGATCCCAAAGACCTGGACCCGGAAGATCGGCGAAGGGATCTAGAGATCTCCGACAGCTCGCTAAAACGCTTTTTCCAGCGCTTCCACAATCTGTTTCGATTCGGCCAGACCGAGCCCCGTTGCCTCACGTAACTTCTTGATCGCTTCGATCTTGTTCCCCCCCTGGATCAGATCACGAAGCTCTCCCAGCACCTGCGGCTCAAGGTTGAAGGTCTGACCGTTCGCAGAGACAGACCCGGAAGTGCTCGAAGCACGCACTGCCTGAGAAAATCTCGATTGTCCTTCCGATTGAGCTAAATTTTTTGCGTCAAAAGCTTGGGCGAAATTTACTCCCGTGCCGCGGGGTCGAAGCACGCGCCCGAGGATGAAGCCGAGGACTACCCCGATGATGAGATACGAGCTCTCTTTCGTAATTCCGAGCAGACCGGAGAACTGAAGCGCGATTTCATCCATAGACCATCCTCGATAACTCCCTGGTATCAAATCCACGGACCCTTCAACACCCGCAAACCGCTTTTGCTTTGACGTTCGATCAAACAGCGGTAAGCTCGCCCGCGGAAATTCAGGATGCTGCCTCAGAGTCCAAAAGAAGTACGGCCGGTCGATCCCCATGGGTTCCTCATGGCGGTGCAGATTGGCGATGCCGCATGTGCCGGACGGATGCCGGTAAACAGCCCCTCAAGTTATACGGTCTCCATCACCCAAATGGACGGCACCGTCGCCAAAGTACCGCTCGCCGATATCCCCGCCAACCGCATCGGTCTCAGCATCCGCGAGCACTGTGAGTCCGTCGGACTGAGCTTCAACGATGTGATGTATCGCTGGATGGCATTCTGCGAGGTGCTGAAGTCTGATCGCTCTTCGAAATGGCGCCGAACGGCGGAGGACGATCCGACCCGGGAATGGTTCCATGAATCACTCGCGTTCGTCGCATCGGAGCTGGAGTTGAACGCCGAGTGGCAGTTCGACGATGAAAAGTTCTTCGAACGAGTCGAGGAACTAAACCTGGCAGACGCATGAGTGGCCAGGCGCATGAGTGAAGAGCCGAGGGAGTTCAACTTCAGCGCCGCCCCAGCGGTCCTCGCACTGGGAATTCGAGTGCTTGCAGCACGCATCGAGAACCTGCAGAACCGCGACTCGAATCCCGACTTCGAGCGGCTCCGTGAGGCAACTGCCGCGCGCTTGAAGTCCGAGCTGCCCGGCGATTTCATCAAGACCGATCCGGTACTCGCGGGCTACCGGCAACTCCATGAGAAGGTCGGCCGCTCGAATAGGCGTTTCCCTGCCGCACCAGAATCATTGATCTCGTTGTTGCAGTCCCGCGGCGTGATTCCCAAAGTGAATCTCGCCGTCGATATCTACAATCTCGTTTCTATCGAGAGCCGCCTTGCGCTCGGTGCGCACGATCTTCCGATGATCACCGGAGACGTCACGCTGCGCTTTACCGACGGGTCGGAACGGTTTGTCGCACTGGGCGGCACACAACCGGAAGTCATTTCACCAGGCGAATACTGCTACGTCGATGACTCGAACGAAGTGATCTGCCGCCTGGAACATAAGCAGGTTGAAAAGACGAAAGTTACTTTGAGCACCGGCTCCTGCCTGATTCTCATCCAGGGGAACGCAGCAACCGATCCCAGCTCGATCGAGCGCGCATTCGAGCGTCTCGCCGGCCTGCTCGCCGAATATTGCGGGGCAACGACAACTCAGATTTGGAAGGACGGTCTGCGCGCTTAAGGCCGTCTAGAGCCGTCCTGGTTTCGTCCCGGTACGATTTGACGGCCCAAAGGGCCGACA
>CAYOAK010000264.1:0-4603 GCA_964401925.1 uncultured Bdellovibrionales bacterium | reverse complement strand
TCCGGGAGCTTTGCCCGAACGGCGGATGCGATTTCGGCCGGCACTCCGATCTGCATCGCGCCGGGTACGCTGCGTGGATCGACTCCAACGGTTTGAAGAATCGCGAGGTTTCGGAGCACATCGTGTTCATAACCCCGGCGAGATGCAGTCTTCGTATAGAGGATTGAGCCTTTCGCCTCGGCAAACCCGAGACGCTCCGGAATGCAAGCCGAATAATGAAGCAACGAGGTGCGGATCGAACGATGGAGCGCAAAGACCTTCGCGAACTTTCGATCACGCAGCTCGGCGCTTAACTTCAAAAAGCCGCGCCAGCCCCTCTCCGAACCGCGCTTGTCGTAGCCGATCGCTTCGCTCACCGCAGGGTGAAACTGAACGAGCGGCTGCGCGATTTTCGTGGTGAGAACTGATATTTCAGACTCTGGATAGAGTGACTTGATCGCGCTCAGTACAGGCGTTGAGAGAATGACATCTCCGAGAAACCCGAGCTGCGTGACAAGAATCCGATCCAGAAAACCTCTCTCATTGCGGCTTATAGTAATTTGCCACGGATCATCTCATCCGCCCAACGGGCTTCAGCTTCGAGGCCCTGATCGAGTGCCACCTTCGGCGCATATCCAAGCTCAGTCCGTGCCAAGCTTGTTTCGGCACCGGTGTGGGCAGCGTCGCCTTTTGCGCGCTCATGTCGCTCGAGCATGATTTTTCTTCCGATCACATTTTCGATCTTATGGATGACATCATTCATCGAGATCCGGTTGCCGCCGCCGATATTGAACACCTGATGCGCAGTCTCTTTCATGGCCGCAGAAATGTTTGCGTCGACGATGTCATCGATAAACGTGAAATCGCGCGACTGCTCGCCCGTTCCGTACAGCGTAAATTTTTCGCCCGTGAGTCCCGCGCGAATCAGGCGATGGAACGCCATGTCGGGCCGTTGGCGCGGTCCATAGACAGTGAAATACCGCAGAGCTGCTACGGGGACACCGAACTCGGATTTGTAGAGCAGTGCCAGATGCTCCGCCGCCAGCTTCGAGACGCCGTACGGGCTTACCGGCCGGGGGAGAGTTTGCTCCGTGGTCGGCAACGTCTCGGCGCTGCCATAGACGGAGGAGCTTGAGGCATAGACAATCTTCCTCAGCTGCTTTTTTATCCGTTCATCTTTCGCTGCCTCGAGCAGGCGTTGAGTCGCTGCAACATTATTGTCGGTATAGATCGAGAACGACTTTCCCCAACTGGCTCTCACTCCGGCCTGCGCTGCTTGGTGGAAGACCAGGTCGGCACCTTCAAGAAGAGTCACCAGGTCGAGCTCGAGAAGGTCCCCTTCGATAAAGCGGTAGCGATCGAAGCCCTTTGCGCGCTCGAGATTCTTCTCTTTAATTGATCTCGGGTCGTAATCGACAAAACAATCGACACCGGTCACTTCGTGACCATCGTTGAGAAGCCGGTCTGAAATCGAAGATCCGATAAATCCGGCAGCCCCGGTTACGATACACTTCATCTGCTAAACAATGTTCATACTCATCTAGAGGCCGACAATATGCCGGGCGGCTTCCCGAAGCGAGCTAAAGGCCACAAGGTCAGGGTGTTTTGCAAGTGTCTGCTCACCCTTTCCGCTCAAGACTAATAGAGATTGTGTGCGGGGAAGCCCGAGATTCCACCCGAATTCCAAATCTGAAATCTTATCGCCGACCATCCAGCTCCGGTTGGGAGCAAACTTCAGCTCAGCTGGAAGCATTCCGATCTCCGGCTTACGGCAGGCGCAGTTCTCCTCCGGACGGTGCGGGCAGATCAGAACTCGATCCACCAGAGCATCCGGAGCCTCTTCCGCGAGAAGCTCGATGACTCGCTGATTCACGGCTTCGACATCTTTGAGGCTCATAAACCCGCGGGCGATACCCGACTGGTTCGAAACAATGACGATTGAGAAGCCTTCCTTGCGCAAGAGAGCGATCCCTTCCGCAGCTCCCGGCACGAGCTCAACCTGGCTCGGAGATGCCACATATTCATGATCAACGTTGACAGTCCCGTCCCGATCAAGAAAAACCACCTTCGAATCAAGCGCCATGGCTATTCCTATATCGCGAACGGCCAGATTGAGGCGAAGGTTTATCGTGCAGATTGAGACAATATAGCGGTCCCGGTTGGGATCTTTCAAAATGATCAGAGTATCCGGGTTAGAAAAATCATATGGGAAGCAGGTCCTCTTTCAGGATCTGACTTTCTCTCTCATGCCCGGCGAGCGGTTAGGTGTTGTCGGCCGAAACGGCCACGGAAAGACAACTCTCTTCAAGATCCTCCTCGGGGAAGAGCAAGCGGACAGCGGCGAAGTGTTCACTCCAAAGAACTACCGTGTCGGGCATCTTTCGCAGCATCTGGAATTTAAGCATCCCACGATTCTCGAAGAGGTCTCGTCAGTGCTCCCCGAGCAGGAAGGCGGCTGGTTTGAAACCTACAAAGCTGAAGAGATGCTGTCGGGGCTCGGATTCTCGCCGGCACAGTTCTCGGAATCACCCTCGAAGTTCTCCGGCGGCTACCAGATCCGGCTGAACCTCGCGAAGCTCATCTTGAAGGAGCCGAACCTTCTTCTGCTCGATGAGCCCACGAACTATCTCGATATCGTCGCCGTCAGATGGCTCATCCGCTTCCTCCAGACCTGGAAGAATGAGCTGATGTTGATCACGCACGATCGTGACTTCATGGATTCAGTCACGACACACACGATGGCGATCCACCGGGCGAAGGCAAAGAAGATTGAAGGGTCGACTGCGAAGCTTTACGAGCAGATCGTCGTTGAAGAAGCGGTTTACGAGCAAACCCGGCAGAACGAAGAGAAGCGCAAAAAAGAGATCCAGAAGTTCATCGATCGTTTTCGCGCGCAGGCTGCCAAAGCCAGCTCTGTTCAGTCCCGGGTGAAGGCTCTCGAGAAGATGGGCGCGAAGTCTGAGCTCGGCACGATTGCGACGCTCGACTTCGAGTTTCGTGCCGCACCCTTCCCGGGAAAGTGGCCGCTCGAGATTCAGGACCTCTCCTTTTCGTTCGACCCGAAACAGCCGCCACTGATTGAAGGGGTATCGGCGATCATCGGCAAGAAGGACCGGGTCGCAGTCATCGGCCGGAACGGACGGGGAAAGACGACGCTCTTGAATTTGATGGCCGGAGAGCTCAAAGAGACTGGCGGAAAGGTGATCCTGAATCCGAACGCGAAAGTGGCGTACTTCGGGCAAACGAACATCGGCCGGCTGAATTTGGATAAGACGATCGAGCAGGAGATCACGGATGTTCACCCGGAGCGGAACCGCTCTGTCGCGAGAAACATCTGCGGACAGATGATGTTCGAGGGGGACGCGGCGCTGAAAAAGATCCGCTTCCTTTCCGGGGGCGAGCGAAGCCGTGTGCTGCTGGGAAAGATTCTTGTTACCCCAGCAAACGTTCTACTCCTCGACGAACCGACGAACCATCTCGACATGGAATCGATCGATGCGCTGCTCGAAGCGGTTGATGCGTTTGATGGCGCAGTCATCATGGTTACGCACAGCGAGCTGATACTCCGAACGGTCCCGAACCGGCTGATCGTTTTCGATCGGGGCGAAGTTCAGCTTTTCGAAGGGGGCTACGAAGAGTTCCTCGAACGGATCGGCTGGGAGCAAGAGGACGAATTGCGAGAAGCGGAGCCGGTCAAGAAGGCCGCGAAAAAGAAAGAGGATCTCAAGCCTCTCCGCAAGAAGATGCGCCAGCTCGAAGAGGAGATTGTCGCTCTCGAAAAGGGGATCGAGGAGAAGAATAATCTCATCGCCGATGCCTCAAAGAAAGGCGACTCTTGGGCGATCGCCGAGCATTCAAAAAAGCTCAAGGAGAGCCAAGAGCGGATCGAGAAGATTTTTGCGGAGATGAATGAAGTGTCCGCGCAGCTGGCCGAAGCGAATTAAACTCCGGTCCGCGCAGTCAAGGGAGTGCCTGGTTCACCGGGCCTCACGGAACATCACATCATGAATCGTTACGCCGTCTCCAACATGAAACGCGCCGATTCGCTCGAATCCCAAAGCGATATGGAAGTCCCGCGACGGGATGTTTAGCTTCGGAATCGCTGCGGTCGTCGTAACAATGTTCGCGTCTCCGTGGTCCTGAATGAACCGGCGGCAAAGCTCCGATGCGACCCCTTGCCGCATAAGTTCGGGACGAATGGCGATCTTTGCTCCCCATAGGAGGTTCGGAAGTTCGAAGAGATCTGTTCGAGAGATTTCGAATGACTTTTGCATCCCGCGCAACTTCTCGAACCGCGGACTTCCTGTTCGAAGGATAACGAGGAAACCCGCGAGCTGATCATGCAGGTGCGCCACGTAGAAGATGTCGTTCGTAAGAAACTGGCGATACGTCTCGACCGATTCACCGCCACGGAGGAATCCCTGCACTGCTGCATCGGCCCGGTTCACGTTGAGAAGATTCTCAAGCTCGATACAAGATTGAAGATCCTCTTCGGTCGCTTCGCGAATGATGATCTCACCGGCCATGGAGTTCGATCTGCTTGATGGTTGGGAGGCGGTCAAACTGATTTTACTGGGACCGCGGACGTCCCCGTCCGCTTCCAATTCCAAGTGTGGGCGGCGGA
>CAYOAK010000263.1:0-4641 GCA_964401925.1 uncultured Bdellovibrionales bacterium | reverse complement strand
ATACTTCGGCGATATCGCAGATGTGAATGGCGACGGAAAGGTCGACCTCGTCCGCGCGTCGACGGGAGGCACGAACATCGCCGTTATGATCGGAAACGGCGACGGGACGTTCCGGAACGGCGTCAGCTATATGCCGGGGCTCGCGGGGGTCGGGATAAAGATTCGCGATCTCAATGGCGACGGCCGCATGGACATCATCACGTCAGAGGAAGGCGCACAGGATAAGATCCACGTTCTCTTCGGCAACGGAAACGGCTCTTTCAGAGCCTCGATCAGCTACGCAGCGAATGATAATCCGGCGAACATCGATGTTGCGGATGTGAATTCCGACGGGATTTACGATGTGGTGGCGGATGCCTTCTCGACGGTGGCGGTCCTGCTTGGGAACGCCGACGGTTCGTTCTCCGCGGTTGTCTCCTATAGCTCAGGTGCGGACACAGATGACGTCAAAATTGCAGATATAAACGGGGATGGCCGGGGCGATATCGTCACCGCAGCGCGAGGGGATAACACCGTGAATGTGCTCCTAGGGAATGGAGACGGCACTTTTCGCGCGCGCATCTCCGAGCTTCTCGTCAATGACCCCGACTCCCTCGCAATCGCCGATTACAACAACGATGGCGCACTGGATGTCGCTGCTAGCTCAGCACCGGGAAATTCAATCTACGTGGCACTCTCAACGACCGTCAGTACGGCACACATCGGACGGCTGAATCTCGCGCTGCGCGAAGAAGCACTTGCCGCCCTCGACACGGTGAAGGCTTGGCGAGAGAGAGTTGGGCTCGAGTTAGGGTCCATCGGCAGCTCGACAAGCCGGTTCGGCTCAGCCCTATCTAACCTGGCCCAAAGCCGGGAATCATTTGAGGCAGCGGCGAGCCAAATCCTCGATGTGGACGTGGCTCAAGAGAGCGCCGAGCTTGTCAGACGGAACATTCTTCAACAGTCCGCACAAGCGGTGCTCGGCCAAGCCAACCAGCTGCCGGCACTCGCTCTGCAGTTATTGAGAGGATAGCGGTCGCTTTAATTGAGCAGCCGGGGCGGTGCCACAACTTCTGGCCACTAGAGGTCTCGACATTAGGTCGCGGCTACAGCGACCTTCATTGCAGGCCGGATTCTTCCAACTATCGGGGTGTTGATGATCAGCGCGGTCTCACTCTCGCTCCGCTGCCACTCGATATCGAGATTCATCTTCTCCATATGAAAGTATTTCGTGATGACCTCCATCAGATCCTTCCGGAACAGCTCCATCTCCTCAGAGCTCAGCCCACTCCGGTCCTGGACGAGAACCATCTGAAGCCGGTTTTTCGCGGTCTGCTTCGAGAGAGTTCCCCCGAAGATCTTTTCTTTCAGAGCGTTGAACATGGTCTTACTCCTATTCTCCCAGTTCCCGTTAAGCGGCCCTTAGACGTTTACTCAGCCGTGCAAATAAGCTGAGTCCGAAATCCAGCTCTTCGCTCGGCACCTCACCACCGGAAAGCCGCTCTGCGATCCGTTGAAACGATTGCCCCGCCTTCGACTTCTCATTGTAGACAACCGGATCGCCTGTATTTGCGGAAACCACAACCTCATTATCTCTCAGCACCAGGCCAAGGAACTCAATTCCGAGAATGTCGATCACATCCTGCGGAGACATCATGTCGCCTCTGCGCACCATCTCCCGATCTACCCGGTTGATGATGACCTTTGGTTCAACCCCTTGCGCACTGAGAAGCCCGATCACCCGATCGGCATCGCGAATTGCAGCGACTTCAGGGGTTGTCACCACGATTGCCTCATCGACGCCCGAACAGGCGTTTCTGAATCCTTGCTCGATCCCCGCGGGCGAATCGATCAGGACGAAGTGAAACTCGGCCTTCAGTTTCCGGATAAGGTCCGCCATCTCACTCTCGGAGATGACGTCCTTGTCGTCGGTCTGAGACGCCGGAAGAAGGAACAGATTGTTCGACTTCTTCGATTTGAGCAGCGCCTGAGGGAGCTTGCAGACCCCCTTAATGACGTCGACCAAGTTGAACACGATCCGGTTCTCGAGACCCATGATCACGTCCAGGTTGCGCAGCCCGATGTCGGCATCGATCACGCAGACCTTCTTGCCCTTGAGCGCCAATGCCGCGCCAAGGTTCGCAGTCGTCGTCGTTTTACCAACGCCGCCCTTTCCCGATGTGATGACTATCGCCTTTCCCGTCATATCCTGAGCCCTAGCCCCCAGCTTGAACATATCTGTTGCCTATCACTTCGCTCCTCCGCAGGCGGCAACGGCACTGCGGAGGTATTCTCAAAAATCAGTTCACAATACCGAGCTGCTTCGCCGCCGAAGCTGCGCTCGCGGATTGAAGCTCTCCACCACAATCCTCCGGCTCTCGACTCGCGCGATCTCAGTGCCGCGTGCAGCGTCGTCGTTCCCGCGAGACAGTATCGATCCGATCCGCAGCTGAACTGGCTGCATCTGCAATGCGATGATCACGCGATCATGCGCCTCGTCGTCGTATGCGGCAGCGTGCGCAGTTCCGCGCAAGCTTCCAAGGACGAAAATGTCACCACCGGCGATCAGATCGGCGCCGGGATTTACGTCGCCGATGATTACTAAGCTGTACGGTGTCTCAAGCCGTTGCCCGGATCGAAAAGTTCCGAAGACGATCTTTGCGTTGGCATCCTCTTCATAGACGAGGTCTTCGCCAAGGAGCTTGGAAACCCGCCGCAAGTAGCTTGGTCCGCTCGGATCCTCAAGGATCTCGATAGTATCGCGGAGCACACGCTCGACCCGCTCATCCTTCGTGGATTCCTTGGTGTAATGATCCATCTCCAGGCGCGATTCCACGGACTCTTCTTCCATTTTCTCGCCCCGGATAGATCCGACGACTTTACCCAGCTCGCCCCTCCCCGCTTCAGACCGGCCGTGATTCTTTCCCTCGCGATCGAGCGAGCGGCTGACAGAGCGGTCGACAATCGTGGTGAACGCAGGACGCCGACGCCGGCTGACGACCTCAACGCCGAATCCCTCTCGCAGATACTTCTCGAGCTCAAAGCTCTGTTCCGGTGTCGGCAACCGTTCGAGCCACTCGATCGAAACCTCGCCCCCTTCCAGGAATCTGCGCCGGCTTCCGAGAAAAGCTTCAAGCTCACCGACAATCGATTCCCAGCTTGCCTTGCCGTCGATACGGAGCACGAGGCCGTCTTCGGTGCCGCGTGCCGTGACGATCTTCGCCTCGTCGTCGCCGGAATCGGCGCTCTTGGATTTTGGAGTATCAGAGCGCGCTTCAAGACCCGCGGGATCTCCCTTCCGCAAGCGGTTGAGCAATGATCCGAGACGGCCTTCGCTCGTCTTTTGGGCAGGTTCTTTAACGGCCGCGTCCCTCAATCCGGGAGTGCCTTCCTCTGTCTCGTCCAATGTATCCGTATCTCTCGTTTCCAAAACTTACCGCCGGGTACGAAGTTGCCAGCGCAGCAGTACGCGCATCGCCGCTTACTTCAACTTCGTTGTAGTAAATGGTGAGTAACAGCGAGCCGGGGGGGCGTCAATTGCTTTTCGGGAGTCGAAAGACCAACCCGGGAAAAAAGAACGGGGCGCGAGATGCGCCCCGTTTCACTTGGCCGAACCCAAATCGGGTTAAACCCTTAGCGCTTGTCGAGGATCTTATTCCATCCGTCGAGGCGGGCCTTCTCTTTCTCAAAGAGGGCAGCAGTGTCGCCTTCGATCGTCAGGCCGAGGATCTTATCCCCTTGCACAATTTTGTTGACAACGTCCTGTCCGCTCGTGACTTCACCGAAGACGGTGTGCTTTCCATCGAGCCACGATGTCTGAACATGAGTGATGAAGAATTGGCTGCCGTTTGTTCCCGGTCCGGCGTTCGCCATCGAGAGAATTCCGGGGCCCTTGTGTTTCAGCTTCGACGAGATTTCGTCCTCGAATTGATAACCCGGTCCACCCGTTCCGGTGCCTGTCGGGTCTCCGCCTTGCACCATGAACTTCGGAATCACACGGTGGAATACGATCCCGTTGTAGAAACCCCGTTTCGCCAGGTTCGCGAAGTTCGCAACCGTCAGCGGCGCCTCTTCGGGGTGCAGCTTGAGCACAATATCACCCTTCGTCGTCTTCATCGTCGCGGTCAGATCCGCATACGCGCTGCTGCCCATTCCACATACTCCAAGGATAACGAGCCCACTTGCAATGCGGCTCAGAATTGAACGGTTTTTCATACTCATAAATAAAGCGTCTCTTATCTATTCCGGCGCGGTCCATACCAGGAAAACCCGCCCAAGCGCAGCACTTTCTCTAATCCCCCGCCCCGGCCACCGCGAAATTAATTCTATCAGGTATAATTAATTTACCTGCTCCAGCGAGATGTTAACTATTCTCCTAAAAACCGCCCCACGCGCGACACTGCCACCGCACCGCAATAGGGCATCACGTATTCAGAGCCACG
Source organism: uncultured Bdellovibrionales bacterium (assembly GCA_964401925.1). Classification (GTDB taxonomy): domain Bacteria; phylum Bdellovibrionota_C; class UBA2361; order SZUA-149; family JADYYL01; genus CAYOAK01. Next base: position 220 of record CAYOAK010000263.1, on the reverse strand, counting down.
TTTCCCGCCTTGTACGCTACTGCCGTGAGAGACGATAAATAATCATACCTGATAGAATTATTTGCCCGCAGGGGCCGATTTCCCGCCTGCCGCAAGTCGGTTATGCTTTGTGGCCCATGAAAGGCCCGTTGCGAAATGGCCGTCTCGGCCATTTACGGGCCTCGCGCTCAGAGAGCGCGACAAACAAAGAGGGCAGTATTCGAATGAGCACCTGACCCGT
>CAYOAK010000262.1:0-4660 GCA_964401925.1 uncultured Bdellovibrionales bacterium | reverse complement strand
AGGCGGGTTTTTAATCTTTTGTTCAAGGTATCGTTCAGCCAGTAGCGGATCAGGAGCGCAGCCTGTTGCGGGTTCTCCTTCACCAACCGTGAGTTATCTGCAAGCAGACTCTCGAGCTCTTCGATATCAACTGCCGGAGCTTGAATGCTCGGCATGCTGGATACCTTTTGACGCTCTGCTTCCAGCTCGGCTTCGAGCTCCTCGATACCCGCCGGGAGCAACCGGCTCAGGTCGACCTCAGCTTCGGTCGGGCTGAGCACGAAGCGCATCAGCGGACGAACGATGATGAGGAAGAAGAAGAGGATGAAGAGCACAGGTCCGACGACGTTCAACCACTTCATCGCGTTCTCGACCAAGGAGTTCTGCGCAAGAATCTCGCCGATCCGATCGTCGCCTTCTGCGAAACGGATGTTCTCGACAGTGACGATATCGCCCCGGCTCGTGTCGAAGCCGACGGTCTGCTTCACGAGATTATCGATCTTCTTCATCATCTCCGGAGCGAGCGGCTTATACTGCTTCTCTGTAGCCGGATTTCCGTTTGCATCCTTTCCGCCCGTGGGGACAGCCGAATAGAGGCCATCGACAAGAACTGCCACGGAGAGTTTCTGAACCCGTCCAGGTGACGCCATCGTTTTGCTGACAGAGCGGGATACTTCATAGTTCCGCACGGTCTCACTGTGCTTGCTGCCCTTTGCGCTATCCGGCGGGGTCAGAAGTCCTGGATCGTTCGTCAGGTTTGAGAGCACGCCCGGCACGCCGCCCTCTGCGGATGCGCCGGAGCCATCATCGATCGAGCGCTCGCTGCGTGTAACGCGGCCGGCCGGATCGTAGAGCTCTTCTTCTTTTTCGAACTTGCTGAAGTCCAGGTCCGCGGTGACGCGAGCGATCGCCTTTCCATGACCGAGAACACCGGCGAGCATCGACTCAATCTGCTTCGCGTAACTTTGCTCGAATCGTGTCTTGTAGTCGAGGCGTGTAATCTCCGTTCCACCTAGCTCGTCATTTTCCGCCCTCTCATTCAGCAGATTCCCCTTGGAATCGAGGATGGTGACGTTGTCCGGTGTAAGACGCTCCACGCTGTTTGCGACGAGATTAGCGATCCCCTTGATTTGGGGCTTTGTCAGCTCGGCACCGACCTTGAGACGAATGAGGACGGAAGCGGTGGGGAGGATGTCGCGTTTTACGAACGATGAACGCTCTGGCTCGGTAACATGGACACGCACGGACTTGACCGCGTCGATCGTGTTGATCGTGCGCTCTAGCTCTCCTTGCTTGCCGCGGAGGGCGGCGAGCTTTTCAGCGAAACCGGTCCGTCCGAGGACGTTCGTGTCGAAGATTTCGAAGCCGATATTTCCGCCTTTCGGAAGTCCGGCGGCAGCGAGCTCGAGGCGAACTTCGTCGACTTTCTCGGGAGGAGTAACTTCGATGGTCTTACCGTCGTTCGTTACGCGGTAGCCGATCTTTTGGTCTTTCAGGCGCTCAACGATGCCCGAAGCATCAGCGTCCGAAAGTCCGGAGAAGAGAACACGGTAGTCGGGGCGGCTCGCCCAGTTGGAGATGAAGACGATGAGGCCCATGCAACCGGCAAAAAGCAGGGGCAGAGCGAGCTTCTGCGAGAGTGGAAGGCGTACGTATTGCGAGACGACCTGCTCGAATATTGCGCCGATATCGAACTTCATCCTGAAACCCCTTAAAAAAACCCCAGTCCCTAGAACCTAAAAACCTTTAGCCGATCGAAGTGCGCATGACCGTTTGATAGGTCTGCTCGAGTTGCTCCTTCACACTGAGCATGAGCTTGAATGCGACGTCGGCTTTTTGAATTGCGATCTGCGCATCATGCGGATTCGGCGCTTTCCCCTCGAGTACGTCTTGGATCTTGCGATCCGCTTCGAGTCCGAGCTGGTTTACTTCACCGAGCTGCGTCTTCAGAAACTCTGCGAAGCTCTGCGACCCAGCGGGTGCTTCGGATCTCTTCGGAGCTGGTGTGATCGGCTCCGCGCCGCGCAGCATCCTCAGCTCATCGACCAAACTTCCTTTGCTACCGATCTGCATAACCTATTAGCTCCCTTGCGAGATTGCTTTAACTGCCATTGCCAGCTCCTTCGTGACCGAAGAAACTTCAGCCGCGGCCTTGTAAGCATTCGAAGCAGACATCATGTTCACCATCTCGGTGACCGGGTTGATGTTCGGCATGGCAACAAGGCCGGTGTTCTTGTCAGCGTCCGGATGGCCGGGATCGTAGATGAGTCGTGGTTCGCTGTTGTCGGTGACGACGCCTGCGATTCCGACGCTCTTCAGTGACGCCTTATCGAGCTCTTCGCGGAATGCTGTGGTCTGAACATCCTTTGCCGTGAACACCACATCACGGCGGCGGTATGGGCCCCCTTCTGCGGTGCGTGTGGTTTGAGCGTTCGCGATGTTACTCGCGATGGTATTGATTCGCAGACGGTTCGCGCTCATGGCGGACGCTGCGATGTCGAGGATCTTACCGAACATCAGCCACCTCTCCGGATGAATTGTTTCATGAATCGGAACTTCTGTGAGATCAGGCCGGCGGCTGAATGATAGGCACCGGCGTTATCCGAGATCTTTCCCATCGTGATGTCGAGGTCGACGTTGTTTCCGTCCGCACCCATTGCACCGGAGTTATCGAACACGATGTGCTCTCCAGCGAGGCTCGACAGATCCATGTGCTTCGGATTCGTGAGTGCGACTTCGTTCGTCGGGTTCTTATTAAGGGCTTTCTCGAGCTGTCCTGCGAAATCGAGCTCGCGCGCGTGGAATTTCGGGGTCTCGCTGTTCGCGGCATCGCTCACGAGCACCGCATGGCGCTTGAAGCGCAGGTCCATCGATCGCTCGAGCCCGTGCATGGTGTTATCGAAGATCTTCATACACCGCTCCTCAGTTTGGTTTCCCTACCAACTGACTCCTTCAGCAACTCGCGTACCACTGTAACCACTTGAACTTTCTAACCTTCGTTTCGCCGCCGTGACGGCTTTCCGACAATCCGAGCCGGCACTGCCGACGAACTGACGCTATTCAGCCCCTAATTCCTCACCCATCACCCCATACTCATGGAGCTTGTTGCGGAGGGTTCGAATGCTGATTCCGAGCAACTCTGCCGCCTTCGTCTTGTTGTTCGCAGTCGAACGGAGTGTTTCGAAGATGAGCCTCTTCTCGGCTTCCGCGACGCTCATTCCTGGTGAAAGGACGAGCTCTCCATCTTCGATGACCGTGGTCGAACCAGGCTTCGCTATGCTCATCGACCCCAGGAGGAAATGCTCCGCGGAGAGCGGGCCGTTTCCTGAAAGGAGAACCGCTCGTTCTGCGGCATTCTGAAGCTCACGGATGTTTCCTGGCCAGCTGTATTGCTCGAGACGCGCAACCAGCTCGGGAGTAACTTTCTTCGGGTCGCTCCCGGCAAATCGGCGAACGAAGTGCTCGACGAGAAGGCGCACATCTCCTTTCCGCTCGCGGAGCGGCGGCATGTAAAGCGGGATCACGTTTAACCGGTAGAAGAGGTCTTCGCGAAACTGGCCGTTTGCGACGCTCTGACGGATGTCTCGGTTTGTCGTAGCGACGACGCGCACATCGATCGGAATCGGACGGCTTCCGCCGACGCGATCAACTTCGCGCTCTTGAAGAACGCGGAGCAGCTTCGCTTGGAGGACCGGTTCCATCTCGGAGATTTCATCCAGGAGGATCGTTCCGCCGTTTGCGAGTTCGAACTTTCCGATTTTCGTTCCGATCGCACCGGTGAATGCGCCCTTTTCGTGTCCAAAGAGCTCACTTTCGAGCAGATTGCCGGGGAGTGCCGCGCAATTGACTGCGACAAACGGTCCGTTAATTCGCCCACTCGCCTGGTGGATCAGCTTCGCAACAAGCTCTTTACCGGTTCCGGATTCTCCCTGGATGAGCACGCTCGCGCTGCTCTGCGCGATGGTCGAAGCGATCTCGATCAGACGCATGAACGCGGGATCGTTCGTGACAATCGCCACGGTGTTCGAGCGATCGATCGGACCGTTCTTCGTAGACGACGCTTTCTTCACCGGACGCAGCACGCGGCCGGTGACACGCTCGAGATCCTCAGCCGAAAACGGCTTCGTGATGAAATCGAACGCACCGTCCCGCATTGCGTCCACGGCTTGGGTGATCGTTCCGTAGGCGGTGATCATCACAACGGGAAGTTGCGCGTCTTTCTCATGGATTTTTGAGAGGAGCTCGAGGCCGGTCATCTCGGGCATACGCATATCCGAGATCACGAGGTCCGGCTTTGCGCGCTCAAGTATATCGAGTGCTTCGCGGCCATCGCGAGCCTTCAGGACCTGATGGCCCAGCCCCTGGAGAACTGTCTCCATCGCGAGCAGCATCTGTTCCTCGTCATCGACGATCAGGACTTGTGTTTTCTCACTCATAGCGACTGCCCCGCTCCATGCTGTAGATTTGACTGCTGCCGTCCGTGGGGCAGCCGAACTGTAAACTTTGTTCCCTGACCGACAGTGCTTTCGACATCAATGTCGCCGCCGTGCGCGTGAATGATGGCGTGGGTGATCGCGAGCCCCAGGCCGGTGCCGGTAGTGCGTGTAGTCATGAAGGGATCGAAGATTCTCGGAAGAATGTCTGCCGGAATCCCGTCGCCTGAATCTGCGATTTCGATTGT
>CAYOAK010000261.1:0-4716 GCA_964401925.1 uncultured Bdellovibrionales bacterium | reverse complement strand
GATTTCATTAACTACAGCCTGGGAAATGGAAATGGAACTTTCTCCGCATCACAAAGCATCGGCACAGGGGGCACAGACTTTTATGATTACAGCCTCTCTGTCGTAGATATGAATGGCGATGGTAATGCGGATCTAATTGTCGCTGAAACGGATGATTCCGCGATGGGCATTTATTTGGGGAACGGAGACGGCAGCTTCAAAGCCCGCACCTCATATGCAACAGCAAATGGTTCGTTTCAGGCAACGGTCGCGGATTTCAACGAGGATGGTGCGCTCGATATCATCGCCGGTAATGGCCTGAACGCGCCGCTCGGACTATTACTCGGAAACGCGAATGCTAGCTCGACTTTGGGTGCTTTGAATCTCCGAACGATTGCCGGCTCGCGCGAAGCACTTGACGACATGAAGAATGCACTCGCTAATCTTTCGTTTGTCATCGGACGCATTGGCGCTGCTCAGTCGCGCCTTCATGTCGCGGGGAACTATTTGCGAATCGCGAGAGAGGGGGTAGTTGCCGCCGACTCGCAGATTCGTGACGTTGATGTCGCACAAGAATCTGCGGAACTGACAAGGCTGCAGATCCTTCAACAGGCCGCTTCCGGTGTGCTCGCGCAAGCCAACCAGCAGCCGCAGCTGGCGATAACATTGATTCGTGGGGTGTAATCTTGTTGGATTCGATGGAAAAGAGGCGCTCCGCTGACTGCTAACCTGCGTCAACGGAGCGGAGCTTCACCGCGCTAAATTGACAATTTCCTTTGCTAAACCAATCGACCTCGAAAAAATCACCGGCTGCGGTGTTCCGAATGGATCGACCCGTTCAAGGTCCCCGTTCACCACGACCCCCCCAGCTTCTTCCACGATAATCGCCGGTGCCGCCAAGTCCCACTGCGCCTGTTTGACCATCGTCGGATTGTTGTCATGGATGACTGCCGAGGGTGAACAGAGCGGCATTCCGATCATTGCGCATGAAATAGCCGAATGCGGCGCCTGCGAAGTCACCAGCCCGGCACCGCGTGGCGAACGAAGCCCACGGAGCGTATCGCGGAACCAGTTTGTCTCGTACTCGGCGTCGCTATAGCGATTCGCCTCAACCCAAGCATTTTCGAGGGGTGGTGTATGCTGTGCCGATGCTTGAATCTGCCCGACCTGACCCTCCATGTCCTGCATGTAGGAACCATGCGACCGAAGGGCGAGGTATGTCATGCCGACAAGGGGCAGATGGACAAGTCCGAGAATGGTCTGCCTGGAGTCCTTCAACGCGATCATGAACGAGGGCATCTTACCGCCGACCGCGTAATAGAAAGCAGTCGTTCCGTCCAATGGGTCGACGATCCAGGTGAGCCCGGATTTTCCATGGATGGTCTTGCCCTCTTCCGAAACGACTGAATCTTTGGGCGCCGACTCGGCAAGCAATTTTCTGACCTCGGCATCAATGTTACAGTCGAGGGGAAGGACAAGGTCCCCTGCATACTTCTGTGAGGCAGGTTGTGCCTGCAGAAAGCCTTCTCTGATCATCGTTCCGGCGATGGCGGCTGCCCCCCAGGCCAGCCGGCAATGGGCGCTCTTCGCGAGCGCGGGGATACTTTCGAACGGGAAAAAGCTCATAAAACTCTCCTGTGAAAACCTTGATTTCAGCGCGGAGCGCTTCAGAAACTCTGAACCGCACCGGCTGCGCCAAGCCCTAGACTGCAATGGAGAGAACAAACTGTTCTTCCAGCAGAACCATTGCTATCAATTATTGGCGATGCCATTGGTAAAAGCGCTACAATTTAAGAAATCTGCGCTCAGGAATCACTGTTTATGGCAGAAACTACGAAACTCGATCGGCTCGACAGACTTTTGCTGGCGGAGTTGGACGCTGAGGCGAACCAACCGCTCCGCCGGATCGCGAAGACACTTCGCCTTGGAAGCGATCTCGTTCACTACCGGATGCAGCGGCTACAGCGCGAAAAAGTGTTTCTTCGGACCGGCGCGATCGTCGATCATTACCGCGCTGGAAAGACGCTCTATAAGATCTATCTCCGGCTCGAGAATCACCTCGAGCTCGTTGCGCGGCTCGAGAAACATCTAAACCGAAAGCTCCAGTTGCACTGGTTCGCCCGCACGTATGGAAGATGGGATGTCATCTTCTCTTTCTATGCAGACACACCGCAGGAGGCGAGCCGAGCTCTTGTCAGCTCTCTTGAACCTTATGCATCGCAGGTGCTCGAAACGGCCGTCCTTACAGTCACACAACGCATCCGGTATTCAAATACTTTTGGGCAGCGCCGAAAGAAGGTGGCGACGACGATCGGTGACGACCCCGGCCACCTGGAGATCGATCCATTGGAGAAGCAGCTCCTGGTGATATTGGAGCGGGACGCGAGAGCCCCAACCGTACAGATCGCGAGAGAGCTGAAATCGACCCCCGCGATTGTCGACTATCGTATTAAGAAGTTAGAGGAGAATCGATTGATTCGCGGATATCGTTTGCACATCAATCATTCTGCGCTCGGACTGATGCTTTACAAGCTGTGCTTGCGGCTGAGGGATTACCAGCAGGCGACTCTCGACCGAATTGAGCAGTTCGCAGAAAAGCACCCGAACGCGGTATGCATTATCTATCAGCTTGGAGAATGGCTTCTTGAGTTAGAAATTGAGGTTCGCGACACGGACGAGCTGAATCTCACCATCGACGCGCTTCGCTCGGAGTTGGCCGAATCCCTGCAGTCGATTGACTACCTGCTGATTCGAGATTGCTACTACCTCAATCGCGTCGAGTAGATGCCTGGCCTTGGCGTAACCGCTGCACTCGCTGCGAAGTCGATGATTTAGCCGCGTCTCGCTCAGTGAGGCTGCTCGTCTACAGTTACTTCTTTGTGACGACCTGGACGGTGCGCTCCGGTGCGCTCCCAAAAACCTCGGCGCAGGTCTTTCTATCTCCTTCGTCGGTTGTAACCAGATGAATTTCCGCCGCAGCGTCTACTGATTCGCCCCGGATGTTGAACCGAAACTCTCGAACACTAGAATCGACGATATCGTCCCCAATCTCGAGGAGCAGGCCAGGGTCGGATTCGCCGTCGACGGAGCTCTCAGGAGCGCGGAATTTATAGATTCGGCCTAGAGCGCCGCATTCTATGGTCTCCGGTTCATCGAGATTCGTCTCGCCGAAGAGGAGCTCGCCAAGATCGTAGACAGTCTCCGGATCCCCGGCATACGAGAGCGCATCGGGCAGACCGACATAGATCCAAGAGCTTCGGATGCAATCTCGCGTTTCGAGGCTGACGATATTCTGGCAACTCCTGACGTCAAACTCGCCCGAGGTCGACACCCGCCTGACTTTACCGACCGCGATCTTTCCGTTCGCATCCAGATAGTCATCCGAATAGTCGCCGCCGCAGCCGGCGCCGCCACTGAGGCAAAGAAAGGGGAAAACGAGCTTACGGAGTGCTTTAGCGTTGAGTTGCATGAGGATCTTCCATAATTTAGTCCCGCTTAGAATCGGCTCCCGCTCGCTTGATCATGAGTTCGAGTTTTCTTCCTCGAAACTAGCTCCCCGGAATGGAGTGACCGTGCGAAATTCGCTTTATGTATCACCAGTTATTTCGCTGTCTCGTGCCCTCATGGAGATTCTACAGTGGAATAGTGTCGAGTTCCCGGCTCTTTCTCCGTTTCGAATCTGAAGAGGATGGAAGAACGGAGTGGGTGCATGCGTGGGCAGCCCCGAAGCGAAAGCTGACTGCAATCTTTCTCAATCCACAGGGGAATCTGGTTCACGCGTACAACACCTTGCTGCACCAAGCAGAAGTCGAAGTTTCCGAATGCCGTGGGGATGTGGAGAGTGTTGAACGAACCGTTTCGTTCGGCCTGCTGCATCGCTTAGCGTCGAAGAGTGCCGCGGCATATGCCCATAATCACTTTTCAGGAACGTCCTCTAGACGATTTCAATTTGCGGTTACGAGCATCGAACCGCTTTCGCAAGAGCGTCACACCCTTCTCGAATCGAAATGGTATCCGCTTTAGCCGCGCTCTCGCCGATTGATGGGAGTCGGTTGCTCATCGGAGTCGCGCTCGTTCTTCAGACGGCGGAGCTGCTCTACATTCGTGCATCGTTCACGGATACGGGTGTGTGGTCGTGGGAGGAGCTCAGGCGAGAGTACTCGGGTGGTCCGCGTGCGCTTCAAAAGTTCCTCGATCGTATACTGGCTTATCGCCCATTCTTCGGAATCTTATTGCTGAGACTCGTCGCAAGCGGGGCGATCCTTTTCACCTCGAACCCGTTCGTGCTGTCGTTTCTTCTCTTCACGACGATTGCCATCGCGATTCGATGGCGAGGTACCTTTAATGGCGGCAGTGATTACATGACCGCCGTCGTGCTCATCGGGCTAATTCTCTCGAGCACCGCCTCACGAGATTCGCTTCCGGCTCTAGTCGGAGTCTATTATGTCGCTGTTCAGACCTGCCTCTCCTATTTGATCGCGGGAGTCACGAAGTTGAGAGCAGCTAACTGGCGCTCGGGCGAAGCACTTCGAGGCTTTCTTTGCTCGACGATCTACGCAGACTCTCCCGCGCTGAATAAATGCATGAACGTGGGGGGAGTTGCTCCGCTTTTGGCGTGGACGCTCATCTTGTTCGAATGCACGTTTCCGATTGCTCTCTTCGATCAAACGCTCTGCGCGATTTACCTCGGCGCAGGAGTATTGTTTCACTTGGTCAACAGCTATCTCTTCGGCTTGA
>CAYOAK010000260.1:0-4803 GCA_964401925.1 uncultured Bdellovibrionales bacterium | reverse complement strand
GAACGTCGTGATCATCGATCACGGAGAGCGGTATTATTCACTCTACGGCCGTCTTGCTTCGAGCCAGATTCAGGTTGGCGAGCTGGTGCAGGGGAAGGAGACGATTGGGCTCACCGGCGAACAGGATTACCGCGGCCGGAACTTCTATTTCGAGCTGCGGTTTAAGGGGAAAGCGGTCGATCCGAAGGAGTTCTTCGGGCACTTGCCTTCGTAGGACCATCCTATGACCCCTGGAGTGCATCTAAATTGGGGCAACCTATGCTATGGAAAACTTCTGAATAAGTCTCATCCGTGAGACTTATTCAGTCGCTCCAAGCGCTACTGGGGACCCCTAGCGCCCCAGCAGCGCGTCGCTTCGCGGACTTTCGCAATATTGCTCAGTCCGCGGGCACGCCTTCCGGGCGTACCACTAGGGAAGCTCATATTTGATACGAGCTTCCCTAGTGCCGCCCATTTTTTCCGTGTAACCTCGGGCTGACTACCCTCCATGCAAAATGACGTGATGATCTCCAGGAAGACACTCTACTTTTTCTTTCTCTCCACAGTTCTCGCTTTTGTGCTGACTGTGAATCTCGTGGCCCAAGTCGCGGCGAAGGAATCCACGAGTGACGACCCGCTCAGCTATCTGAAGAATCTGACTGACGTCATCGCGCTCGTGCAGCGCAATTATGTGACCGAAGCAAAGTTCACCGATCTCGTTGATGGCGCGATCAAGGGGATGTTGATGACCCTCGATCCGCATAGCAGCTATCTTCCCCCCGAAGGGTATTCGGAGCTCAAGGTGGAAACCAAAGGGGAGTTTGGCGGACTCGGGATTGAGATCACTGTTCGCGATGGGCTTCTCACGGTCGTTGCGCCGATCGAGGATTCACCGGCCGCTCGAGCCGGCCTGCAGAGCGGCGATCGCATCATCAAGATTGGGGATGAGTTCACTCGTGAGCTTTCACTCGCCGATGCCGTGAAAAAAATGCGCGGTCTCAAAGGAACCCCGATTACGTTGTCGATTCATCGTGAAGGGGTGAAAGAGCTGATCCCGGTGACCCTAGTACGCGACATAATCAAAGTTAAATCTGTTCGTTCGCGCATGCTCGCCAGCGAGATCGCCTACGTCCGGATCAGCCAGTTCCAAGAGGATACGACAGACGAGTTCAAGGCGGCGCTGAAGGATCTGCCGAAGAAGGCGAAGATTCAGGGGCTCAAAGGCCTCGTCCTCGATCTCCGTAATAACCCGGGCGGTCTGCTCAATCAGGCGATCCAGGTGAGCGACGAGTTCCTGAAAGACGGCATTGTCGTTTACACCGATGGGCGGCTCGACAGTCAGAAGCAAAAGTATTTCGCGCACGATGATGGCGACGAACCGACCTTCCCGGTGATCGTGCTCGTGAACGGCGGCTCGGCTTCAGCGTCCGAAATCGTCTCCGGCGCACTGCAGGACGCGGCGCGCGCGGTGGTGGTCGGCACACAGTCGTTCGGCAAGGGTTCCGTGCAGACCATCCTCCCGATGGAGAGCGGGGCAGCGGTTCGTCTCACAACCGCCCTCTACTTCACACGCAGCGGACGTTCGATTCAAGCGCAAGGCATCACTCCTGACATCGTTGTAGCAGGAAAGCCCGCGCCTCCGCTCAAGGCATCGAAGACGAACGAAGATGCGACGAGCATCAAAGAGCGTGATCTTCCCGGCGCTTTCAAGAATCCGAAAAATTCGCCTGAAACATCACCCGCAGAACGCCCGGCGATCCCCGATCCGGACGAAGAGGCGGTGAGGGGTCCGCTGAAGGACTGGATGAAGGTCCCCCTGAAGGAGCTTCTCGATCAAGATCCGCAGCTGAGCGCAGCGATGAAGCTTACCGAGAGCTGGATCAAGACCGGCGAGAAGCCAAAGGAACTTCCCGCGGCTCCTGCAGCAGAGCCGCAGTCCTAACGGGGACTGCGCGTGACCCGCGGAACGAATCGCTCGCGCTTGGACATTCTTGTCCTTGAGCGGGGGCTGCTTCCAACTCGTGAGATCACCCGCTCGTTCATTCTGCGAGGCGATGTCCTCGTCGACGACCAACCGATTACCAAAGCCGGTCAGCTTGTCCGAAATGATGCACAGATCCGTGTGCGCGGGGAGCTCCCCCGGTTCGTTGGGCGGGGTGGAGAGAAGCTCGAAGGAGCGCTTGAGGATCTGCAGATCTCGGTCGAGGGGGCCGTCGCACTCGATGTCGGTGCCTCAACCGGAGGCTTCACCGATTGCCTGCTTCAGCGCGGAGCGCGCCTCGTATATGCGGTGGATGTCGGACATGCACAGCTCGCGGAAAGTTTGCGGCAGAATCCGAAGGTCGTAGTGTTTGAAGGACTGCACGCGAAGGATCTCAAACGGGAGCTTTTCCCAGAGTTGCCGCAGCTCGCCACAGTGGACCTGAGCTTCATTGGATTGCAGAAGGTTCTCCCGGCCATCGCGTCGGCGCTAAGCGCGCCATGGCGAATCCTCGCTCTCGTGAAGCCACAGTTCGAGCTGGGTCCCGAGTTTGTTGAGAAGGGGGGACTTGTACGGAAAGAGGCCGACCAGCTGCTGGCGGTCGAGCGTGTTGCCGAGTTTGCCAGAGCCCAGGGTTGGAGCTCGAAAGGGCATTCGAGATCCCGCCTGACAGGCGCAAAAAGCGGGAACCAGGAGTCCTTTCTGCTGATGACATCCGGCGAAAAGGTCTGAGTTCACTAAAGATTCCTCGTTGACAGAAACCGGGGGGAGGCCTCTTTTAGCAGTGTTGGGAGCGGAGAGCAGGCTCCGCGCATCCTAATTCTGAGGTGATTTACCGGGTGCAAATGGTGTCCCGGGGGGTGGCTTACTCTGGGGGCTTAATCGCGATGAAGATTCTGCCGATACTCAGACAAAGCAGGGGGATAGTAGGCACGGAAAGGAGATACGCAGAAGCATGGTCGGTGGACCGGACTTCATCAAACTCTCATTCGAGCTCGATAGGGCGGGCCTGATCTGGTACCCCGAAATAGGTGACGAGGTCGCTTTCCGGGTGAAGCAGGACGAGATCTCGATCTTCGTCGACCCGCAGGGTCTGACCCCCAAAGAATTGCGTGAACACTTTGTCTGGCTGCCGACTGTCGAGCAGATCGTCCATCAGTTTGAGGCACGCCAAGCGATGATCTATCACGCCGGGCTCAACCAATCCTTCTCCTATGAAACGGTGATCAAATCCGGACAGAGAGTGATTGAGACTGCCGGTCCGTCGCTTCGTCTTGCGTTCGGGGTGGCACTCTTCGAGCTGCTGAGCAATCAGGCGAAAGAGTTCGTGCACTAACCCTCTCCGATACCGCTGCTACTCCGCGACAGCGTTTGCACTCTCCGCCTTTAGACGCTTCCGCCGGCTCTTCGCGATCGCCGCAACGATGAACACGAACAGACCGAGACAAACGACCCCCATCAACACCGTGCGCGCGTAGTGAATCACGTTCGGCACAAACTCGGGCGAGACCTGACCGCCGAGCCAGTAGCCCAGGCCGAAAAAGATCGAGACGCTAAAGCAGGCCGCGAGGAAATCGGCGAAGAAAAACTCTAAAAAGGGAATCCGCAGCGAGCCTGCTGCAAGGAACGTGACGCTCCGCAAAAAGAAGAGGTGGCGTCCGACGAAGATGTAGAACAAGCGCTTCCGGCGCAGTCCGTCCCGGACCTCGTTGATTCGTTCTTCGGTGATCGCGGGAAGGAGCGGCGAGCGCTTGCCTGCCTCGAGCAGCCGGTTTCCGATGAAGCGCCCCACGAAGTACATGAACTGATCCCCGATTAGCACCCCGGCAAAGCAGATCCCGAACATGATCTCGGCCGAGAGCTCCCCGGAAGCGACCGCAAGACCGCCGACAATAAGCGGCAACTCCTCCGGGATCGGAAATCCCAAAGCGCCAAGAATCAAAGAGATGAAGACGGTCCAATACACGTGGCGGGGTTTTTCCGAATGAAATAAATCGCTCGGCCGGCGGTTCCCGGCCGACCGAATAAATAGGCCAGCAGTACCGCCGGAGAGCACCGAATCGGGTATAGGGCGAGGCTCTACCGTGAGTCAATCCGCGAAATCCCGGGCCGGACCTGTCCCTGCTTATGGGGCGGACAGAGTTCAGCGCGACAAAGTGTCCGGCGGTTGTGCGAGACGTGCTATTTTACTCAGGGAGAGATTGTGGGAGTCTGTGTGTATGCCTTCGATAAAAGAGCTTGTTGATCAGATAATCGCCGACGGGGTGCTGACCCGCGAGGAGCACGACGCATTCATCGATCAGGTGCATGCGGATGGGCAGATCGACGAGGAGGAGAGTGAGCAGATCTCCCGGCTCTTCCGCATGATCCAAGAGGGAACTCTGAAGGTCGTTGACGAGGAGCGCGAAAAGGCGGAGGCCTCACGCCGTGACGAGCTCGAGAAGAAGCTGAAAGATATTTAGCCTAGAGCTCGCCTCGGCTACCTGCGAGAGATCGTACCCAGAATCCCGCGCATTACCGCACGCCCGAGTTGTCCGCTGACCGTTCGTGCAAACGATTTGATGATCGCCTCCCCGATACCCTGTCTCTCTCTTCCCTGTCTCTCTCTTCCGCCCGACGGCCGATCAGGCTCCTCGGACGCTTCGACCGGCTCCGGTGCTGAAGCGGCAGCCGATTGCCTCTTCAACAGGATCTCATAGGCGGAGTCCCTATCGATGGTCTTGTCGTAGATCGAGTGGAAAGGGGAGCGGGCGATGATCTCCTTCCGTTGATCGGCGCTGAGCGGGCCGATCAGGGATTCCGGGGGTGCGATCAAGGTGCGTTCAACAATCTGCGGCCGGCCC
>CAYOAK010000259.1:0-4858 GCA_964401925.1 uncultured Bdellovibrionales bacterium | reverse complement strand
CTTATAAAATGTGCGGATTCAACCGAGAGCGACTCTTTCTGATCAATACTTGGTATCACTAAGTAACCCATCCGGTAACCGACGAGAGCACCGTAAATCTGATCTCGATCTTTCGGAACATCGACTCCCCGATCGTAGATCCGGATTTTCTCACTCGCTTCGAGATCGTTGTAGACAATCATCTTCGAGTCTCCGCCGATCAGCGTTTGACGGACCTTCACCGGGGAGAGCCAGTTCACGTGAATGTGAACCAGCAATGACGAGGGATAGAAACAAGTAATGTAGGCGACGTTTTCCGGTTTTCCCGGCAGGTGAGCGATACCTGTCGCGGAGACTTCTGTCGGCAGGCCTTGAACGATGTAATCAACGATCGCGAGGTCGTGCACCGAGAGATCCCAGAGAACATTTACATCTGGTTGAAAGATTCCCAGATTCACCCGCACCGAATCGTAGTAGCGCAAGGTTCCGAGCTGGCCGGAATCGATCACATCCTTAATTTTCCGGACGGCTGCGGTGTAGACGAAAGTGTGATCCACCATGAGGATCAGATTGCGCTTCGCCGCTTCGTCGACGAGCTGTGCAGCCTGATCGGCAGTTTCGGCGAGCGGCTTCTCGAGCAGAACGTGCTTTCCGGCTTTCAGCGCCTGCATTCCAAACTGATGATGGGTCCGAACAGGAGTCGCAATAATGACCGCATCAACTTCAGTGCTGGAGAAGAGCCTCGTGTGATCGGTTGTTGTCTCGATGTATGGATAGAGCTTCTTTGCGAGCTGAAGCCGATCCTCTCGAAGATCGCTCACCATCACGACTTTCGCGTCATCTTGCAGCGCGAAGTTTCGAACGAGCTGCGGACCCCAATAGCCAAAACCGATAATTCCGACCTTCGTCATGCCTTCTTTCCTAATGCGTGCATCCGGGCCGGAACTCCGGCGACAACCGCGCCGTCCGGAACATCATGCGTGACGACAGCGCCGGCACCCACTAAAGCACCCGCGCCGATCGTAATTCCGCACATGATGACAGCCCCGCTGCCGATCGACGCGCGGCGCTTGACGCGTGTTGGTATCACGCTCCAGTCAGCCTCGGATTGTAGCGCTCCTCCCTCGGTTGTTGCCCGGGGATTTCGATCGTTGATGAAGATCACCCCGTGTCCGATGAACACCTCGTCTTCGATGGAGACCCCTTCGCAGATGAAGCTGTGTGACGAGATCTTGCACTGAGCGCCGATAACGGCGTTCTTTTGAATCTCGACAAACGCACCGATCTTCGTACCGGCACCGATCTCGCAACCGTAGAGATTGACGAGCTCCGGTTGAAAGATTCGGACATCCGCTGCGAGCTTAACGTCAGAAGTGATTGGCATACGCGCTCTCTTTACCGTTTTGTCGCAGGCGGATGAACGGAAGGAAAGCGAATTTTGAAACTCGAAACGACCTGGCGCGCGGGCACCTGCCCGCCGCTACCCTCGACAGTCTGGAGCAGAACCGCTTTGTTGTCTCCGCAGATAACAGCGACGCTCTCGCCGGAATACTCGGCGACCTGACCGGGCGTTCCAAAATACTGCCGGGGATCGAGAGCGGCTCTCCAGATAGTGAGCTTCTCGTCGTTAAGGTAGGTGAAGGCACCAGGATAGGGATGCGACTGAGATCGGATGAAAGCGTGCACGTAGCTCGCCGGCTTCGACCAATCGATAATTCCGTCGCTTGGAACCCGCTGAGCACAGTAAGTGGCAAGCGAGTGATTCTGCGCTTCGGGAACAATGCCTCCGTTCAGAATTCCGCCGACGACTCTCGGAACTGACCGGAGCACCTCGGCCTCGAGCTTCTCGAGGACGTCCGCGATATAATCCGATTCGCCGACCGGAACAGAGCCCTTCCCCCAGACCGGTCCATCGTCCATCCCTTCCGTGAAAGTGAAGTATGAGAACCCGACCTCTTTCTCGCCATTCAACATCGCCCAGATAATCGGCGCGCTGCCGCGGTAAGTCGGAAGCAGCGAGTTGTGAATGCCCACGAATCCGGAAGGCACCGCTTTTAAACATTCCGGAGAGATGAGCCAGAACCATCCGACAACAAGCACGACATCCGGCTTAAGCTCGTGAATCAGCTTTTCGGAATGTTTTCGATCCGCAGCAATATGCACGGGGATCTCCCTCTCGCCGCAAAACTTCACGAAATGTGCGTGCTCAGTTCTGGTATCAGCTCGATCATCGAGTGTGATCACCGAGTGGAGCTTTGAGGGGAAGAGCTCGTGGACAAGCTTCAGCACCTCTAGCCCGAGGTGCTTACTCCCCATGAATGTCAGCTTTTCGATCTCCATCAATCGTTCTCCAGGGCGTGCCGGACTTGCTGGAGATTCGCCTGAGCGTTGCTGTCCTCGGGCCGGATCGTGCATGCCTGTGTGAGATGGTTTAAAGCGAGAGCGAGCTCGCCCTTCTCATAGTAGAGGGCGCCCAGATCGTTTAATGCGTCAGCGTGATTCGGATCGACCGCGATTACATCTTCGAGCGCGGAGATAGCTTCGTCGAGTTTTCCGGCCTCGAATAACTGCAGCGCCGAACGATAAAGTTGCTTCGACTCCAGCTCTTCCAGCGGAACATGAGCGGCGCTCTCTCTTCTCGGGAGCAGCCCGGCTTCGTGAATCTGCGAATAGATGTCCACGGCGCGGCGGTAGCAGGTATGCCGCTCCATCGCGGTCTTATAGCCGTTTCGTGCGATGCGTTCGAGAACCTCGGGGCGTTCAAGATGCCAGCGCAGCTTCGGGATAATCTCCGCTTCCGTTTCCGCCCGAACCCAGTTCACGCCATCAACAAGCTGCAGCTCCGGCTCCTCTTCGGGTGGTGTCCCGATCAGCAATGCTCCCGAGGCCATCGCCTCGATGTATTTTGCAAAGGGAACTTTCCGGGGAGATGCGGTGACGATAAACGCCCGGCATGAATTGATCGCTTGCGAGAAGCCCGAGCCCTTCACATGCGGATGCTCGGGCTGGTCGTAGCCGGGATGGTTCGCATAGAGATATTTCAAGTCAGTCTGCTTCATGAGCTCCAGATGAAGCAGATGACGTTCGGGATAAAAGCTATCGTAGGTCGTTGTCCCTGCACCGAGGAACCCGACATCGAATTGTTTGGGCAGTCCCCAATCGTTTGTCTCCTGGGGATCGAAACAGGCCGGCGCAAAGATGAAACGCCGCTGCGTGTCCGGATCGGCGTACAGGCGCTTCGGCCGAAGGCACATCGTCAGGACGCAGGTGATATCGAATTTTCTCAGTTGGCGCTCAAATTCGCCAAGGTGCTCGTCTGTCACATACCAATAGTCGGTGAGGTGGATTCCTTTCAGAGCCTGCACCTCTTCAATTCCCGAATAGGTGAAGGAGAGAAGGTTTCCATCCCGAAAATAATAGTACTCGGCGATCAACAGGTCGGGACCTCCGTCCGGGAACATCCGCTCGACAATCTCCGGGTAGCTTTTCAAGCTTGGATCGTAGCCCGGATACCCCTCGCCAAAGGAGCGCACGTCGAAATGGGCGCGGAGTCCGTTTCGCCACGCCTCGGCGTTCTTTGCGAGATAGCCTTCGGAGCTATTGGCTACGATCAGAATCTTCATCTGCGTGCGGCTGACTGGTTGAGAAAGTTGCGAATCGCGTCGACTACAGAGCCCTGCTCCGCTTCAGTCATCTGATCGTAGAGCGGCAGGATGACTCCGGAGTCTTGCGTCTGCTCGCTGACTTTCAAGCAATCGCAGTTTGCTGCCCGATGCTGTTCAGCTGAGCCCCTCACGCAGCGCCAAGTATCGCCGGCGTAAGCCTCCTCACGGTGGGAGCACATAACGGCACGACGGCTTGCAATCTCCAGATCGAGGAGATGTTGCATCAGCTTTACCTGATCCGCCGGTTGCTTCAGCCGGATACAGAAGCTCTGCCAATTCGTCTTTGCCCACGCCGGTTCCTGCGGAAGAATGACGAAAGGAATCGCATTGAGCAGCGCCTTGTAGCGGGCGGCTAATGCTCGGCGGCGCTCAAGAACACCGGGCAGGCGCTTAAGTTGCTCCCGTCCGACGGCTGCTTGGATGTCTGTCATCCGGTAGTTGAAGCCGACGATTGGGTAGCTTTCAAAAGCCACTGTCTTTGCGGAATGGCGCACCGTATCGGAGATGCTCATGCCGTGCTGCCGCCAAAGCCGGAACTGGCTGTCCCATTCGCTGTTTCGAGTGGTGATCATTCCTCCGTCGCCCGTGCTTAAGAGCTTTCGGGGATGGAAGGAGAAGCAAGCGATATCGCCTTGCGGCTTACCGATTCGCTCCCACTCACTGCCAATTTGGATTTCGCTTCCGGCTGCGCAAGCGGCGTCTTCAATCAGCGGGATTTTATGCGCACGGCAGATCTTCAAAAGCCCATTGAGATCTGCGGGCATTCCGATCTGATGGACGCAGAGGACGGCGGCCGTCTTTCTGGTGATCGTCTTTTCGACCAGCGCCGGATCAATATTAAACGTCTCGGGATCGATATCCACGAAAACAGGTGTCGCTTGGCAGTAACGGATGGCGTTCGCTGTCGCGATAAATGAATGGCTGACGGTGATGACTTCATCTCCGCTCTTTACTCCTGCTGCAAGCAGGGCGAGATGGAGCGCCACGGTGCAGTTTGCGACGGCGCACGCATGAGGAGCTCCGACGAATGTCGCAAATTCAGACTCAAAAGCTTTGACCTCCGGCCCCTGGGTGATCCAACCGCTGCGGATGACGCGCTGCGCCGCTTCAGCTTCCTCGTCGCCGAGAACCGGCTTTATAATGGGGATCATCGCGTAGCTCCTTGAGAGAGCCACCAATCAACGAGTGAGCGCAGCCCGTCATCGAGAGAGACG
>CAYOAK010000258.1:0-4862 GCA_964401925.1 uncultured Bdellovibrionales bacterium | reverse complement strand
CTGTAGGTTTCCCGTTCTCCCTCGCGCACTCGTTTTCGAACAGGCCCGACGAAGCAAAATAAGCGCAGCTGCTCGTAATGCGCTGCCGTCTGATTGTTTGACGCCTGAAAGCGTTCGAAGTCGTCAATTTCCTTAAATAGTAAAGCGACTTGGGTATCTGATAGCGCTCGCCCCTGTCTCTGAGGCAAATCAGGGACGACACAAGACAGGCGCAGCTGCTCGTGATGCGCTGCAGTCTAATTGTTTTACGCCTCAAAGCATTCGGAGTCCTCAATTTTCCCAAATAGTGAAGCGACTTGGGTATCTGATAGCGCTCGCCCCTGTCTCTGAGACAAATCAGGTCCTACGGGGTGCGCATGTTTGTCGGCGGACGAGGCGCGTTGCTCGCTGAGCCGCAAATGATCCGGGCGTCCGCCCAATCCGCGTGATCGGAGCCGATTCCATCTCCTCCATCACTCACGGACATTCTCAAAGTGGATTTGCCCGCAACGTTTAGCGACAGGGATTTTGTCGCGGTGGTTCGGTTCATCAAACCGCTATCGTAAATCAGGGCTCCATCCGCAAACACCTTGAATACCACAGTCGCGCCGTCCGTTGCGCCGGCTACCTCGTCGTCCACTCCGATGTCCGACAAGAAAGACGAGCATCTGCCGGCCAGGTCGACCTCAATGTCAGATGACGCGTGCACACCAATTCCCTTGGAATAGCTCCGGCCCTTCAAGCGAATGGTCGCGCCGTCGCCGCTCGCCTGATCTCCGTTCGCTTTGTCTCGTTCCACAGGTCCCCAACCATTCGTCGCCGAGAGGAACGTGACGTCGCTCACGTACCTCAAGCCGTCCTGATTCCCGTACTCGTAGGCTCCGATGTCATAACGATTGTTGACTGGCCTCGACGAGCCGGCAAAGTCGTTCGTCAAAGGAATGGGCAGGTCCGATGCGCCCGCATCAATCGCAGGTGAAGTGCTCTGCAGACGAAAGTCGAACGCAGCAGCGTTTACAAACTTCGGATCGGTAGTGAGATTCGTATTGATGACCGTGCCGGGGGGCACGAGCCGCATTCGAATATTCTGGCTGTGATTAAAGCTGATATTGTTTCTTACCGTAACGTTCGTTGCGAACCCGTGATCGAAAGCGATGCCGCCGAACGTTTGGTCCAGCTTCCCGTTGTCGTAGACGGTGTTGTTGAAAAAATGAATATTTCTCGCCACGGGGAGGGGATTCGGCGGATTCGGACGATCGGGAAGCTCCCAATCGTAGACAATCATCCCTTCACGGCCCTGGCCCGCGACGAGATTATTGTAGACGTAGACATTCTCGAGATTCCCCGATCCTTCGGACACAACCCCGATCCCATGACTGTCATTTCTGAGAACCTTGTTGCGATAGACGTGTATGTTTCTCAGCCAGCCAGGAACAGTCTTATACGTGTTTGGATAGCCCCAGGTTGAACCGCCGGCATCGATGTAAATGCCGTATCGGCACTTCACCATGTCCGTGATCTCGTTGTCATACACATAGGCATCGGTGACGCCCTCTTTTAGATCGATCCCTTCGCCGCCCGGGCGATCCACGATCGGATCTCCGGTTGGCGGCCCCGCAGTGAGGATGTTGTTACGGATCGTCACTCGGGCCACGCCGCTTGCGACAGTCAGATGTTCGTTGTAGCCCCCGCCGTCTTGTGCAGGGTTGTTCGCGCGCTCTATGCGGTTGCCTTCGATCAGGACGTCCGTGACGCAAGCGTAATTGCATTCCGCCGGATCGTAGTCCCACGGTCTTCCCCAAATGGAGATACCTGACCCTCCAGTATTCCACGTGTAGTTGTTCCGAATGCGAATAAAACTGACACCGGAACCGAAAACCGAAATTCCGGCGTGAGGCGTGCGCTGAACTTTGAAGCCTGAAATCTCGATGTGGCTCTTCCGCTCGATCCAGATTTCACCGCCATCGATCACAACACCCGGCTGTGCTTCGAAATAGATATAAGCCGACGAGTTACCAGAATTCGCCGGGGACAAGCGGCCGGCGTAGGTACCTGCCCGAATAATTGCCCGATCGCCGGCGACCAGCGTCGCAGCGGCCTTCTGTAAAGTTTTCCAAGGACTCGACGCGGACCCGGGATTCGAATCTGAGGCATTACTCGCCGCGGTATCCACGTAGTAGGTTGCGGCATCTGCTGTCGAAACCGCAAACGCCACACCGAGGAGGAGGAAGAAAGGAACTAATCGAGTTCGGGGAAGCGCGCACCTCAAATGACTCATTTCGGAAATCCGCGAAATCATTGTTGGTTGCCCAAGCTCTAAACTTGGTAACAACTATCGGCTCACAGCCTCAATATATTTGCAGTTATTATGTTCTCTCCCTCGGGAACATCATTATTTGGTTATTCGAAGACAATATTCGTCAGCGCAGGGGCTGGAGCATTTACTTAGTGCCCGAAGAGACGCTCTTCTTAGCGTCTGCAAGCTCATAGACGGCTTGCATGAGAAACGGTGCCAGGTCGTTGTAGAAATCCGCACCTTTCGTCTTCTCGTAGTGTGTCTTTACTCGATCAAGCGCTGACACGGCGTCTTCCGATCCCGGCAAGCGACGAAATCCCAAACTCATTGTCGGATTATTGTAAATGCTCGCCACGTCATCCAGCCAAAGCAAGTGCTTCAATGTCCCCACTATCGGCGCTGCCCGGAGATTGAGAACCGATTTGGAGACCTCCTCGTGCAGCTCATGCATCCGGGTGACGTTCCTGTGCTGCGCGTCCAGAACGCGCGTCAGCCGTTCTCGGTGTTAGGCGAAACCATCAGCTTGATCGGTTGACTCCACGGCGGAGCGCCGCCGTTCCAAATCCTTAAGTTCGCCGGCGGAAAATTTGATTCTCGTTCGGCCTTCCTCATCCTCCAGGCGATATGTCTCTCGCCACGTATGCAACTGATCGGCGATCTTTGCGGCGTTGTTATTGATTGAGGAGTTGAATTCCTTGTTGTGAACATCAAACTCGGCGAGCGTTACCCCGTAGTTCATAAAGCGAAGATACTCGCTCGATTCGATCGGCAGCACTTTGCTGCAACTCGCCAGATAGTTCGTGAGATTGGTGAGCTCCGCTCGGGAGAGATCGGCCCAGATAGAACCGGATGACGGCGCGGCCATACCGAGCTTTTTCCGAAGCTCACCAAAGGCCAGCTCAACTGTCTGCGGATTATCGATCAGTTCCTTAACGAGCTTCTCTTGTATTGGTGCGCATTGGCGCACCTCTCCGCTGACAACTCGCTGCAGTAACTGAGCTGCGGGCGCTGTTTCCTCCGTATGCACGATCCATGGATTGGCCCCTTTGGGGGCTTCAAGCTTTGGGAGCGAGACGATCTTCGGACTCGCAAGGGCTGGAACTTGTTCGTGTGTTCGAGGGATAGACATTCAGCTTCATTATGCAAACTGAGCTGGGGGTTGGTGCATAACGCCGAAGAAGAGGGGGGCATCCGATTTCGGTAGGTGAACCGCCTCAAGAAGGCGCCGCCCCAATTTACGATTTACGAGAAATTTGCTAGGTATTTAGCGGCTCCCTGACAACATTAGGACGCAGACCGGTGGTCACCTGTCTCCTCTGCTCGCTCGCCGAGTAAGGAGGTGTGTTGAATCATTTATGCGAAGGTTATCGATCGGTGACTGTATCGCCGCGGCCGAGTCTCGCGGAGGCAAATGCCTGTCGGACTCGTACCCGGGATACGATCTGCCGATGGATTGGCAGTGCGCCCTCGGACATGTCTGGCCAGCTACCGCGTCGAATATCATTGGGGGCGGAGCTTGGTGCCGGGAGTGTTCCGGGCAAGTTGCATCCCTTTCCGAGGTGCAAACAATTGCGACACGCCGTGGTGGCGTGTGCCTCTCAACCGAATACGTCAATGCGAAGTCGCCGATGCTCTGGCGCTGCGCCTTGGGACATGAGTGGCCGACATCTGCGTCGAACATCAAATCCGGAAGCTGGTGCCCGAAATGCGCCGAATGTGCACCACACTCAATTGCCGACATGCAAACACTCGCCGCGAGCCATGGCGGTAGTTGCGAGTCAGACACCTACCTAGGCCGGAAAGAGGACCTCTCATGGAGATGTGCAGAGGGTCATGTGTGGACTGCCCAGGCAGGATCGATTCTTGACGGTACCTGGTGTCCATTCTGCGCTGGAACCGCTGCGCTAACTCTTGCAGAGATGTGCCGGATCGCTACCGCCAGAGGCGGAAAGTGTCTTTCGACGGAGTACGTTAACAACCGCAGCCATCTTCGATGGGAATGTGCAAAGGGGCATGTGTGGAGCGCAGCTCCGAATAAAATCAAAGGAACCAGGACGAGAAAAGGGACTTGGTGTCCGACATGCGCTCTCGAAAGCCGCAAGGGTGAGGTGAAACAGAAGTTGACCTTGGAGATCTGCAAGAAGAAGGCAGCATCTCATGGTGGCACGTGCCTCGCGAACGACTACATCAACAATCGGCAACGGATGGGATGGCGGTGCTCGGAAGGGCATGAGTGGACTACCACTGTAAAAGCCGTCGTTAACCAAGGCGCCTGGTGTCCATTTTGTGCCGGAAACGCTCTACTCACGATTGTCGATGCTCAAGCCGACGCAATCGCGAACGGCGGCCGTTGCCTCTCGAAGGAGTACGTGAATTCGACCGAGCCGCTAGATTGGGAATGCGATCAGGGCCATCATTGGCCTGCGTCACTTGATGCGGTGCGAAACAAAGGTACTTGGTGCCCGACATGCGCCGGGAACATCCGGGTCACAATTGAGGAAGTTCGTGAGCTTGCCATATCCAAAGGTGGAGTGTGCCTCGCGGAAGGCATCGAGAACAGCTTAACACCGGTCGAATGGCGGTGTGA
>CAYOAK010000257.1:234-4875 GCA_964401925.1 uncultured Bdellovibrionales bacterium | reverse complement strand
CTTCGCTACATCAGCTCGGAAGGCGATGCATCAGGGCCGGCGCAAGTTCTGTCGGATGATTCCGGACAGCTTAAGATATTGCGTCTAACCCGCGCTCTAGATCCCGGATGAGATCTGCGGGTTCTTCGATGCCGATGGCGAGGCGGACGCCCCCGGGATGGATTCCGCGTTGGATCTGCTCTTCTGCGGTATAGGCTGTGTGAGTCATCGAGCCAGGATGCTCGATGAGAGTCCTCAGCTGCCCAAGGCTCACTGCCAGCGTGACCGTGTAACTATTGTCCGCGATGAAGTTCATCATCTTCTTCCCGTGAAGGAGTGCCTCTTCACCGTTCGCACCCTTCAGAGTGAAATACATCATAAAGCCCGGCGCGAATTCGCCGGAGTAGTTTCGCATCTGCTTTTGGGCGACGTCGTACTGGGGAAATGTTTCGAGGCCGGGATAGAAAACCGTCTCGACTCTCGGGTGTTGTGCGAGGAACCTCGCGACAGTCATCGCGGTTCGCTGTTGTCGTTCCACGCGGAGCGCGAGCGTTGAAAGTCCGTACACTTGAATCTGCCACGCGACCCTGGGGCTCAGAGTGGCGCCGAAGTCCTTTCGCAAAAGGATCAGGGGATCGAAGAACTCCTTGCGGGTGATCACCGCTCCACCCATATCAACGCCGAACCCGCTAATGCCTTTGGTGAGACTGTGAATTACGAAATCGGCACCGAGCGTTAATGGACGCTGAGCATATGGCGTGCAGAAAGTGTTATCGATGGCGACAAAGATGCGCTGTTCAGGAGGACGTTTTGCATTGAGCTCTTTTACCCGCTTTGTGACGGCCGCGATGTCGGTAAGCTCGATAGTGGGATTCGCCGGCGACTCAAGATAGATCATCTTTGTTTTCTCGTTCACCTGCGCGAGAAATGCGTCCGGGTTCGTCATGTCGACGAAATGAACCCGCATACCGAACTTGGGCAGCCAAGTCTGAAACAGGCTGTATGTGCAACCGTAGACGACTTTGTGAGAGATGATCTCGGAGCCCGGCGTCAGCGGCAAGGTCACCGCGGCATGAACGGCGGCCATTCCGGTTGCAAAAGTAACGGCGGCTTCACCCTCTTCCGCGATCGCCAGGGCATGCTGGAGCATGTCGTTGTTCGGCTCGGCCATCCGGTTGTAGACGTAGATCGGATCAGAGATTCCCAGCCCGATGGACTGACCGATCTGCTGGAAGCCTGCGACACCCCGCTCAACAGAATCGAGACGGAAGGTGCTGGAGGCGGTAACAGGGGGAACGACGTGGTGGGAGAAATCCCATTCCTCCGTGTGGGCTTTTCCATAGATCAGCCGAGTCGGTATGGAGTACTCTTTTTCGTCAGCCATCGTCGCGATCTCAGTTCATTCAATTAGATGCAGGCGCCGGCCACTCAATCCCGGATAGTTGTGCGAACACCTGCGATGCTGTTGACTATCGGATTAGACATCGATTTCTATGAGTTAATTCATGGCGTTGGGACTCAAAGGCGCAGGAGCGGTCTCAGCCGGGATTCTGGGCAGCAGAATCGTAGGCTTTCTTCGGGAGAGCCTGTTTGCCCACTATTTCGGGAACACGGACGCGGCCGATGCCTTTCGCGCCGCATTACGGATTCCGAACCTCCTTCAAAACCTCTTCGGAGAGGGTGTCCTCAGCGCCTCGTTCATCCCTGTCTACTCGCGCTTGCGAGCCGAGAACCAGACAGTCGAAGCGGAGCTCGTCTCGCGTTCAGTCTTTCTTGCGCTCGCTGCACTGAGCTCAATCACAGCAGCGCTCGGAATCATCTTCACACCTGAGCTGATTGATTTCATCACCCCTGGTTTTCACGGAGAGAAGCGCGAGCTCGCAATCCAGCTGGTTCGGATTCTCTTCCCCGGGACGGCGCTGCTCGTTCTCTCTGCGTGGTGTCTCGGTGTGCAAAACAGCCACCGGAAATTTCTGCTCTCTTACAGCGCTCCGATTCTTTGGAACGGTGCGATCATCGCAGCACTCCTCCTCTACGGCGGGCGTGAGCAGGGAGAAGCGATTCGTTTGATCACATGGGCAGTCACGATCGGGAGCGCCCTGCAACTCTTGGTTCAGCTGCCAACGGCGATCAGACTCTCCGGATCGGTCATCGGAACCATCGCGCTCGCAAGCTCGCACGTGCGGCAGGTATTCCGGAATTTTGTTCCCGTTGTTCTCAGCCGTGGAGTCGTTCAGATCAGCGCGTTCGTCGATTCAATCATCGCAAGCCTCCTTGCTGCCGGTTCGCTCTCCGCCTTGAGCTACGCGCAGACACTTTACCTTCTTCCCGTGAGTGTTTTCGGAATGTCGGTATCAGCAGCCGCGCTGCCTGAGCTTTCTTCACTGACAGACGATGCGCTCACGGAGTTCCACACAAAATTAAATGCCGGGATTCGCAGGATCCTCTTCTTCATCTTGCCGAGCGCCGCGGCGTTTTTGCTGATCGGCGATCGGCTTATCGGTTTGGTATTTCAATCCGGAGAATTTAGCGCGGGTGATACCGCGCTCGTTTGGAGCGCTCTGGCGGTGCTGGCCTTCGGTCTCCCGTGTTCGACAGTCTCGCGGTTGCTCAGTCAGTATTTTTACTCCCGGAATCAAGCGGTGAAGCTGCTTCGAATTTCTCTATTACGTGTTTTGTTGAGCTCCGCCTTGGGAATGGTGCTGGCACTTCATTACGGATGGGGTCTTGCCGGGCTCTGTCTCGGGACAACCTTCGGGGCGTTTCTCGAGCTCTTCCTGCTCTCCGGATTGTTGAAACGCTCGACGGGATCATTACCCCGCCTTTCAATCCGGACGACCGCCTTCGGTTGCTCGCTTATCCCGCTCGGATTTCTTGCTCGGATCGCCAGCGCCGGGCTGGATCGAATCTCTGGCGCACTCCTTGCTGCCGGGGTCTTTGGTGCCGGCACACTGTTACTGGCCGCGCTTATCGAACGCGAAGAGCTTGGTTCGGTGCTGAAGCGCAGACGCTAAAGAGTGCTATAATGCGAATGCAAGACAGGCATGCGTATACGGGAAGGGGTCGGAAGCGATGAAGTTTCTCCCGCGGATGAGCGACCTCAGTCTAGGGCGGAAAGGACTGCTCCTTGTCTCGATACCGTTCATCTTTCAGCTCCTCGTATTCATGATCCTCATCCAGTCGCAGGATCGGCATCGTGAGGCAGAGAATTGGGTGCTGCACTCCGCGCGAGTCATCACCGAAATTGAGCTCACCTACCGCATACACACCGAAGCGCAGAATCAGCTCCTACGATATGTTCTTACCGACTCACCCGAAGCGGGACCGCTCCTGCAGCAACGGTTGGACGAAGCTCGAGGAAGCGTCGAGAACCTTCGGCTGCTCGCAGCCGACAACGAGGCGAAGTTCAACCGTGCAGTCCGTATGGGCGCAATTTCAGCGGAGTATCTCGATGAGCTCGGGACAGTTCTTGGCCTCTTTCAGGCAGGAAAACGCGCCGAGTTAATCGAAGTTCTGCACAAGGGGGAGGCGAACAAGCTGCTCGATCAGCTTCGATCGGAGATCAAGCTGTTCCAGGAAGACGAGGAGCGGTTACGTGAGAAACGCACGAGAGCTCTCAGTGCCGCCGAGCTTCGGAATTTTTGGTATCTCCTGATCGGGACGCTGGCGACGATCTGGCTCGCAGGACTCTTCGGCTGGGTGATCAACGTCGATATCGTGCGCCGCTTCCGCGCGCTGAATGACAAGGTGCGTGCGTTTTCCCAGGGTACCACGCTTCCGCCCCCGGGACCGGGGAGCGATGAGATCAGCAGACTCGATCACTCGTTTCATCAGATGGCCACACAGCTTGAAGATCGAAAGCGTGAAAGCGAAATGTTTATCTACAGCGTCTCTCACGATTTGCGCGGCCCGCTCGTCAACTTACAAGGATTCAGCGAAGAGCTGCGTTACTCTTCGCACAAAGCTCAAACCATCCTTGAGCAGCCGGAGATCAACGCGGCAGAGCGGGAGACACTGCGAGGCATTGTCGAGAATGATTTCGCCGAGGCGATTAACTTCATCCGCTTGAGCGTCGGATCGCTGACCCGGGTGATCGACGGCCTGTTGAAGCTCTCCCGTATCGGCCGGGTCGAATACCGTTTCACCATCGTGCCGCTGAATCAGATCGTCTCTCAGGTTCTCTCCTCCCTCGAGGGGGCGATTCGAGAAAAGGGGATTGAGGTCGAGGTCGCTGATCTCCCTTCAGTTCATGCCGATGCGCTCGCTATCGAACAGGTGTTCTCCAACATTATCGGGAATGCCGTGAAATATTCCGATAAATCGAAACGGCCAAGAATCGAGATCGGCTCTTCCGGCGCTACCGCTTCCGATCTCGCCACCATCTTCGTGCGGGATAACGGAGTGGGGATCCCGGCTGAATACCAGTCAAAACTTTTTCTGGTTTTTCAGAGGTTTCATGAGGAACTCGCGGCGGGGGAAGGAATCGGGTTAGCAGTGGTGAAAAAAATCATCGAGCGGCATGGTGGGCACGTCACGATGGATTCGCAGAGCGGGCTGGGCTCGACATTTTATATATCCTTGACATAGCTCCGAAAGGTGACGGATGGTGAGCGGCCTCAGTCCGAGCTCTGGGTCAAGCTGTCGGATGCCCGCGGACGAACG
>CAYOAK010000257.1:0-224 GCA_964401925.1 uncultured Bdellovibrionales bacterium | reverse complement strand
TCAGTCCGAGCTCTACGGTGCAGTGTCTTAGTGAAGCTCCGATACTTAATCAGAGCTTCACTAGTGTTGTTGCTATCGAGGTATAATTGACTGATGTCGGTTTCACCCCAGACGATCACGATATTGCACGTCGAGGATGATGACGGACACGCGAGCCTCGTCCGGAAAAATTTCGAGCGTGCCGGACTGGTCAATCAGATCGTGCGTGCCCGCGACGGCGAAGA
>CAYOAK010000256.1:0-4962 GCA_964401925.1 uncultured Bdellovibrionales bacterium | reverse complement strand
CCATCACCGTTTCCGAGCGTGAGCTGGAAGCCTTGATATGTGCCGGCTCGCAGGAGATCGAGATTCCCATCGTTATTGAAGTCGGCTTGATAGAGCGGCCCGAAAGCATCGAGTCCAGCTACGACTTGCGGAGCCTTAAATGTTCCGTCCCCGCCGGTAACGTCCTGATGATCCCAATCACGAACGCTCTGCCGATCGATGCCCGTTCGGAACGTTCCATCCCGATTGCCGAGTAGAACGGAGACGCCGCTCGAGCCTTCGTTGGCCGCTAGAATGTCGAGCACCCCGTCGTTGTTTACGTCCTGGCTCCAGAGCGAGACTGGCCCCGCCCCAGTCTGATACATGCTTCCGGCACGGTAGGTTCCGTCGCCGTTGCCCATCTTCACAGTGACTGTGTTCGTCAGCCGGTTGGCAGTTGCGATATCGACATTTCCATCACGATCGAAATCACCGGAGATGACGGCCTCGGATTTCGTTCCGCCATCCTGCCCGCCGGTCTTCGCTTGAACTGTGCCGTTCCCGAGCAGGATGACAAATTCATCGGTAGCGCTGACGCCAAGCGAGATGGCGTCGATGACACCGTCCTGATTGTAATCACCGAATCCGCCGGTTCCTGACAGGCCCTGAAAGGTTACCGCATTAAGAAAAGTGCCGTCTCCATTGTTAAGATAGACACGAACGGTCCCGTCCGAACTCTGCAGCGCCAGGATATCTAGCGCGCCGTCGCCGTTCATATCGGCGAGACCTTTCGCATTCAGATCGCCGGCGTAGTTCTGAGAGTATGCGAACGTTCCATCCCCGTTACCAATCGCAACTTTGAGCACGCCGCCGCCGCGCGATGAGACAAGATCCAGCTTCCCGTCACCGTTTAGATCGCCGAGCTGCTGGCCATCATGGAGCTCGTAGTCAAACGTGCCGGTATAGCGAAATGTTCCATCACCATTACCGAGGAACGCTTGAGCATTCTGATCGAACATGCCGGCGATGATGTCGACGTTGCCGTCTCCGTTGATGTCTCCGACAACATTCTGTCCCCCGGGTTCGTGGCCCTTGTAGGATACGCCCGCCCGGAATGAACCGTCTGCGTTTCCGAGTGCGATGAAGACCCCCTCTTCGTTTTCGGAGGACAGAATAACGTCCGCGTTGCCGTCGTGGTTGAGATCTGCAACGGAGAGGGTGTTGGCACTGCCAGTTCCAACGGTATAGGCATTATGAGCCTTGAAGCTTCCGTCACCATTTCCAAAGGCAACGTGCACCAGGCCGTTGCCAAAATGACTGCTGATCAGGTCGAGCTTTCCGTCGCGATTTAGGTCAACTGCTTCTGCAGATCCAAGTGCGCTGAGGTTCGCGCTTGAGGTGCTTGCCTTAAAGGATCCGTCTCCGTTCCCGAGCGCTAGGATTAGGTGATACTGAGTGTCGGCGGACTGCCCGAGCACAGCAAAGTCGAGCAGGCCGTCTCCGTTGAAATCCTCATAGAAGGAGTCTCCGAAGTTGGCCCAGTCGGTTATGTCGTAGGTGACGCGGGCTTTGAACGTCCCGTCTCCGACTCGTGTCGTGTTTTGATTGCCTAGGGCAACTCGGAGGCTACCGCCCGTACGATCTGACGTAACGAAATCGATCGCACCGTCGCGGTTAAAATCGCCGAGCGTGATGTCGAACCCGTTACCGACGGTTCCCGCGTCGAACGAACGGCCGCGCGTGAACGTTCCATTGCCATTACCAAAGTTGACGTATGCCGAGCCCGCAGTCCATCCACTGCTGACGATGTCGAGAAATCCATCCGCGTTAACATCGGCGATTTCGGTACTCGTGAGCTCCGTTCCTGCCTCGTAGGCCACCGCAGCGTTGAACGTTCCGTTGGAATTACCAAGGAGGACTGTGAAGGAGCTCGGGGTACCACTCGCACCCGCCGACACTAAGTCGAGCACTCCATCCCTGTTTAGATCGGAGATGGACATCCCAGTGCCGGTTCCACTTCCGGAGACGTAGGACTGACGGGCGTCGAAGGTGCCATCACCATTCCCGATGTAAACCTTTATCCGGCCGTTTCCGAATCCGATTGCCGCGTCGAGATCACCGTCAGCATTGAAATCTCCGACGACAACATCCGCATACCCATCGTTGTCGTAGGGCTGAATCTGTCCGAATGAAAACGTGCCGTCTCCGTTGCCGAGAAGAAAGCCCATCCCGATGTCGGCGCCGCGGTAAGGGGCGATGATGTCAAGCTTGCCGTCATTGTTGAAATCACCGGTCTCGATATCCTGAACACCGGCGTTGGAGGAGGAAAAATTAATCGAGCCTGAATACTTGAAGGTGCCGTCTCCAATTCCGACAGCCAGAAACATGTTAGGGGTCGAGTCTCCGCTACCGCCCGCGATGTCGAGAAAGCCGTCCCCGTTGAAATCTCCGGCGATGATACTACCGACCGCTTCGCCCACTGAAACCAGCCCGCCAGTCTTGAATGAGCCGTCGCCGTTCCCCAGGAGAAAATGAACAGCGTCATCTTCCCCGACCGCTGCGATATCGAGGATCCCATCCTTGTTGAAGTCAGCGTCAATCGTAGCGAAAGTATTGGTTCCGAGCGCGTAGGACACCGCCGGGTTGAAGCTTCCGTTGCCGAGCGTCACCGGGTCAAAGAAGAACGTGTCGATGTTGCCGAGTAGCACCGTGGTCGGCGGCGTAAATGTCCCGTTTCCGCCGCCGCGCGAGAACATCGGAGTGAACGTCCCTGTTCCAATGTTCTTCCGCTGCTGGTCGCTTACGACTTGAGAAGCGATTGGGAACTTCTCATAACCGAAGATATCATCGAGCCCGGCGAGCTTCTTGAACACCTGTGCGAGTTGCGTTGCCGCGCCTGGATCAACGCCCGCATTTGTGAGGATCTGCTCAACGTCGTTCTTGTCGAGAAGATTGATCCCCCTCGCCTGAGATTCATTCAGAATCTTCCGGAACTCGCGGATGAGCGTTTGGAATTTGAGATTGAGCCGTGAACGGTCGGAGTTGTCGGCATTCGTCCCGGCCGCGTTCTTTGCGAGCGAGAGCAGATCATCCGTGATCTTCAGGAACTTCTCGAGCGTGTCTTTCGTAAATGAAACGACGTTGATGGCGTCGTTCAGCCGGAGATAGGAGTTTTGAAACGCGGATGCCGATCTCGAAAGACTGACGGTGAGATCGAGTCCTCCGGTATCGAACGAAGTCGAAACACCTTTTCCTGCAATTTGTGATTTGGGTCCGGACGAAGTTGAGCCTGCACCGGCGAGCCGACGAATCAGGTCCGCATCAATGCGATTGATCAAGCTCACGCGTCCGGGTCCCTCCAGCAAAATCCGTCAGAGGAATGAATCGGCGCTCGGGGAATAATCCTGAAGAGATATGCGAGGTTGGGATCTATTTCGGACACCCCCGCAGAGAATTTTCCACGGCCCTAGAACACCTGGGTTCAGCTGGTCTAAGCCGCCGGAATTACTCCCACCTTATATATAGGTGTTTCAGACCCCTCGGAGCGGGTAGTCAGAGAACCCCTTAAAGCCGGGTTCGGATCTGCTGATAAAGGCGCCGGTAGCCGTCGAACGCCCGTTCGATATCGGCCAGGGCGAGGGATTCTCCGTCGGTATGCGCGCAGCCAATTGAGCCGGGTCCGTAAAGCAGACACTCCGCTCCGCTGAGCTTCAAGTGCGGAACATCGGTGCCGTACGCGACGGCTTTCGTTTCGAATCCGTCTACGACGAACATCTCAACCCGTTCCGTGCTCGCACGAACAATCACACCACTCGCTTCTGAGGAGATCTCTCGAATCATCGCAAGCGCCTCACTGTTCTGTGCAACAGTGCGAACCGAAACGTTCATCATCGCAGATGGTGAAATGACATTCATCGCGGTACCACCACGGCAGATCCCAAGATTGATGTGCGCCTTCCCGAACTTCTCCGACTCTCCCC
The DNA here is from genome assembly GCA_964401925.1 of uncultured Bdellovibrionales bacterium. Classification (GTDB taxonomy): domain Bacteria; phylum Bdellovibrionota_C; class UBA2361; order SZUA-149; family JADYYL01; genus CAYOAK01. The sequence goes on along the minus strand of CAYOAK010000256.1, from coordinate 1,024 downwards.
AATTCTGAACCTCAAGCAAACGGTGGCCAGTGCGAATCATTTTCGCATTCGCATCCTCGCCGAGCTCTGGATAACCAGAATGCGCCGCACGGCCTTCGAAGCTGAGCTCGACTGACAAGATTCCTTTGTGACCCGTCACCAGACAACAATCCGTCGGCTCACCGTCGATGATGAATTTCGTTCCACGCTCTTTGAGAATCGGCGCGGCGGCTTTCGCACCGGCGCTGCTCAATTCCTCTTCGACGACAAAAAGCAATCCGAGATCTGAGGCGCCGTTCGCACGTAAAGAGTTTGCTGCCTCGACCATGACAGCGGCGATTCCTTTCGCGTCACACGCCCCTCTGCCAAATAGTTTTCCGTCAGCAACCTTCGGTGCGAAGAGGGCTTCAGGCGCCGGAACAACGTCGAGGTGGGTTGTGAAAATGACCGCCGGCTTCCCGTGAGTCGCGAGCACATTAAAGCTTCGCCCATCATGCACAGGCAGCTGCTCGACGCTCCAACCCATCTCTTCAAGGGCGGTGTGCATGAAGCCCATCACTTCCGCTTCGTGCCCACTCACCGAAGGATACCGGATTAGCTGCTGTGCAAGACTCAGTATCCGATCGATTGGCATGGTTCACTCGCTGCAAAACTGCTTAATTCGCTCCCATGAGCCACGAAGCTCAGACAAAATTCTGTATCAGGTTTACCTCACTTGCGCTCCTCTCGGGAATGGCGCTTTCAGTGCCTCTATGGGTGCCGAACAGACGATTTCCACTCTCTCCGCTCTTCGAGTTCTCGTCATCCGCGGGACTGTCGATCGCGCTAAGCCTCGCTGCGGCCGTGCTCCTCGCACTTCAAGTGATCACTGCCGAACGGCGATTGATCTTTGGATTTGTTCCGATCCTCGCCGCATTGATTTGTTTGGATCTCAATCGGCTTCAGCCTTGGGTGTATTATTACACTTTCATTTTAACGGCCTTCGGAGTGTATGGTCTCGGCGAAACAGGATTTCGATCTTCGCGGCGCGTTATCCAGCTGATCT
>CAYOAK010000255.1:0-5085 GCA_964401925.1 uncultured Bdellovibrionales bacterium | reverse complement strand
CCACCTCCCGAGCAACCCGTGTCACTTCGGATGCGAATGACGAAAGCTGGTCGACCAGCGTGTTAATCGTGTTCTTCATCTCGAGAATCTCGCCGGCAACGTCGACGGTGATCTTCTTCGATAAGTCGCCGTTCGCAATCGCGGTCGTCACCGTCGCGATGTTCCGGACCTGCGCCGTCAAGTTCCGTGCCATTGAGTTTACGTTGTCGGTCAGATCCTTCCAGGTTCCCGATACCCCTTCTACCTGCGCTTCTCCTCCGAGCTTTCCTTCAGTTCCGACCTCTCTCGCTACCCGAGTCACCTCCGACGCAAATGAACGGAGCTGGTCGACCATCGTATTGATCGTATCCTTCAGCCCGAGGATCTCTCCGCTAACGTCGACCGTGATTTTCTTCGACAAGTCGCCGCTGGCCACCGCGGTCGTCACCGCGGCAATGTTTCGCACCTGCGCAGTCAAGTTCCGCGCCATTGAGTTCACGGAGTCGGTCAAGTCTTTCCAGGTTCCGGCGACGCCTTTCACTTGCGCCTGTCCGCCGAGGATCCCTTCCGTTCCGACCTCGCGTGCAACACGGGTCACTTCCGATGCGAAGGATGAAAGCTGATCCACCATCGTGTTCACAGTGTTCTTCAGCTCGAGGATCTCTCCCTTCACATCCACTGTAATCTTTTTCGACAAATCGCCGTTTGCGACGGCTGTTGTCACGGCGGCAATGTTTCGAACCTGAGAGGTCAGGTTACCGGCCATGAAGTTCACGTTATCCGTTAAGTCCTTCCAAGTTCCGGCAACTCCCTTCACGTCCGCTTGTCCGCCGAGCTTTCCTTCCGTGCCCACTTCCCGCGCAACCCGCGTTACTTCGGACGCGAAAGAGTTTAGCTGGTCGACCATGGTGTTGATGGTGTTCTTCAGCTCGAGAATCTCTCCCCGCACGTCGACGGTAATCTTTTTCGACAAGTCGCCGTTTGCCACCGCGGTCGTGACCGTCGCGATGTTCCGGACTTGAGCGGTAAGGTTACCGGCCATCAGGTTCACGGAGTCCGTCAGATCCTTCCAGGTTCCGGCAACTCCGGTCACCTTCGCCTGTCCGCCGAGCTTTCCTTCCGTGCCCACTTCGCGCGCCACTCGCGTCACTTCGGAAGCGAAGGAGCTGAGCTGACTCACCATCTTGTTGACTGTCTGCGCCGCGCGGAGAAACTCCCCGTCAAGCGGACGGCCTTGGACATCGAGAGCCATCGTCTGCGAAAGGTCCCCCTTCGCCACCGCTCCGATCACCCGCGCCGTCTCTTTCGTCGGGTGTACAAGGTCCGCGATCAGATTGTTCACCGACGACACCGATGCCGCCCAAGATCCGGTAAGCTCCCCGATCGAAGCTCGCTGAGCGATCTGCCCCTCCTTGCCGACCACTCGAGCAACACGCTCAAGCTCTGCGGCCATCCGCTGGTTCAGCTCGACGACCTCGTTGAAGTTATCTGCAATCTTCCCTTCGACCCCGGTCCATTCGACCGGCAGACGGACATTGAAATCCCCTTTCTTCAGCGCGATCAGCGCGGAAAGAATCTGCGTATTGATTCCATAGCTCGCGTTCGACCCATTACCGTTCCCCGGCCTCTCGGGAGCATGATCGATGGGGAGTGTCTCAGTGGTGAGAGATTCGGAAAGCGGGGCGGTCTCGCTCTGCATATTTTGCTCCAGGAGCTAGCATTCAAAACCGCCCTACTCGAAAAGAAGAGCGGGCCAAAGAGAATGCTGGAGGCCGCCTGTGACTCGTATGATCCGGATCATAGCGGCCACGAGCCTGGCCGAGCCGGACGCATGCGTTATAAATCCCCTGGCGGGATTCTTACTTTCGCGCAGCGCCGAAAACCTGCGCAGCGTCAAAAGCTTAAAGAGCTGTAGTAATTGGTTCCAGCCGGTACCCGAACGAATCTTTGAGTCGCTTACTCAAAGGCCTGCGTCGTCCTTTTCCTCTTCCATCGGCGCAAAGCCCCGGCGGAAAGTGTTCTCCGAGACCACGCGCGGAATGGTGAATTGGTGCAGGTAGTCGGGGCCGCCCGCTTTCGAACCGACCCCCGACATCGCAAATCCGCCGAACGGCTGACGCATGACCAGTGCTCCCGTCGAGCCCCGATTAATATACAGATTCCCAACTCGGAATTCGCGGAATGCCCGTTCCAGATTCTTCGGACTGCGGCTGTAAACCGCGCCGGTAAGTGCGTATTCGTTGTCGAGTGCCTTCCTCAGAGCGTCATCGAAGTCAGTTGCCCGAATGACTATCAGCACAGGGCCAAAGAGCTCTTGGGTAATCAGCGGGTCGTTCTCAGGGAGCTCTGCAAGAATGATCGGCGGAACATAGAACCCGTTCAGGGCAATCTCCGGCGCTTCTGCAAGCACCTTTCCACGGGCCTTTCCGCCAGCTATCTGTTCGCGCAACCGATCAAGCGAGGCCTTGTCGATCACCGGTCCAAGAAAGGACGCCGGATCGCTGCCCGGCCCTTGACGGAGTGAAAGCGCGGCCTGCGCCACCCGCTGGGTGAACCGCTCATATGCATCGCCGACGACAATTGCCCGCGAGCAGGCGCTGCACTTCTGACCGGCATACCCGAAGGCGGAAGCCACGACTCCCTTGACCGCTTCGTCGAGATCCGCGTCATCATCAACGATGATCGCATTCTTCCCGCCCATCTCTGCGATCACGCGCTTCACATGACGGCCGGGCTTCTCAGCCGCTCTACGCACAATCTCCAGCCCCACCGCCTTGGATCCGGTGAACGCGATGGTCGCCACCTCCCGATGTTCCGTCAGGAGCGGCCCGATCTCTTCGCCCTCCCCGGGCAGGAACGCGGCCGCCCTTTCCGGAAGTCCTGCTGCAATGAAGGTATCGAAGAGCGCACTTCCGATCGCCGAGCTCTGTTCGGCAGGCTTGAGCAGTGTCGTATTCCCCATCACAAGCGATGCGGCGAACATTCCGCATGGAATCGCAAACGGAAAGTTCCACGGACTGATCACCGAGGTGACTCCGCGTCCTTCGTAGAAGAGCCGGTTCACCTCACCGGGATAGTTCCCCATCCGCTGGGCCGGTGAGATCCGAAGCGCCTCTATCGCGTAGTAATTACAAAAGTCGATTGCTTCGCTCACTTCGACATCCGCCTCGATCCAGGTCTTTCCGACCTCGAGGATGATGAGCGCATTCAGCTCGACACGCCGCCGTTGAATCAATTCAGCCGCCCGGAACAATATCGCCGCGCGATCGGCGACCGGAGTATCTCTCCAAACCGGAAAATAATTCGCGAGCGCTGCGATCGCACTTTCCGCGCTCGACTGATCCGCAAGCGACAGATCGGCGATCTTCAGCGACTGATCTTCTGGGGCAAAGATCTCGAGCTTCCGCTCGGTGGAAATGTAGGTCCCCGCAATATAGGGTTTTATCGTCAGCGGCTGTGATCGGAGCTTCTGGCGTTGCAGCTCCAGCTGCTTCGAAAGATCCGATCGCGCCGCCGGTGCTCCGAATCCGGTATTCGCCACACTTCGGAATTCACCCGGCGGCGGCGCGGTGAGATGCGAGTCCCCGCGATCTTCCGGGTCGAACGCAGGCGCTTTGAGCAAGAGCGCCGGATCATCGTGCTCGTAGAAGCTTTGCCGAAGAAAGCTCTCGTTCGAGGAGTTCTCAAGCAGCCGTCTGACGAGATAGCTCATCCCCGGAATGAGCGAGCCGATGGGCGAGTACTCCCGCACTAAAAAGCCCCGGCGGGTAAGTGCGTCGCGCAAGGGGTCCGCCATACCGTGAAGCACCTGAAGCTCAAAATGAGTCCGGCTCACTCCGAGATGCTCCGCGGCCTTAACGGCGAAGCAGAGCGAGCGGACATTGTGCGAGCCGAAGGCCGGATGGATTAGCTCATGATTCTCAAGCAAGCGCAGCGTGAGCCGCTCGAAACAGGCGTCGGTCGAGCCCTTCCGTTCCCAGGCCGGATTCGCATAGGAGCGCTGCCGCGAGTGCAGAGTCTCCGCGTCCCAGTAGCCCCCTTTCACGAGCCGGATGCCGACGGGAGCTCCCCGCTCCCGCACCCACTTCAACATCGTCTCGAGGTCACTCTCCGTCCGCCGGAGATAGGCCTGCAGCACGAAGCCGCATTGATCGAAATCCCGGAACTCCGGCTGCGAGAGCACGTTCCGGATCATTTCAAGCGACATCGAGATTGAAGCCGCGTCCTCCATATCAACGAAGACGCCGACCTTTTTCGCTTTGGCGCGCCGCACGATCTCAGCAAAGCGCTCCGTCATCACCAAAACGCATTCGTCATGCGCGACACCACGAATCTGACTGTAAAGTGCAGACGGTTTGATTGAGATCTGGGAGGGAACCTGCTCACCTCGATGCCCCTCGACTATCGGGCGCGCTTCGCGCCAGCCCGGGACCTCATCACCGAGCGCATCGATCAGTTCCAGATACCGGCGCTGGCAGTCCAGCGCCTCTTGTTCGCTGACAATGCCTTCGCCGAGGAACAGCACGGTGAAGGCGCGGCGGCCATGCCGGATCTCCTTCAGCGCTCGCAGCGAACCCTTGAGCTCCTCTCCGATGATGAAACGCGATGCGACCTGCCGCATCTGCTGCGCGATGACTTTCGCTCCCATGATCGCCGAGATCCCATCCGGGCTCACCTTCAGACCCCAGCGCAGGATGCCCGGAATCCGCTCGGAGACATCGTCAAAGTACTCTTGAGCATGCCGGACGATTGCCGACGAGCTGCCCAATGCCGGAAAAACATCGATGAAGCGAAAGAGCTTGAGCTTGAACTCCTCGTCCTTCATCGCCCAGTCCATCATCTTTCCGAGGTAGAACTCGGAATCGAAGACGGAGAGCTTGGCGCTCGAGATCTCCTGGAAGATCTCCATTCCGAGCGCCTGAAGCTCACTTTCAAGTCTTGACGGGTCGAGGATCATTCTCTTTGGCTCTCTTTCTCCCTATTGCGCTCCCCCCCGCTGACGGGGGATTCTTTCGGCCTCAGTAAATAGTATCAGCTTCGCTTTTCGGGAACGCTGATAATAGCGCGTGACCTTTCCTATGGCCCGTCGAATTAAACCGGCAGAAG
>CAYOAK010000254.1:0-5089 GCA_964401925.1 uncultured Bdellovibrionales bacterium | reverse complement strand
AACAAGAAACTCTGTCATCACCTCCTGGGTGCGATGGGAAACCTCGCTTTCGTAGGTCGTCAAAGTCGAAAGGAAGTTGTCGAGCAAGGGCTTTAGCGTGTTCGGCGATGACAGCCTTTGCGTCACCGTTTTGAGTGCTTGGAGCGCACCGATGCGTTCGGTTTTCCCCTTCCCTCCCAAATGCTGAACGACCTCGGCCTTCCGCGCCGTCAAGGATGCTTGGTCGGAGCAATGAGCGAGGGCCACCTCGTCGAGCGTCGCATTCAACCAAGCATAAAGAGTGGGTTCGGAAAGAGTCGCGGTCGGTTGCGCGGCGAAGCGTGTTCTTAGTTGTGTTTCGATCGTCTGAATGGACGCGTCAGCCTTAGCCCTTAGACTGTTATGGTCAGTGACCTGCGATTGCAGAGCGGTTTCAATGCGATTGAACGCATCCATCTTGAAGAAAGGTTCAAGAAGGTCGTATCGATTCCGTGGTTGCCCACTGATAAAGCGCATCAACATATGACGACGCAGTACAAACTGGGATCTCTTCGCAGCGTCGAGCCAGCTTTTACCCGCTTGGCTAAACGCGGCCGGGACTGCGGAACCTGCGTTCAGATCGCGAGCGGTGCCGCCATCGTCCAGCGAAAGCAAAATCTGCGATGCTCCATGCTGGATATGTGGGGACGCATTATCCCAGCTATAACCTTGACCGACCTGGGGAAACAGAGTCGATTGGCCGGTCAATGCGAACTCGATGGCGTCGACAATCGAACTTTTCCCAACGCCGTTCGGCCCATAGACAATCAGGCCATTCTCGCCAATCGGAAGCGGCGGCCAGCCCTTCGCTAGTCCGCGAACGCTACTTGCTTTGAGCGCCAACAGCTTCATTGGCCTTCCCCTCCCTTGCCAGCGCGGCAATGAGATTCGTCAAAGTGGTCGGATTCTGCGCATCAAGATCTGCAATGAAAGCGGTCCGTATCGCACTGTCTAAAGTGTTATCCGTCGAAACTTTCTCCCGAAGTTTTGCCAGAGCAACATCAGCGGGAAGGGACTGCATCTCTTCAGCCATATTATTTCCAACAAAGCTTATTTCAATCCGTTGTCAGGTATAGGCGTTCCTATCACAACTAAGATGATTTTGCAGGTGCTCTCACCCATTTATCCACGGTTTCGAATATGTCGTGCGGCGTCTCGAAGGGATCCCATTGGAGCCGAAGACTCTAAAGAGTCCGTTCGTTTCTGATCGTGGCCCATTGCCTCAATCGTAAGCTGTGACACCTCGGTGGTTTTCCCACTTTCAAGTCCTAAACGGATGTGGTCTGGCGTTCCCCAAGGTGAGAGCACTTCATGTTCCGCACTGCGTCGAACTAAATTCGGGACGTTGCTGGGCTTCGATAGATCCTCCTCGATTGAATTCCAGGTGATCCGCGCTTCATACGCGCCGATATTGGGGACAAGAAAATATCCGTCTAGCGGTCCTTTGCCCTCTCCGCCGGGAAGGGGGAGATTCATGATCTCAGATGGTAGGACGATCGGGCGCTTCACGATGTGCTCGCTCATCGAGGTAGAGTGACTCGAGTTGTCGGTTGAATGCTTCCATCCCGAGCTGCTTCCCTTCTGAGAGCTTTCGCCATGGGTGATCTCGACAAATTCCCGTTCCCCGAGAAGGGCCGAGCCCCATTCTGCCGTTTTCGCGCTGTCGGTTCGAAGAATCGCCTTGCACGCACACTGTCCGCAGATCTCAGACGCGAGATGTTCGCCGTAAACCTCTTTCATACCGTCAATGTCTTGGAACCCGAGGATCGCACACGCTCCTTTTGATCTTCCTTTTGTCAGAAGAGACTGAAGCCCCTCGAGTCGTCCTGCTTCTCGAACCTCGTCGAGAAAGAACCACGTTCGGCGGGCGGTCGAATTGTCCTGAGCTAACACGAGCTCAACGATCCGTTTGAAGATCGCTTGGTTTATCGCATCGAGCGCCGATCGCTGCGCCTCGTCGTTTCCGAGAATCAGAATGTAATCACCCTTTACCCAATCTCTCAGGCTCACCTTCATCACCGCGTGAGACCAAGCGGCCGCGATGAACTCATACGGCTGCATCTTCGTGAGAACAGTAGAGAGCACACTGTTTCCGGTGCGGGCGTCCTGAAGATAAGTGAGAAGCGATGCTGTCTCGGGATCGCTACTTAGAATCTGCTCAATCCGTTTCTGGTCGAGCATCGCGTAAACCACATCAGCAAGAGTCCACCGTCCCGGAGCTGTCTTAATGAATCGTCGCATCACTCCGGCAAGGAGATGCCGGGCCGCGTCGGAGAAAAACCGCTGCGCTGCGTTCTTCTCCTCTGGGATAAGAATCGTTGCTATCTGCTGCGCGGTCGAGGGTTCCGTCACATCCGCCGCGATGTCCCAAGCGGAACTCCGTGAATCGAAGGGATTCAGAAGAACGATCCGACCCGGAAGGTTCATCCCATCAAGAATAGAGAGGATATCTTGTTTCGCGTCATAGATGAGTGCTCGCTCGTCGGGACATTCGCCGATCCGGGGAAGAACCGACTGCATCAAGAATCGAATGAGCGTCGTTTTTCCAGATCCGGTAGAGCCGCAGGCGGCAAAATGTTTCGTGCCGAAGCTCCACGGCAGATGTAACCAGCCCCAATAGAGTGTCGGGCCCTCTCCCTCTTTCTTTCTCTCCTCCTCTGCTCCAGCAGCCGCCTCTCTGTATGAAAGAAGCTTTCTCCCGCGCCTGTGGAATCTGTCCGGCATCGTCATATCGAACGGAAAGAGAAATGCGATGAGCGTAAGAATCGGAATCGGAATGAATGCGACAAGACAGGTGAGCGCGTAGAAAAGCTGCCCTACGCTGCAATACCAAGGTGCTCCTTTCGGGATTCCTCTAAATGCTCCCTCTGTGAGGTGAAGCGCCAGTCCCTCCCAAGAAAGAGCACCCCAAACGAGAAGCGGGATCGTTCTGAAAACTACCGCCGTTAGAAAAACGAAGCCGAAAACAACTACGCCGATCTGCAAGACGGTTGCTCTCCTTCCCTTTGAGAGAAAGATGAACAGCAGAAACGCAAATCCCCACATGAGACGGTAGAGGGTCGCTGCGGTTGGAATTACGTTCCGGAACTTCTCTAAATAGAGATACGGTTGAAGATCCGGGCTCGTCACACCGTACACGATGCCTGTGAGAACAATTCCGAGCCCGATCGGCAGCCGATACTCCCTTGGAATTTTCTTCATAGCGTTCTCTCCAAGGTGTGCTCCGATTGGACGGAGACGGCGAGATCCTTTTGATGAGACTTCTTCATCTGCCGGGTGATCTCCTCGAGCTTCTCTCCCGCCTCGTGCTTGTCCAAGAAAAACCGAGTCTCTCCCCGAGCTCGTGACGCCTGAACGTAGGTAAGCTCGCGGTCCTGCATCCCGCCACCGGCAAGGATGTAGGCGTTTTCAACCGTCATCCCTTGGCTCTTGTGCGTCGTCACTGCGTAGCCAAGCTTTACGTGGTTGTATTTTTCAAGAGGGACGATGACTTTCTCTCCGTTATCAAATGTCGCAGATAGCTTTTTCTTCTCCGAATCAATTCCCGTTACCGTTGCAAGCTGCCCGTTTTTCACGCCGTAAAGCCGGGAGTTTCGCGTAAACACGATTCTGTCTCCCTCGAAGATCGTCTCCTTCTCAATCTTCGCGCTCGTCTCTCCGAGCTGTCCGGAGTTGTACCGCTCGCTCTGAGCAAGAGCGTTAAGCTCCTTTACCTCGCTGTTACTTCCCGAAAGGATGAGGTGCTTTTCTGGTTCCTGCGCTCCTCCCCTCTCCCTCCACGATTTGACGAGATCGGTGAGGGCCTCGTCCCGGTTAGGTGAGACCGTGACAAGGCCCTTTTCGGCATAGCGCTGAAGCGCTCTCTGAGAATCTCCGGAGGCAAACTCTTTGACCGCATCTCGTGACCACTCCTCGCGCTGACGGCGTATCTCCTGGAGCTTTGCCTCCCCTACCTTTTCAGAGATCGCTTTGAACGGTCCCCCGGCGTCTATCGGCTGAAGCTGTCTCGCGTCTCCGACAAGAACAAGCTTTGAGCCGCTCTGCTGAGTGACCTCGACAAGCTCGGCCATCTGCCGGGTGCCCACCATTCCCGCTTCATCTACGACGAGAATACTTTTCTGAGTTAGCTCGCGCCTTCCGGAGCGAATATCAGAGAGAGTCTTATGGAGCGTTTCGCTCTTTATCCCCGCTCCCTCCTGAAGTCCCTGCGCTGCTTTTCCCGAGAGCGCGGCTCCTATCACATCGTAATCCTCCCGCTCCCACGTCTCCCGAGCGGCATCGAGCATCGTGCTCTTTCCTGTTCCGGCCATGCCGGAAACAAGTGAGATCCTCCCTGCCTTTGAGGTGACGTGCCGTACCCCTTCGCGCTGCTCCTCCGAAAGTGAGTCTTTTTCTGAGAGAACGCTTTCTACCGTCTCACTCTTTGAGAGACGAGAAACGCCCCTCCCCTCCTCGACCTGTGAGAGCATTTTTTCTTCGATAGCAAGCATCTCCTTTGTCGTGTACTTGCTCTCCCGGTCCCGCTCCCCGAGACGGACAATCTCAGGATTTTTCTGAAGCGCATCGCGGGTGGTCTGAACCGCTTCATCCGCTGCGAGTCCCCTCCCCTGCGCCTCCTCGGCGACGTGCCGGATAAGCTCCCGCTCCGAGAAGTAGCTCTGATGGGCGGTGATCTTTGCTACCGCTCGGTAAACCGCTTCCCGTTTCTCCTGTTCCGGGTTTCGTTCCGGTGCGCGGCCAGCCGCGAGCTCCTCAGCCTGCTCGGTGGACCATCCAAATTGACGCCCCGTTCCCCGCCACTCCTTAAAAAGCTCCTCCCGCGGCCGGTGCTCCTTTACCTCCCGCGTGTCGAGAGTTGCGATGTCCCCTGCTCGCTGGGAGGAGTGTCCGGACGAAGAGAGTCTCGCCTCAATCTCTTCGCGCCGTTTTGAAAATTCACCGATTAGCTCCTGGTCTACGCCCTTCACCTCAAACCAGGAGTTCTTTCTCTCGGTCTCGACTCCTAGTCGCCCCTCGAGCTGTGCCGCGAGCTCTGCCCGGTAGAGCGCACCGGCTGCCATCTTACTTTGAT
>CAYOAK010000253.1:0-5123 GCA_964401925.1 uncultured Bdellovibrionales bacterium | reverse complement strand
CTTCCGCCAACCCACACCATCATCGCGGTGACAATCGGAATGCCGGCGATGAGCATCGCCATGATGTCCCAGTAGACTGAGATTGTGTACGTCGGATCGGCGGCGAGCACTGTCCGCAACACAAGTCCCGGATCATTTACCTGCGCATCATCGATCGTCGGACCGTGAGGCAGGAGGAAATACAGCAGATCGTCAAGACGCATCACTGCAGCAAATCCAAAATCCCAGAGCTTCACCCAGAACCAAAGACCCAGCCAGATCACGAAAGCAAGTGAACGATTCGGGTTGATCAGCATCAGAGCGAAAACCGGATAGCTGAGAGCGAGGAAGTAGAGAAAGATTCCTTGGATGTATGGCAGGGCCATCACATATCCGAGGTACTCCGTCTGTGAGGCGTCGGCTGCTTGCTGCGACTGCTCCTGAACGTTCTTTGAAAAATCGTAGCGGTCCGCTTCACCAGCCGATGCGTTTTCCTCGGGGCGAAGAAGTGCCGGCAACCGATTGACCGCCGTCAACGCGGGGTATGCTTCGCGGAAGGCGCCAAGAAGCATGCGAGAGGCGATGGCGTTGATCATCCGCCCCATATCGAGAGGATCTGCGACATCGTCCGTCCCGAACTTGATCGCTGCTTGTATCATCATCTCATCGGGAGTTAATCCATCCGGCAACCGATCCGTAAGGCCCTCGGACGCATGCGAATATGCGACCTTCTTCAGTGCCCGCATTGCGAGCGACCAGAGATCCTTACAGCTGAGCGATTCGCCAAGCGCAGGGGGCGGAGTGCCGAAATAGCCCCGAGTATTGAGCTCCTCGACAAATGGATAGTTGCGGTCAACCTTCGACATCACCGCCAGATCAGTGATCCTGGTGATCTCAAGTTGGACTTCTGCCGCTCGATCGGCCTGAGAAGGATCCACTAACGATTGATAGAGTCCCAGCCAGCGGGAGCAGCTGTCGAACAGAACGGTCTGCAAGAACTGCTGAAGATTGCTATCGACTACCCCCATCTGAAACAGCTGCTGGTAGCGGGCTGTCCGGTTGAGAAAATAGAGGTCGCTCTTGGAACGTACGACGCCGAGAGATTCAGTCCCGACTTGAACAAGCCCTGTGGTCAGCCGATCCCACATTGCGAAGATCCAAGAAACCTTGAAGACAGGTGTGCCCGGATTGTCTTTTGGATCCCCCGGCTCGGAATTTCCGGCGAACGAATACACACCGCGCAGGGTCTCTCTCACCAGAACATCGTCATGCTTCCGGCTGCCGACCTCCCAACGAACACCGTTCGAAATCGCGCGGGGGTAGATCGCGGTCGAGAACAGAATCGCACCGAAGATGAGCATCACTCCGCTCCGGTAGTCACCCAGAATTGCAACGCGATAGAAGAGATTCGCAACGCCAATGAGCGCTACAAGAAGGATCAACTTGCTTCCGACCGGCCCCGTCAGTTCGTCGAGGATCACCGCTTGAAGGTACTGTCCGGCAGTCGCGAGCCCTGCTGCTGCAAGTGTCCCCACTCCACCGATAGTATTCAGCTCAGGCATTAGCTTCTCCCTCCCCGAGCGAAGCCCCGGCTGATTACGTCAGCCATTCCTGTGGCGGCGTGGAAGCAGTAGCCCATGACTACCGGCACGGAGAGCGTGAGCATCGCCAGCACTCCGTAATAGGTCTGAAATTGCAGCTCCGGAGAGTCCGCGTTGAGCAGCGCGAACATGCTCGCGGGATCGGCCCAGTTAACCGCCGCCAAGGAGTTGATCCCGAGGATTTCAGAGGTATGCGGCAAGAACTGCCAAACGATCTCTCGAATGAGCCCGACTATTGCGAAGCCCACGTCCCAGCTCTTCACCCACATCCACAACGACATCCAGGTGAGGATTGAGGAGATGCGCTGCGGTAGTACCAGCAGCAGGCAGAAAAACGGGAAGCTCACCGTCAGGAGATACAGACACAGCCCTTGAACATAGGGGATGGAGGCTGCAAACCGAACCACAATGCTTCGTGCCGAGTCGAGAGACTTTCCGAGCTCTTCGCTGGTTGCGTCCTCTTTCGGATCCTGTGTGAGCATCCAGTCCGGCCGGCCGCTCAACCTTGCACTCATTGCGCCGTGTGCACTTCGAGATGACGAGTTCCGGATGAGAAACGCCGCGAGCACTTTATACGCTTGTGTAAGATCGCTCGCCGGTGCGTTCTCCGGTGCAAGTTTCGCTTTTACAAAATCGAGTGCTTGCATCCACTGCAGGTTCGTCAGCTCGGGAAACTCAGAACGCAGGGTCGATTGATTACTCAGCATCTGGTCGGCGTAATCGAAAGCGAGCTTCTGGGTATAGAGCCAAACCTCATTACAGGTCGGATCGCCGACCGCAGCGACACCCAGTCCTGTGAGATATTCGACCAGCTCGTTGTCCAAGCGTTGATGCTTCTCAGAGAGATATTGCCGCCGCGTCCTCTTTGTCTGTGCCAGCGCTGCGTCGAGAGTCCCCGCAGGGGCAGTCTTGAATCGCGGCTGGGAGAGATCCCAATCCAGTGAGGTAATTTCGGCACATTCCCCCGAGAGCGAGAGGGTCAAAAGCATCAGAAAATGCGGGTCGGCCTTATCGGCCGCAAGGATTCGGGACATCAACCGATCGCGCGCCGCCCGGATGGTTGCTTGCTGAAACGCATCGGTCTGCAGCAGCTCCACAAGGGTGCCGATAACCGTTCTGCTAAAGCGGTCGAACACCCAAAGGACAATCGGCACGTCAACTGCCGCCGCACCCCTCGCCTGTCCGACCATCGCGACAACCCCGTCCGTGAGCTTCTGCCGGTCATTCGAAGCAGAGTCTGTGACAACCCGGACATTCACGGTCGACTTCATCGCGGCGAGGAAAAGAATCGGTCCGAGGACGAGCAGGAGAGCGTCACGCATGTCGCCGCCGTTTGCCACGCGGGTAATTCCCCCGATCGCCGCGACAACGAAGAGCAGCACTCCGAGCTTTTCGAAGACGGGAGCGATTGTCGCGAGCATGTCGGCGAGCGTGAAGAGCGCCACTGCCTGAAGGATGGCGCTGACAATCGAGCCCGCGAGGCCGAACTGGTCGCTATACTCAAACATTGGACTCTCTGTTCTCCTGCGTCCCCGCTTCCGCATTTCGATTGGGGAGAGCTTTCTGCCCCGCTCGCGCCTCCGCCTCTGTTCCGGGTTGCTTCTGATCGATTCGTTCCGCGTGGTCGCCGACCCTCGCCCGGTCGCGCTCATCGCGAGAAGCTTGTCCGCCGGCATACGGATCCATGACGTTCTGACTCAGACCAGCCAGGAGATACTGCGCGACGGAGCCGGCTCCCTTCAGCATCAGCTGGCCGGTGACCGTGGGAATCGCCATCAGCAAGAAAGCGAGCAACGCGTAATAGGTGGCTAGTGAATAGGTCGGATCGGTGTCGAATGCGGATTCGAGGATCGTCAGTGGTGAGTGCATTCCGAGCGCCACCGGCTGGTAATAAGCCCGGTGCGGCATCAGCTCCCACAATACTTGATCGATGAGCATCACAACCGCCCAGCCCACATCCCACATTTTCACCCACATCCAAGCAGCAGCCCAAAAGACAATCGTGGACTGACGCCGAGGGAGAAGGCTGGCGATCGCAAAGAACGGGAAGAGCAACGCGAGAGCAAAGAGGATCGATCCCTGGAGATACGGTAAGCTGTAAGCGAGCGAGAGTGTCTTCGCGTATAATCCGACGGTGCCCTCGTATTCGGAGCTTTGCTCACGCATGTTCGCGAGCTCGGATTCCGAGAGCTGGAGCTGCGGCTGATAGGCCTGCACCTTCACCCGCGAATGCTCGGCAAACTCGTCGTAGAGGCTTCCGCGTGGATCGCGTGAAAGCTCCTGACTGAGAAGACGTCCCGCGATGACGATAGGAATGACCGAGGGATCGTTGTCGAACCGGGTCCCAGTAACCGGGTCCGGATCGGGGCTCACTTTTTTTGCGATGTCTTCGAGGATCTGTTGAAGGATCGCCGCGCGAGCGGCAGGAGTCATTCCCTGATACGCCGGATTCTGTCCGACAGTCTCGTTGAGCGATTCGTCCAGAGCAGAGCGTGCTTCGAGAACAAGGCCAATCGCGGACCAGCACCAGATCTGTCCGCAGCTCGCGGGTGCATTCAGCACATCGACGCCGGTTGCCCCGGTGCCCGGGAGGACACCACCCTGCCCTTCGCACATTGTCCGGACGAGCCCCTCTGCCTCACTGCGAGGCTGGCCCGCTGCCGTGATGGAGTTCAGGAGCTCGAGCACATATTTGTAGGCCGGACCGTCTGGCTGCAAACTGACCGAAGCATTTCCGCGCAACGTTGCGTAGGTCTGCAGCGAGTTCAGGTAGTCCGGCGTTCCCATGTAAACCGGGTCGCGCGAGCCGCGAGCGAGCTTGCGGGCAGCCGACATCCACTCGCCGCACTTCCCCTGAAGACCTTCATGGATAAGCGATCGAAGTCCGGGAGTGACTACGTCGACATTCATGATCAGATCATAGATCTGCTGACGGACGGTGAAGAGAATCGTGCTCGAAACCGGGTTGTCCAGTGCCAGACCGATCATCGAGCCGGATATGCCCGAGACAAACCGGTTGTAGAGATCAAATGGGAGCGACACGTTTGAGGCGATGTTTCCCTGAACAAACTCCTGAACCCGCCGCTGATCCCCTTTGTAGGTCCCAAATTGCCACTCGACGCCGCCGGACATCGTCCGGGTATCGAGCATGAAGAGCAGGAGCGTCGGGCCGACAAGAGCCCAGATCGCGGGCCGCACCTGCCCGGTCAGCATATGAATCCAGATCGCGCGGCAGGCAACCCAGACGAAAACAGCGACGGAAACGGCAAGGAGCAGCAGCCAGAGCTGGTCGAGAATGATCGACTGGGCCTTATACCCAGCGCTCTCAAGTCCCGCGGCGACCAGTGTTCCGGTCGATGCTGCCATGTTCCTCCCGATCAGAAACGATCAGATCCGATCCGATTCGCCGCGTACACGCCGAACCCGCTCGCATCTCGATCACAATTCGAAGCAGATCGGCAGAATGATTCAGATTGTTTACTTCACTGGGACCGCGGACGTCCTGGCCAGAACAGTGGGCATTACTGGGACCGCGGACGTCCC
>CAYOAK010000252.1:0-5257 GCA_964401925.1 uncultured Bdellovibrionales bacterium | reverse complement strand
GGGCGAGATGAGTCCTTCAACCCCCGCCCAGGGCGTGTGAAGCCAGGTGAGCTTCTTGCTCTCCGCCAGCAACCGTTTCAGAACACCATCAGGAGACTCCCAAAGCAGAACGGCATCGGGATCGATCTGCGGCCCCGGACTCGGATCAATTACGATCTCATAGTGGCTCTTCAACGCACTGAGAAGGCGGAGCTGAGGGACATCTCGATCCGCAACGACAAGCAGTGTCTTCATACTGACCCTTATGGATACTTACCCTTATAGATACTTAACAGAGCAGCCGTATGCTTTCGTATCCGGCTCACTCACTGGCTTTCCTGCAAGCAGCTCGTCCAGTGCTTGAGTCAGATAGTTTTTTGCGCCCGCCGGATCTTTCATCGGCGAATCATCGATCGCTCCGCGGTAGACAAGCTTGCCCGCCGCGTCGACTATGAAAATGTGCGGCGTAGTTTTCGCGCCGTAGCTCTTTCCGGCTTCACCCTTCTCATCCGAAAGATAGGCAGTGCTCGCAAGCTTGTTGGTCTGCACATACGCTACGCGCTTCTCGGGCGGAACAAAGTCACCGTGCTCGGCGTTCGTGGAGTTGATTGTCAGCCATACCACACCTTGCTTCGTGTACTTATCTTGGAGCCCTTGCATGTGGCCGCCGTCGTAATGCTTACGGACATAAGGACAGCCGAGATTCATCCACTCGAGGACCACGATCTTGTTTTTAAAGTTGGCGAGGCTCACGGACGCGCCGTCCGCGCCGGGAAGGGTAAAAGCGGGCGCCGGTGCTCCAATCTCCGCGGCAAAGGCGCCGAATGGAAGAAGCAGAAAGAACGCAGCGGTGAGGATTCGATTCATAGTTGTTACTCCGGGTCGAGTTGAAGTTTCAGCGTTTGCACCTCACCGCCTCTCGAATTGAAGCGGAAGGCCAAGCAGATCACGCCGGATGAGGTCGAGCGTGAGTTGCGCACCATAGAGCCGAAACCGGTTCCGTTCAAAGGGGAGGTGAAAGCGAACAGCAGTCTCTCGTTCAGCTCGCGAATAGCCGAGAAAAATCGTTCCAGCCGGCTTTTCGGAGGTTCCGCCGCCGGGACCGGCGATCCCCGTCGTGGAGACTCCGATCGAGCTGCCCGTAGCTTTTCTGATTCCCGCAGCAAGCTCGAGAGCGACCTCTGCACTCACTGCGCCGTGAGCGGAAAGAGTTTTTGGCGAAACACCGGCAAACTTTTCTTTCAACTCATTCGCATAAACGACTGCGCCACCCATGAACACGTCGGAGACGCCGGGTTCCGCAACAAGCAGACTCGATGCAAGTCCACCGGTGCACGACTCCGCGAAGGAAACCGTCTTCCCGCTTTCTCGAAGCAGATTGAGAACGATGCGGCTCAGCCCAATCGAAAGGTCCGACGAGATAATGTGTTCCGGGCCGATCGCCACCTGTGCGAGCTGCGCTGCTCGATCACATTCCTCCTGGGTCAGGTGCGGGCTCGAAAATTTTAGATGTACCTCGGGAAATAACGCGCGGTAGGAGATGTCCAGCCGTGTATCAAGACTGCAGCCCTCGATTGCGGTTCCGATTGCGGATTCGCTCAAACCGAAACAGCGGAAGGCGCTTTCAGCCGGAACTTTTAAAGTTGGAAACTTCGAGCAGAGGAGCGGCTTCAGCTCTTCACGGAAAATCTGGCGCATCTCGTGCGGAACGCCGGGGAACGTGAAGAAGAAAGCACCGGAGTGCTCACACCAAAAGCTGTCTGCGGTTCCTTCGGCGTTGTTCACAATGGTAGCGCCCCGCGGGAAAAGCGCCTGCCGGCGCGAGATCGAATTCATCGGAATGCCGCGCTCGCGGTAGCGATCCTCGATCTTCTTCATGGAGGGCCCGTGCTCGTTGAGCTCGGTGCCGAGGAGCACCGCGAATGCATCCCGGGTGATATCGTCCGCGGTGGGACCAAGGCCGCCGGTGACGAGCACGATCTCGCTACCCGCACCCGCGCGCTGGAGCGCCTCGACAATCTCTCCGAGCCGGTCGCGAATGACTTCCAGGCGAGTAACCTGGATTCCGAGGGATGCCAGCTCAGCTGCGAGCCAGCTTCCATTCGTATCGGCGACCCGCCCGCTTGTAAGCTCGTCTCCGATGAGAAGCAGATTGCAGACCGGTGCGGGCATTTCCTTGGCGATTCCTCGAAATTAGGGAGAAATATGGAGGGATATGGCTCGGATCAGTAGCGTAAGGACCGCAAAATGGCGAAAACCTCACTCCGGAGAGTTGATTTTTCCTGCCGAGGCGATACTCTCCCCTGCCTTTCCAGGCTGGTGCCCGATATGTCTAAGATTCTTCAGAAAATTACGAGCGAACAGCTCAAGAGTGAGATTCCTGAATTCCGCTCAGGCGACACTATCCGTGTCCACCAGCTGATCAAGGAAGGGGACAAAGAGCGAGTCCAGATCTTTGAAGGGGTCGCAATCCGGGTTGCCGGCGGCGGAGTAAGCCGAGCGGTTACCGTCCGGAAGATCTCTTATGGAGTCGGCGTTGAGCGGATCTTCCCGGTGCATTCACCGCGGGTTGTGAAGATCGAGATCAAGCAGAGGGGCCGTGTTCGACGGAGCCGCCTCTACTTCCTGCGTGAACTGCGCGGAAAGGCTGCGCGGATTCAAGAGCTGCGCGTGAACGTCCCAGGCGCAGACGAAACGCCGGCCTCGTAACGAAAGCTTCAACTTTTAGTGAGTTTCCGGTGTCTGTACCGGGCCATGTCCTATGGGTCCTGCGGTAGCCGGCTCTTGCGGCACAGATTGGACGGGCGGTTTTTTGTGACGCTTCGATGAGCGAATAACGGAGTGCTGCGGACTCGGAATGCTTGTAGCCATCGCGAAGATCACCGCCACCAGGATGCAGAAGCCGATGAACGAAAGCTTCAGAACAATTTCTGTGCGGATCTTATAGGGGGAGCTCGCGGTTGAGCCGGCGCTCATCACCGATGGGCCGCTGCGCGGAGGAACGACCGGCGTAACGATATCGACGGGTTCTTCAACCCGGTCGGGAACGATCGTAATTTTTGGCCTGTTAAGCTCTGTATCCACAATCTACTCGTGTAGATCTTTATCGACGGAATTCACCGGCGGCTTAACAGCTGGAAAACGAGCGATTTTGCGTGGTTTTGCGGGGGCCGGTTGCGGAGTGGCCGTCTCGGCTATTTTCGAGCCTCGCGCTCAGAGAGCGCGACAAACAAAGAGGGGCAGCGTTCGAAAAAGCACCTGACCCGTCAATGAACCATGGGAGAAATTCTTGGAAAAATCGAGTCCTCGAGAAGATTATCGCCGAGTTCGCGAACCTTCCAAGGCACATCCGTTTTTCGACAGACCCTTCCTCTAGGACTGAGGGCGGGTGGTCCGCTTCACGGAGCCTTCGAAGACTCCGCCCAGGTCGATCGCAAGCTGGCCGCTTTCGATCTCGGCCCGAAGCTCGCCGGAGCTTGTCACCTGAACAACCTCTTCGGCGACGACATGTCCCCTGACGCGGCCGAAAACGATCAGGTTCCCGACGCAGACGAGCCCTTCGATTATCCCCTCTTCGCCGACCACAAGCAGGCTGGAGGAATGAACCTCACCGCGCAACGTGCCGTCGATTCTCACCGGTGAGTCGAAAGCAAACTTGCCTTCGATCAACGTTCCGGGACCAAGAGCGCTGCGGATTTCGGAGCCAAAACGGGCGATCAGATTCTCGCTGACGGGGCGCTCTACGGCCAAGCAGTGGGGAGGAGGATGCCCTGCCAACTGATGCCCTGCCAACTGATGCCCCGACAATTGATGCCCTGCCAATTGATGATTGGGAACGGTTCGAACTTCAGGGATCACCTTCTGCGTCTGAGCCGGATTGAGACCGGGGCCGACGGGCAGATCCATTCCGCCCCATCCTTCAATCTCATCTGCACGAAGAAAACTCTCTTCATCGACCGGTTGCGAGTCATTCGCCCGCTGCAGGAATTTTTTCCAACGGTCCAGGGTGCCCCCTTCGACCTCTTTTATGGATGAGCTCTTTCCGAATTGAAACATGGCCGGGTATCTGACCTTCCGGTATCTGAGGTTTTCCGGCTCGAAGCGAGCCGCTGTAATATACCTCTCTTATATGAGCGAAGAGCGTTTGGGTACAAGAGAAATTTTGTCAGAAACTCCCAGCGAGGATGCTCAGCTCGATCGGATCGCTGAGAAGATTCGTACGCTCGGGATCCGCGACGCCGCGATCTTCGCTCTGGAGGCACACCGTCCATTGCTGCCGCTCGTCGGCCATCTGGCTCAACTTGTTCACACGGTCGTTCCATCGATCCTCTCGCAGCAGCAGATCGACCTGCTCTCAGATCGCTCTTCGGTAGAGAAGCTGATCAACAAGCTCGAGGAGACCGCCTAATGGAGCATGCGAGTCCAATCGGAATTTTTTTCATCTTGCTCTTCGGTGTTTCGATTCTCAGAGCGATCTTCCGTGCAAAGCGCGGCATCGTCTTTGAGATCCGGCGCATACAGGGGATCGCCGCAATCGATGAAGCGGTCGGCCGGGCGGTTGAGCTGGGAAGGCCGATCTCCTTTACGACGGGAATGGCGAGCGTGGGTCCTCTGCTCTATGCGGCGCTCGGAATCTTGCACCATATCTCCCGGCGGGTCGCACGCTTCGGAACAAAGCTCTTCGTACCTTGCATCGACCCTGAGGTGTACGTTTTGACGGAAGCGAGCGTGCAGAACGCCTATCGCAAAGAAGGGCGGTTGAATCAATACGATTCGAACTCTGTCCGGTTCCTTGCAGATGAGCAGTTTGCTTATGTATCCGGCTACATGGGGCTCGTCCACCGCGAAAATGTCGGAAGCGCATTTCTCTTCGGAAGCTTTGCCGCTGAATCGTTAATTCTGGCGGAGGCCGGCGAGCGGATCGGCGCCATGCAGATCGCCGGGACGACATCGAATGAACAGATCCCGTTTTTCGTGACGACCTGTGATTACACCCTGCTTGGCGAAGAGCTTTTCGCCGCGGGTGCGTACTTTTCGGATGATCCGGTTCAACGGGGCAGCTTGCGCGGACAGGATCTTTGCAAGCTCTTCATCGTGGCAATCATTGTCTGCGGCGCTCTCGCCGCGACGCTTCTGAAGCTTGGAATCCTCCCTGAGATTATGGATCCGGCGAAGTTGATCGGATTGAAGTGGGAACACTTCAACATCTGGTCTGGCCCGGGGGTGGGATAGTGAATCGAATTCGCGCCTCACTGCTGCGTTTTTTTACGTTCATCGG
>CAYOAK010000251.1:0-5282 GCA_964401925.1 uncultured Bdellovibrionales bacterium | reverse complement strand
GAAGGCGCTCCTCCCCTCTGTGCCGCGTGGGCTAAAGGCAGTGCTGCGTCTCCTCTTCGGCTGATCTTGCCTCGACGTAGATCGCTCCGCCTCGAACGCAATTAATCATATCGCGTATAATTAATTTTCTGCGTAAGTGCGCGACGTGCAAAGGAAATTAATTATACGCGATATAATTAATTTCGCGCTGGGCCGGTGGTCCGGGGACAGACACCGGGGCTACCCATCAGTTCGGTTAGTCACCGATATAACGGCTGATCAAGGGCCGATCTCTCATCTTACTACGACTACTGAGTAGCACTGCCGCTCGTCCGGGTTTGCCGGGATGGGCGGCAGCGGAAAGTTTGAAGGTTCTACCCCGTTTGAGCACTCTGATTTTGGCTCCTCTTCATCGCTGCGAGCAGTGATGAAGAGGAGCCCATTCCATGTTCAAACTTAATCCTGAGACTCTCTCGAACACGATTTTCGTGATCGACCTCGGAGGTCCGATCGCGTCCATGAAACTGACGGAACTCGTCGCCGCACTGAACGAGGCGTTCGGCGTGACTCTGACCGAGGAAGCGTTGCGATCCGCCCTCGCCGACGAATCCGTCGAACTCGCTTACACTAAAGCGGCGGCGCTGAACGCGCTCGCGCAGCTCTTGGGGATTCCCGACACTGCGGACCATGCCCGTCTCGAAGAGATCCATCGGCAGGCCATGGCTATTGATGTGGCCCTGATGGGCGCGCTGCTGCATGTGGTCGGCGAGGCGCAGTTGATCATTATGACGAACATCGATCCGATCCTTCTCGAGGCCTTAAACGGATACCTGAAGTCATTGGAGCTGATGAACTGTAGTCTCGTTGCCTCCTGCAAAGTCGGCTCGCGGAAGCCCGCGGATAAGTTCTTCGGACAGATCGGGCTTTTCGTGAAACGTCACCACCGCCACGTTGTCATCGTCGACGACGTGACGGCGATCGGCGAAGCGGCGCGCGCGTATTTCCATAGCGGGGTGACGAATGCTCACTTCCATCCCTTCGACCCTGCGCAGGGCGAAGCGAACTACACCGCCCTCGAGGCCTACCTCGTCGCCGCCGGCCTCGCCACGAACACCGAGGCCGCCTCGAGCTAATGCCCAACCGCCGCCAACGAAGGGGCAGCGGAAATGTTTTTCTCCAACGAGAAACCTTTCCGCTGCCCCTTCATTTCCTCTGGCGTCTCCTACAGTTCGCCGAGATCTCCCTCTTCCTTGATCTTCAGATCTTCATACGGCGCGGTCTTCCGGCGGTAGAACTCATCGACGATACAATGAAGCACACCGACCACTTCATTGTGATCTGCGTATCGCATTGAATTCCCGTAGACCTTCTCTATCAACAGGCTCACGCAATAGTTCATATGGCCGGGACGGCTCATCCGATCTTCCGGAATCAGCGCTGCGAGCTCAGTGATGATCGATTGATACTGCTTCCTGTCAGAACGCTTGATGTAAGGCATAGGACTATCTCCAAGGGATAAGTCCCATTTCAAAATCATTTCTCGGAGAGAGTCGCAACGATCAGCGCAGAGGACGGCGCTTCTGCGGACTAATACGGAAGATACGGCCGTGTATGCGGACCATCCGGCTCCACCGGCTTCCAGTATGTCTTCGCCGACTTGTCGAGCTTCAGATCTAAGAGATCCTTCCGGATCAACCGGAGGAACAGTCCCATCGGCGTCATAATGAGAAAGTACGTGAGCGTCAGCAGCACGAACGTCATCACGCGTGACATCCGCTCACCGAATGCGAGCCAACCATGCTCGATTAATCCGAGCGCACGGGGATGGAAATAAGCCGGGGCAAGAAAGACTAACGCGGCTGGGAGCGTGATCATCGCCGCGGGCCTGCCGCGCCAGAGCAAAAAAGCTGAAATCGCGATTAACACCGCAGCCATCAAGATTCCGAACTCTCGAAGACGCTTCTCGGTCTTCGGATCCGCCGGGTCAGCTGCGGGACGCTCGACAACTTTCAGTGCCGGCTCCGTCGGATGCTCTAACTTCTTCGCTGGCTCGCCCATCACCATTAGTCCAATTCAAATTCATTGCGCCAATCTGTATCCCCTGTGAGCTGCGGCTGCTCTGTTTTGAAGAGCACGCAGTTTTCGAGGACGAGCGCATCCATCTCGGTGCGCATAAAACATCGATATGCATCGGAAGGAGAGCAAACGATCGGCTCGCCGCGCACGTTGAACGAGGTGTTTACAACGACGCTGCAGCCGGTGCGCTTCTTGAACGACTCGATCAGGTGGTAAAACTCCGGATTGGTCTCCTCTTCGACCGTTTGAATCCGCGCGGAATAATCGACGTGGGTCACTGCCGGGATATCGCTCTTCGGGACGTTCAGCTTCTCAATCCCGAAAAGTTTCTCTTGATCGGCGGTCATTCCCTTTCTTCGCTCGCTTCTCACGGGAGCAACGAGCAGCATGTAAGGCGACTCTGAATCGAGCTCGAAATACTCCGACACATCTTCGCGCAGACACGCCGGGGCAAACGGTCGGAACGACTCCCGGTATTTGATTTTCAGGTTCATCACCTTCTGCATCTCAGGACTGCGCGCGTCTCCGAGAATACTGCGCGATCCGAGTGCACGCGGGCCAAACTCCATCGGGCCACAGAACCAGCCGACGACTTTCTCCTGCGAGAGGAGCTCCGCCGCTTTTTCTGCGGCGCCGCCGTTCGTGAAGCTGTGATACGGAATTTTCTCGCTCTGCAGCCAACCTTCGATCTCGCTGTCGGAGAAACGCGGCCCGAGATAACTGCCGTGCTGGAGGTCTCCTCGCGGCGACACTGTCCGCTTGTTCTCCAAGATCTGATGCCAAGCATACAGCGCAGCACCAAGGGCTCCCCCGGCATCACCTGCCGCGGGTTGAATCCAGATCCGGTCGAAGATCTTCTCGCGCAGAATCTTGCCGTTCCCAACGCAGTTCAGCGCAACACCGCCGGCCAGACAAAGATTTTTCTCGCCGGATTCACGGCGGATAAAGCGCGCCTGCCGGAGCATCACCTCTTCGGTCACATCCTGAATCGAACGCGCGAGATCCATCTCCCGCTGGCTCAGCTGCGACTCGGGTTTGCGGCGCGGCGCACCAAATAGCTCATCGAATGCGGGCGACGTCATCGTCAAACCTTGGCAGTAGTTGAAATACTTCATGTTCAACTTGAAGGATCCGTCTGCCTTCAGGTCGATCAGCTCTTTCAGGATCAAGTCGACATACTTCGGCTCGCCATACGGTGCGAGGCCCATAACTTTGTATTCGCCCGAATTTACTTTGAAGCCGGTGTAATAAGTGAAGGCGGAATAGAGCAATCCGATGCTGTGCGGAAACCGGATCTCCGAGATCAACCGGATCTTATTGCCTTGTCCCGAACCCCAGGAGCAGGTCGCCCACTCTCCCACCCCATCGAGCGTGAGAATCGCAGCGCTCTCAAAGGGCGATGGAAAGAACGCGGAAGCCGCATGGGACTGGTGATGCTCCGGGTAGATTAGCTCTCCGGAAAACCCGAGCTCGTGTTTAAGCTGCTCCCCCATCCAGAGCTTCTCTTTCAGCCAGAGCGGCATCGCTTTCAGATACGAGCGGAGCCCCTGCGGCGCGAAAGCGAGATAGGTTTCGAGCAGCCTCTCAAATTTGATCCAGGGTTTATCGTAGAATGAGACCTGTGTGAGCTGATCAGCCGTGATCCCCGCTTTGTCGAGGCAGAACTGCACCGCATTTTTCGGAAACCTGTGATCGTGCTTGACGCGTGAGAAGCGCTCCTCTTGCGCAGCAGCAACTATCTCTCCATCACGAACCAAACATGCGGCTGAGTCGTGGTAATATGCCGAGATTCCGAGGATGTAGGTTGAGGCCATGTTTCTGAGCAAAGTTCGCGGGAGTTTTAGCCCGGAACGGGTTAATGGTCCACCCCTCGGATGGCGGAGAGCAGATAGACCGGCAGGCCCTGTGAGCGGAAGAGCGATTCAAACTCCGTTATGACGTTTTTGTCCGTTTCTTCCGGGCAATCGTGCAATCCACGGATGACTTTCTTCAGCTGAAACGCCCCGCCGTTTACGAGCTGCCCGTGAATCGAATCGAACATCTCTTCGTGATCCGTCTTGAAGGACAGAAAACCACCGGGCTTCAGCGCATTGTGGATCTGTTGGAGCGAGCCGGGGTTCAGCATCCGATTCTTTTTCCGCTTCTCCCAAGGATCGGGGAAGTTTACCCACACACCGCTGAGTGAACGCTCCGGAAATATCTCGCCAAAAAATTGTGTGTGGCAGCGGAGGATGTAGAGATTCTCGACAGCTGCACGCTCGGCCTTTTCGACCGTTCGCACAGCGCGTTTGAAACGCAGCTCGAATCCGAAGAGCGCCGCGGCGGGATTTCTCCGCGCCTGTTCGATCAGGTGCAATCCCGAACCGGACCCAAGCTCGACAAAGCGCTCCTTCGCTCCCGCGATCAACGACGAAAGCTCTTCCCGCTCAGCAGCCTCCCCCAGCCTCCCGAAGATCCGTCCGGGATGATCGGCAACGCGCGCGCGATAGGCGTTCACATGCGAGCCGATTTTGGAAAGTTGGAGATCCACGTTTCCCGTATAGTGTTTAGTGTGCCGCGTGTGTCGGCGCGGCCGGTGGAGTTGCGACCGGCGGAGCGTAACCTTGCGGAGCATCGGACTTCGAATACTCCGGGATCGGCAGGCCGGTGGTCGGGGATCGCTGCACGGCGGGCTGTGCAGCGGCGAGCGCGGCAGCTTCTGCTGCCTTCTTCGCCGCCGCGGCGCGATTGGCCCGGGCTTTCTTCTCAGCCGTCGCGGCGAGGTCTCCACAGGCGCGGCCCATTACTTGGACACGCGCGAGTTCGGATTTTAATTCTTGGAGTTCACGAGCGAGCCGCTCGTACTGAGCTTGGACAACGCGAGCGTTCTGCGCCGCTTCTTGAGCGGCCTGCTCAGCCCGAGAGATCTGCGTCTCAGTAGCGATCTGAGCGTAACCGCGCGGAAGCTCCGCCGGGCGGCGACCGCCGCACGAGCACAAAATGACCAGCACTAAGAGGCCGGCCGCAGTTCGGACGAAAGCAGAGCGAAAAGCTGATTGAGGCGGGGACATAGGTCCCCACCTTAGCCCAGACAGAGCCACCCTGACGAGAAGGGCAATTCGCTTCGCGTTAAGCGATTACGTTCACCCGTCCGCCCTTCCCCGTCACAGCAGATGGTGCTGTGGAAGAGGCCCCCTGTAGGAGCGTCGAAATAACTGTCTTTTTCTGATCTTGCTGCCCTTTAACGA
>CAYOAK010000250.1:0-5359 GCA_964401925.1 uncultured Bdellovibrionales bacterium | reverse complement strand
CGGAGAATGCATGAATTTTCGTCAGCCCCCGACCCAGCGGCCGCGCCGCTTGCGAGGAAAAGAAAGAGCGCTATCCGTCCGATTCGATACATTCAGCCCCCAACATGAATGAACGACTCTATTTCTTTTGCGGGTGGAGGTCGAACCGGCGATACTGGGCCCCATACCTCGAGGAGCGATGCCCGAAAGCGGAAGTTCAGTACCCTCAAATGGGCAGGCAGACCGCCGCGAAAGCCGGCCGGAAGAGCTACCGGAGTTTGCTCAGCTCTGGCTCCAGTATCGCGAATCAGCTCAGGTCTCTCATGAGGAGATGCTTTACCCCGCACTTCTCCGCCACCTCGGAGAGATTCAAGGCCAACGGCTGCTAGATGCGGGCTGCGGTGAAGGCTCCTTTCTGGCCCTTGTCCGCGATCGAAATCCCAAGGCGCTCTTCGGAATTGATCTGAATCGGGAACTTATCTCCCACTGCTCGCAGCGCGAAATTTCCGGAGCGATGTTTGTTGCTGCCGATCTCACCGCAAGATGGCCGCTCGAGGATCGATCATTCGACCGGATCGTAAGCAGCTGCGTCGCGATGCACATGAATCCATCGCAGTTGAAGTCGTTCATGAACGAAGCGGGAAGGGTGCTCGCTGATAACGGCAGGCTGGTCATCGCCGCTGTGCATGTTGACTGGGCGAAGCGAAATTACCCGATCGAAGAGGAATCGGAAGGGATATTCCGCCGGACCGACGACGGCAGTGTTTTGAAGATCGTGGAGTATCATTACAGTCCGCAGGCGCTCATCGCGGCAGCCGAAGAGGCAAAGCTTGTGCCCCTCGTGGCGGAATCAATTCTGCTCGATGATCGGCCAGGACTTTCGGAGCGCTATTCATCGGCTCTCGGTACACCGATATTTTGTGTCTTGAGCTACGGCAAGCGCGTTTAGTCGCACAAGTAGAGCACCATCTCCGAAACCGTTCATAAAACGGGGCAGGGAAGGCCGACGGCGCGGATCGGCCTTCCGTTTCTGCGAGTGGCGATGGTTCATCAGGCGGTTGCCGCTTCCTGACTGGGAAGTTGGGCCGTCCACCAGATGTAGAAGATGGAACGGCTGTTGATTCCTTTTCGCGAACAGAGACGGCCGACGTAATTCTTCCACGTCTGTGGCTGGACACCGGCGGCGGCTGCCGCGTCGCGGGACGTTCCGCCTTTGACGATCTCCTGGAGGCCACGGGCGTGATTCGGCCGCACGCCGGCGCTGAGCTGCCCGACTTTCGGAGGTTCGGGAAGCGCCCAGCGAACCCGGTAGATCTGCCAGTCGGCGCCTTCGTCGATGCGGAGCTTCAGACGGGCCGCTTCGAGCCAGCCTTCGACGTCCGATCGGGGATCGTTACAGATTTCGGCCGCGCGATCGAGGTTTCCGCTGGAAGCGACGAACGCGCAAACTGCGGCGTGTTCGTCGGTGGTCAGTGTCAAGCAATTTGCTGATTTCATGTTGTAGTCCTTCTGGGGACCAAACCTCTAGTTGAGGTGGTGCCCACTAACGGACGAACCGGCAGTGGACAGATACTTTTCCTTCCCTCCGAAGCATTGGAAATGAGCGCGGGGGGATCCGGTTTGACCGGAGTGGACCGGACTGTAGAATGTCCAAATCACGCGAGTCCCCGCTATATTATATTGAGGTCGAGATGTTCCGTTGCATTCGAGTTCGGGCAGGCATTGTTGCCCTTCTTCTACTGCCTTCATACGCCCATTCGCAGGATTACAACGCGATGATGCAGCAGTGGCAGCAGCAGGATCAGGCACTTACGAATCAGATGCGTCAGATGGAGAACGGCATCGTTCAGGGGAACATGCAGAATCCGCAGGTTCAGCAGATGTACCAGACCTACATCAGCCAAGGCGGAACGATGACCTTTCAGCAGTTCGCATACAATTATGCGGCGACGGCGGGATTCACTCCCGACGGAATGGCCCGCCGTAATCAGAACGAGCGCCAGATCCAGCAGAACGATCAACGCGCTCTCCAGGGTTATCGTGAAAATCAGCAACAAAATTCCCAGTGGATGCAGCAGATGCATCAGCGAAATTCAGAGATCGCACACCAGCGGGGGAATCTGTTGAATGGAACAACCGATTACGTCGATCCTTCAACCGGGCAACGATACAATCTTCCGCACACGGTTCAGCCGAATACTCAGCTTTATGATCCGAACTCCGGCCAGGGGTTCTATAACAATCCTCAAGGCAACTATTACCGGCAGGATCCAAACGGCTGGGATTACGAATTGCAGGAAGAGCAGTAGACGGTCAGCGGAGGCGCCTAATCTTTTTTGATCCAGCGCGCTAACCGATCGCGAATGCCCGGTTCTTCAACCGGCTTCTGAGACTCTTGGGGGACAGGGGGCGGCTCTTTTGCCAGCATCGCGAGACTGGACGCACTCAAGAAGTCGGACAGAAACGCATTCACTGTTTGATAGCGAGCATCCTGCTTTTTATTCAACGCACGGGCGATCACGCGATCAATCATGTTCGGGATCTTCGCCTCAGGGCGCGCCTGACTCGGAGGCAAAGGGGCCCGGCTGACCTGCTGTTTCAGGACAGACGGAGGGTCGTCACCGTTGAAGGGCACGTCGCCGGTGAGCATCTCGTAGAGTACAATTCCCAGGGAGTAGACGTCGCTGCGTTCGTCGACTATTTCACCCAGAATTTGCTCGGGCGACATGTATTCCGGCGTGCCGGAGAAGTAGATCATCCCGGCTTTGATGAAATTCTGTTGCCGCGCCGCACGCACGCATTGAGCAAGTCCGAAGTCGAGGACTTGCACGAAATCTCCACCCTCGCCGCTCTTCATCAACATGATGTTTTCGGTTTTTAGATCGCAGTGGATGAGCTTCGCTGCATGCGCAGCCGCGACAGCCGAGCAGATTTGGCTGAAGATTCTCGCTGCCCGCGGGAGGTGTAGGAAGTTGACCTCGCCAAGAAGATCGAACAGCGTTTTCCCATCGACGTAGCGCATGACGAGAAATGGAGTTTCCCGGCTAATGCCGAAATCATGAATCGGAACGGCGTTCGGATGATCGAGCCTGCTTGCGAGTCGTGCTTCTTTGCGAAACTTTGAGATCGTATCCGGTGTAGCCTCAAGGGAGTTGAGAACTTTTACCGCGATGCGCCGGCCAAGAAGAATATCGAAGCCTTCGTAGATGCTTCCGTTTCCGCCTTCATCCGCTTTGCGGATCAGCCAGTATTTTTCTTCGAGAACCGCGCCAGTAAAGTCCACCGGCGGATGCAGCCGGACATCGGTGGACGCACTTTCGTGGGAAGGCGGTGCAGGAATGGTTCCGTCGTTATGCATCGCCTGGTACTACTTTCTGTTCACGTCTCTCTTCGCGGTACGACATTCTCCGCCGGAGAAGATATCGGCAAAAAGCCGGGGGAACTTAACCGGAGATCCTCGTAAAAGCCCCGGATATCTGCGTGAAATCCCTCGGAAGTTCCTGTGCGATAAAGGCCGTCAACCGCGAG
The DNA here is from genome assembly GCA_964401925.1 of uncultured Bdellovibrionales bacterium. Lineage (GTDB taxonomy): Bacteria > Bdellovibrionota_C > UBA2361 > SZUA-149 > JADYYL01 > CAYOAK01. Next base: position 1,852 of record CAYOAK010000250.1, on the reverse strand, counting down.
TGAAATTCAGCCGATAGATGGAAGAGCAGGACGAAGCGAGGTAATTTGATGACGAGCGACGCGAAGCCGCGACTTTTGGTGGTCGACGATGATCCGGATCAGCGGTTTATCATGGGGCAGCTCCTCGAGATAGGCGGCTTTGAGGTTGCGCTGGCCGAAAGCGCAAACGAAGCGCTGAAAATCCTCTCGAAAGAGAAGGTTGACCTCATCGTCAGTGACGTCAACATGCCCAGCATCAAGGGGTTGGACTTCGCGAACTATCTCTCCGCAATTCGCGCTACAACTACGACCGTAGTTCCGATCGTTTTGATCACAGCATCCACCGAGAATCTCCTCGAAGATGTGAAGGAGAGCGGGGCATGCGGCTTTTGCTTGAAATCCGATGCATCGCGGAAGCTCGTCAATCTGGTGCGGGGTATTATCGAAGCCTCGCATCCGGCCGAACCGCATTAAGCGGGACCTGCACCGAACCCAGTGAAACCATTGGAGCTTGATTCCGGGCGGTTGATTTCCACCGTTTGATGCAACTCCTTGGCGGGCTCTGACCATAAAGATCATACGGTTAGGTTCACAAAGGGTCTCCAATGAAAGCATCCAACTTTTTAACTGTGGCGTTCAGTGCCGCGCTATTTTGCTCGCCGGCGCTAGCCGCTGACGGACCGAATCCCGATGGGATGCGGGAGTGCACGTCGAAGGATTATGCCAGCGTGGGAAGATCGAAGGCTTCGATTGCCCTCGCGCTTTTCAAACGTGATGTGGCGAAGGATGCATACGATCTGGAGCAAGAGCACCAGGCTCGTCTAGAGGCGTCATTTGGGCAACGCAATACCGAGGCGAGGCAGACAACCGGGCTCCTGTCGACGGTCCAGGGAACCTTCAATGAAAGCATCAATAAACTGCTAGCCACTGCCGGAAAGAATTTCGATAAAGCGACCACAAGCGCCGTAAAGGCGAAGAAAAAGGCGATGGACGATGCGGCGAAAGCATACACTCGCGCGGTTTCGTCCTATCGTGCGCCGAAGTGTAAACAACTCGCTCCAGGTACGGCGGGATCGGCCTAAGCCGAACCTGCTGAGGCCAGGAAGCGGACACACGCAAATGATGCAAAGGCGGGAAAATTCCCGCCTTTCTTGCGTTCTGGAAACTTTCTCACTAAAACCCGGCGCTTGCACCCGACATGGATGTCATCTGGAGGGGTGCCCGAGTGGCTAAAGGGGACGGGCTGTAAACCCGTTGGTTCCGGCCTACGTAGGTTCGAATCCTACCCCCTCCATTCTTTTCCCTCACCGTTCTGTTGTCTTAACGACACATCAAATCCGAATTTCGCCATAATTGTTGGTGTCACCAAATTTTCAGGACGCCAGATGAGCATGTTTTTTCGCGCGGTTTTCACTGCACTATGTTTCTTTGCTGTAACCTCCACCGCAGTTGCGCAGAGTTCCGTGAAAGAATGCACAGCAGCCCAAAAGAAGACCGTCGCGACCCAACTGGCCGCTCGTGAGCTGGCCGGAACGAAACTAAAGATTGCCCAACAAAACGTTTCGCTCGAGTCCGAACATCAGGCGCGGCTATCGGCTGCGATGGAACAGGAATTCGCGGCTGAGCTTTCCGCTCTCAGTTCATTCCTGCCCTCGGTTCAGTCAACCATGAGAGCATCCCTCGAAAAGTCGTTTGCAAGCCTCCGGAAGTCGCGCGCATCTGCGAGCGCTTCAGCTGTCAAATCGAAGCAGTCGGCAGTGACTTCGGCTCAGACGAGCTTCAACCGGGCTTTCAACGCAGTGAAGCAACCGCAGTGCACGCTATAATCGGCGAAGCAAAACGGAGAGAAGAGGGGCCTAGGCTCCTCTTTTTT
>CAYOAK010000249.1:0-5362 GCA_964401925.1 uncultured Bdellovibrionales bacterium | reverse complement strand
CGGGGGTGGTTGCCCATGCAGGAGAATTCGTTCGCTCCCGCAGATTTGTTTCCTCGGCAATGTGAAATTTCTGAGGATTGCGTGAGGGCGAATTCGAGGATTTCGCGCTTGCGCCGGCCGGAGCTTTCTTCGAGCGGTCAACGAATTTTGTTTCATCACAAAATTGGTGTTGTTGGATTTCCGTACGGCCATGGTTTGAAAATGATTTTCAGCTCGTTAAAGTTCGTCATCGTCTCTGAGACAAAATGAGGGGTCCTCGTTCGCTGCGATCAGATTGGCACTTCGTTTGCTGCGCTTGCAAAAGCGGCGAATGTCAGTTTGAGGGATTGAGAGATTGAGGGTTGGGGGATCGTCTAAGGTCGATCCCCCTTCGATACCGGTATTTACACCCGACTACCTCTTCTCTCCTAGCCGTTTGCGGCGGCCGTATATGCTTGGAGTGTCTCGTCAGAGAAGAGGATGAACCGCACCTCGTCAAAGCATGGGTGCTCTTCGCAAAAGCTCTTGCAAGTCTTCAGTGCGATCTTTGCCGCCTCGGCGACGGGATAGTTGTAGGCGCCGGTGCTTATCGACGAGAATGCCACGGTCTTTGCACCATACTCCTTGGCCAGAATCAGGGAGTTGTAATAGGCGCACTCGAGATCTTCTGCTTCGCCCCGTTTGCCGCCATGCCAAACTGGGCCTACGGCGTGAATAACGTGCTGGGCCTTGAGCTTGCCCGCGCCGGTGATCACCGCTTCGCCCGTCGGACACTCTTTAATTTTCGCGATGATCTGTTTTAGCTCGGCGGCGATCGATGGTCCGCCTGCCTTGTGAATCGCACCGTCCACCCCCCCGCCACCGGCGAGATGCGTGTTTGCAGCATTGACGATCGCATCAACCTGCTCTTTGGTGATATCACCTCTCTTAAACAAGAAGCGGGTTGTTCCAACCTGCATAGTTCAATGAAAGCACATTCCGAGCGAGAGCTTCCACTAGAAAAAGTTTTCGGAGAAGGGGAAGAATTCCAACTTCTCTCCGGCCTGCTGCGGCACCTCCCCAGAGTTCCCCCTGAAATTACCGGGACATTCGATGACGGTGCAATAATTCCGAGAGCTTCTATCGAGAACGATCTGGTTCTCTCAGTCGACGCATTCGTCGAGGGGCGTCATTTCCTCCGCGAGCTCTCCGGTCCTGAGGAGATCGGGTTCAAGGCGCTGGCTACCGCCTCCAGCGACATTTGCGCCATGGGCGGCGTGCCCCGTTTCGCCCTGATAAATCTACAGTTTCCGCGCGGTGAGGCGGCAGCGACGCTCGAGGGCTGCTACGCCGGGATCGCTCAGTTCTGCGCTCAGTCCTCCGTTTCGATCATCGGAGGAAATCTCTCATCCGCATCTGAGCTCTCGCTCAGCGTCACGGTAGTTGGCCAACTGACTAAATCCGGGGCGCTCTACCGGAATGGTGCACAAACCGGAGACGATCTCTGGATCAGCGGCTCACCCGGGCTTTCTCACCTTGGGCTGCTCATTCTCCAGGGTCGAGCGCCGTGGATCCCAGACCAGCTGCGGGAGGTTGCCCAATCTCGCTACCGGCGCCCGGTTCCGCGCATACACCTCGGCTCGGCCGTGCTGCCGGGCATTGCAACGAGCTGCATCGACGTCAGCGACGGCATTCTCCAGGACGCGTCGCATCTCGCAGTGCAGAGCGGGTTACCGATCGAGATCCAACTTCAGCCGCTTATGCTTCCCGGTTGCGATCGAACAACTTCCCTCGCCGCGATCCTCGGCGGGGGCGACTATGAACTACTGTTCACTGCGCCGCCCTCCGCCCGAGCACGGCTGGAGCAGCTGACTGAAAAGCCGCTCCGCTGTGGCACGGTCGGCCCAGGTCCCGGCATTGGTGCCGGAGCGGCTTCGGCCCCCGTCACCCTTCGCGATCTTGACGGAAGCACAAAGACCGTTCAGGCATTACTCCAAGAAACCGGCGATACCTCCGCCGGATATCAACATCGATAATGCAACAGCCCACCTGCGGGGCCCCAGTTGCCGGGCCAGCCGAGCCGCCGGGGAGCCCGGCAAGACCGCCGGTGTTTGGCGCTTTTTCGAAACACCCGTTTGAGGCTATGCTTCGCCGTCACGTTACTGGAACGGCTCTCTATGAAATTCAGCTCTCGGATTCTTTTCGCATTCCCACTCCTCACGGCCCTCGGTGTGACGGGGGCTTTTGCGCAGAGCGCGACACCACCGGCCCCGGATGCGCCTCCCGTCGCCGCCGCTCCGGCAAAGGAAGAGAAGCTCCGAGTGCTCAAGCCCGGCACCCTCGCCGCCTCCGGCCGGTTCGGTTTTAAGAGCCCGAACATCCCCCAAGTTATTGACGAGAGCGCTCCCGGAAGCGAAGGCAGCCCGGTTGTGGCCTCGGTGAAACGGAAGAGCTCTACGCAGTGCGTTGCCGTCATCACCAACAACGATCCGAAAGGAACATTCTCGGTTTCCATCGAAGTCGCAAAGCAGGACGGCGGCTCGAAAAAAAGTTTCAGTGCGACACTCGGTCCCAAAAAAGTCGCAGAGCGGCTATTTCCCTGCAAGCCCGAGGACAACTTCGCTGTTGCTCTCAAGGGCGGAAAGGAGCTGAAGAGCAACAACTAGCCTTCCCGCCGAACGCGGTATCCACCGGTAGAAAGTTTGATGGAAGTGAACCAAACCGTTCGGAAGCCTGAATACGACAGGTCGAGCGAGGCGATCTCCCTTTCGAAAGTCGAAAAACGCTATCCTCCCGACCAGACCGCACTGCGCGGACTGGATCTAAAGATCAACGCGGGCGAGTTCGTCTTCGTTGCCGGTGCGAGCGGCGCGGGCAAATCCACCCTCCTCAAATTGCTCTTCGGACATGAAGCTGCCACCAGCGGCCAGGTGCTTGTCGGAGGGCGTAATCTCGCCCAACTCAATCGCGAGCACATCGCCGGCCTCCGCAGGGAGATCGGCGTCATATTTCAAGACTACAAGCTGCTGCCCTCGCGCACAGTCCTCGACAACGTCGCTTTCACCCTTGAGGCGCTCGGGGTGAAAAAACGGGAGCGGCAGCAGCTCGCGTTCAAGATGCTCTGCGCCGTCGGGCTTAAAGATCGCGTCGGCTCTTCGCCGCTCACCCTCTCCGGCGGTGAGCAGCAACGCGTCTCGGTCGCCCGTGCTCTTGTTAATCGCCCGACATTGATTCTGGCCGATGAACCAACGGGCAACCTCGATCCCGAAATGACAAAGGCCGTCTTCGATCTCCTCCTTGAAGCGAACAAATGCGGGACCACTGTCATCGTCGCTTCGCATAATCTCGCGCTGATCGAAGAGATCAACCGGCGCACGATCGTGCTCGACCATGGGCGGATCGTCGGCGATTTTTCGAGCCCCAGTACCCCCCAATGAGCAATACCCTCAGAAATCAGCTCTTACATGGGAACAACCCGGAAGAGGTGCGTGGGTTCCTCACTCAGGTGTGGGAGAGCACTCCAAGCCTGCCGATGCAGAGTCCGGCCGATCGCGTGCGTTACTTTCTGGAGCGCGGTGTCGAAACACTCCTCGCTCTTCCGCTGAGCAACCTCTTCTCAACGCTCACGGTCGCGTTCTCGCTCGCGCTCGTCGCGGGCTTCTTCCTGCTTCTCTCGAATGTGGAGCGCACCCTCTCCGATCTCGGAAGCAGCCTGACCATCACCGCCTATCTCTCGAATGACTCTCGGAGTGCAGACACTGAAGCGTTGTTACGCCGGCTAAAAGCCGTTCCCGGTGTGCAACGCGTCGAGTACACCTCCCCGGCTTCGGCTCTCGAGAATTTCCGCGAGGCTCTGGGCGATCGCGCAAAGCTCCTCGGACGGTTCGATGGGCGGAATCCCTTGCCCGGTTCCTTCGACATCCAGCTTGAACGGCAATCCCGCGAGCTCCACACACAGGTCGTCGAAGCTCTCGAGAACGCACCAATTGTCACCGAGGTGAGCAGCGGGAACGATGTCTTCGAGAAAGTCAGCGGACTGCTCTCCGCCATTAAGATTGTCGGGACCGGGGGCGGAATATTTCTCTTCGGAGTAGTGCTCTTCCTCATTCTCAATACCGTGAAGCTCGTCATCTTCTCCCAGAGAGAGGAGATAGAGATCATGCAGCTCGTCGGGGCGACGGAGGCGACGGTTCGCACACCGTTTCTAGTAGCCGGAGCAATCCAAGGATTCTTTGGCGGAGTGGTGGGAGTTGTCGTGCTTCGACTTCTGTTCGGAGTAGTGCGCAGCTCCTTGGAAGGCAGCTCCCTCTTCGGTGCCGCCCTTCCGCTCCCTTACTTCTTTTCAACCGGTGCGATCGTCATGTTCCTGCTCGCTGCGACCGTGCTCGGAGTCGCAGCCTCGGCACTCGCAGTCGGACGGCACCTGGATATATGAACCGCGCCGCGCTCGCGATCATTCTCCTTCTCGCACCAGTCTGCGCCCACGCGGAGGACGCATCCTCCAACACGAACGGGGCTGCGAGACTCAAAGAGCTCCGCGCCAAAATCGGGGGCGCCGAAAAGAAGCTCGGCGACATCCGCCTTGATCGCGAGCGCCTTGCCGCCACACTCGAAAAGCTCCGCTCCGAGCAAGCAGGACTTGAGCTGCGAAAGAAGGAGGAATCGGCCGAGCTTAAGCGCATCGAGCGTGAGCTGCAGGCTCTCGATCTCTCAAAAGACGAAAACGAAAAGCACACAACACTCGAGAAGGAGGCGCTCGAAGAGCGCCTTGTTGAGATGTATAAGCTTCAACGCCGGCGTGAAGGGGTAAGCTTCCTGCTCTCGGCGGCGTCCTCGCAAGATCTGCTTCATCGCGCCCATATGCTTTCGATTCTCGCCGCAGACGGGGACCAAACACTCTACCGCCTCTCCGAGCTGCAAGGCCGGTTGAGCGCGGAACAAGCGCGCTACGAGATTGTCCGAGAGGAGCGTTCGCAGAGCATCGCCGGGATCCAGCGTCTCGGCACGGAGCTCGACAAGAAGCGGAAGGATACAGCCTCGGTACTGTCTCAGGCTGAGGAGCGTGAGCAGCAACAGAAGGCGCTCCTCAGCCAGCTTCGCGGCGAAGCGAAAGTTCTTGAGGAGGCGCTCGCCTCCGTGATGGGCGAAGAGGAGACGCCCGAACGGCCGGAGGAGAAGGGCTTTAATGGAACGGGACTTGCGTCGCTCAAAGGAAAGCTCGCGTTCCCGGTGAAGGGCAAGGTGCTCCAGGGCTTCGGCCGTTCACAGCATGAAGAATTTTCGGATCTGCTCGTCGTCAAAGGGCTTGAGGTTTCCTCAACCGTCGGAACTCCTGTGAAACCGGTTGCCGCGGGCAAGGTCGTCCTCGCTCAGGTCATCCCCGGTTTCGGGAACGTCGTGATCA
>CAYOAK010000248.1:3512-5391 GCA_964401925.1 uncultured Bdellovibrionales bacterium | reverse complement strand
CTCAGGAAAATCGAGCCTTTTGAATGCTCTTGCCGGCGATGACCGGGCAATCGTCACCCCGGTTGCGGGAACAACTCGCGACAGCATCGAAGAGCGAATCAGTCTCGACGGACTGCTCGTCCGGCTCTGGGACACAGCGGGGATTGCGAAAGGCTCCGCGGACAAGATCGAGCAGCTCGGCATCGAGCGAAGTTGGAAGCACGCCCGAAGCGCGGATCTGATCCTCTTCCTCTACGATCTGTCGCAGCCCTTCGATCAGCAGCAGGAGCTGTTGAGTGAATTGAAAGATCTCTCGGCGCCGGTTCTGTTTGTCGGAAACAAAAGCGATCTCGTCCCCTCGCCCACACCTCCGAAGGAACTCGGCGAAAGCTCGCCGTACTTCATTTCGGCTAAAACTGGGCTCGGCATTGAGGCGCTTCAGAAGGCGATCGTTACCGCGCTCGTCGGCGCGAAGCGTGAAAGTGTTCTCGTCGTTACTGAGCGTCACGCAAAAGCGCTTAATAAAGCGCGCGAGAGCCTCGAGGAAGCGCGCCGCGCGATCGCGGCAGCTCAGCCCCCGGAATTTGTCTCAGTGAGTCTCAGGGCGTCGCTCGTCGCGTTAGAGGAGATCGTGGGGGTAACGACCACGGAGGACATCCTCGGAGTGATCTTCTCCAAGTTCTGCATCGGGAAATAATCAATGATATCAGATGGATAGACGTTAACCGAGATAGGTCGACATCCCTGGCTGTCTCGCCCTATTAGGCAACAGATCGAGGCAGCGGTACTACAAGAGTTAGATCAGGTTTTTGCTCCCCTCGCGGACTTTTCCTTTCCCTTCCTCGAGGTCTCGACGAAGCGATTCTTTGGAGGGCTCCACCCTGCTTGCATCGCCCTTTTAGGCACCTTTTTTCAGCACAGGCCGATGGTCCAGTCGGATAATTCGCTATGTCGGGATCTTTCCAAATTAACCCATCACCCTAGGTTGGTTCACATCATGTGCGGATCCTTTCGACGGTCAACCGTTTCGAGGGTCTGTGGCGAAACAAGGTTATTTGTTTTCCGTACCGTGGGGGATCCTGCCCGCACGGTATGGAAATCCCTATTTTTAACTATGAACTAGCCTCGCAGTTATGCGGGCGCCTTGTCGGCGAGCTGATGATTCAAATCCCAAACTCTACTGAGGAGGGATACCGAGGACTGCTCAGAAAAATGGCAGAGAAACTGCGAGAGATGACGGCTCTCAAGGGGCCGCTCGATGAGGCTCAGGTCACCCACGTCCATGCAGTTCTCATGTGCCGTTCGTGGAATGGCTACTGCCAACGCTGGATGGATTACGCGGCATCAGCGCCACCGAGAATCATCTTTTACGACAGCATTCGTTTGTCACTGGCGCTTTGCGAAGCATCTGCAGCCGCCCTTGGAGATACAGAGGACGTGCTGCGGTTGCGCGAGCTTCTCTCTCCCCATGTGCTGGAAGCGCTCGAGTCGGCCAGCAGCACCGAGGTAATTGAAGACGACAGAGACGCTAGAACACTCCTCTTCCTCAGCTCGGACCTCGAGCTCGCGGCGTTCGTGATGAACCGCGCTGTATCGATCGGAGCGGAGTTTAGTGAACTCGTGGTCAGCTTCATGGCCAGACGCGTCTCGGGCGTATCAGCGAGTGTAATTATGCAAGCGGCACAGCACGCGCATGATCAGCAAAAATTGACGCCCGCCGGCCTATTAAGCTTCGAGCAAGCTATGGAGGACATAGATCCGGAAGAGGATTCCGGGCAAAAACTCATTGATGCGCTCTGCGCAACAATGGCCCTCGAGCTGACAACTGTTCAGAAACGAGATGGTTCGCCGATGAAGGATTGGAGTCAAGCGCTGAATTTGTTGGATTCCGTCGAGACCT
>CAYOAK010000248.1:0-3502 GCA_964401925.1 uncultured Bdellovibrionales bacterium | reverse complement strand
GGAAGTCTGGCGATCATTTGTGGCACGGCGTTGGAGGACGCGAACGAGCTTGCCCGGGCATTTGTTGAGGTAGGGAAAGTAGCCGACAAACTGCATTCCTATGCCGAATACGAGCAGCGTACTTTCCCCCGAGGCCTGTAACCAACTCGCCGGGTTACATAAAGGGTTCAGCGCCGGGTGGAGCACTAGCTCTCACCCGGCCGCACGCCACAGACCCTGTATTTTCATCTCACCCGCTACGCCAGAAACAATGCGCCCACCACAATTAGGGCCGCGGCGATTGTCGGCGAACCTCGCGTGTTTTGAATTGGTGAATGGAGCCGCGCGCTTTGTCCATACGCATGTCGAACCTGCGACAGAAAGTGCAGAGCACGAAGAATCAGGTTTTCCAGCAGGCTGGAGCCGCAGTTCTTACCCAGGCTTTGGCGCTTCCGCTAAGAAATATCTAGATTCCGGCGGTCATGACCTAAGACTTCCGGAGGTCATGTGTCCACATTTGTGTCCACCTCGAGCAATGCTGCGAAAAATGTCTTTTGAGTCCGTACCGTTAGTTCCCTTCTCCAAGTTTTGTACCGGAAACTAAAGAGTAATAATAGATAGTTAACTTCTGGAATTGAAATTGACCATATTGATAACCATATCTCTATATGGTAAATATCTTAGTATGAAACAGCCGAAGAAGATCACTGTGAATGTGCCCGAGGAGCTCCTTTCGAGAGCGCAACGCTCTACCGGCAGAGGGATAACTCAGACAATCACTCAGGGGTTGGAGCTACTCGCCGCCGCAGACACGTTCGATCGCATCCGTTCCCTTCGAGGCAAGATTAAGTATTCCCTCGACCTCGCGGAATTGCGGAAGGATGATTAGCCTGTGCTCTGCGCCGCGGATACGAGTACCTTTATTGCATTCTTCAATGCTGAACGAGGCACCGATGTTGAAAAATTGGACGCGGCTCTTGCCGCCCGGCAATTGTTGGTGCCGCCGCTCGTCATCGCTGAGCTTTTGAGTGATCCGAAACTCAGCGAATTGAATCGAGAGGTGTTCTCAGCGCTTCCAATGCTTCAGCTTACGAAGGGCTTCTGGATTCGAGTTGGCCTCAGCCGTGCAGAGCTTCTCAGACGAAAGCTGAAGGCCCGCTTAGCAGACGCCCTGATTGCTCAAGCCTGTATTGACAATCGCGTGCCCTTGATAGCCCGCGACCGGGATTTCAGACACTTCGCGCAATACTGTGGATTGGAACTTCTCTGATAGTTTCCAAAAGCGGTGTTCGGGGACTCAACGAATATCCTTCCAGACAGCAGCGAGCTTCTTGTCATGGGTAATAAGGTCTGCGGCAGCAGCCTTTGCCGAGTTGATAAAACGAGGATCTCCGTGGCGGAAACTGTCGAAATACGAGGCAGATATTGGAGGTCCCTTATTGTTTGGTTTCTCTGCGGAATCGATCCCGCCGCTCACTCCAGAAGCACGAGATCGATCTGCAGCAAAACTAGCGGAAGGGCTGAGGGCAGCTACGCAGAGGTCGAAAATACTTGAACCTCTGACGAAAATGCCCTGGCCGATCGATCGCCTGATTAATTAGGCGGACGCAGATCCTCAACTCCGCGTGCCGGACCTACCAATGGCGCGAGATGCTCGGGGAGTTCCCCTGAGAGTCCAGCCGCCGCTCGCATTCTGAAGACGATCTCCGGCGCGGCTTGGAATCGATGACCGGGGTTCAGATGCTGCAGGCCCGGGATCGTGGACTCATCGAGTGTCCAGTTAGTGTTGTAGATCTCTGGGAGCCCGAGGAGGGTCGCAATGGACTTTGAGCTTTCGACGGCCAGCGCCAACTCCGCTCGGAGTGGACGCAAGGCAACCTCCATTTCGTCCCGAATGGCGCCATCGCGAACTTGGTCGTGCAGAGAATGCAGTCCGCACCGCAAGCTAACGATGCCCTGCGTGATTCGAATAACACGGGAGGCCCACTCGGTAGGGGAAACGTCCGGTCGAAGGATTTTCCCCTCGAGAAAGTTAATCAGCAGAATAAGATCGGGACCGATCCTCGCAGCTTGGCGAATATAGTCGTTAAGCATCGGGAGGAAGGCTCTCAGGCGACAGAGTCTCATGCCCAAGGGATCCGGCTTTCGTTCGCGTCCTTCGATTGCTTCGACTCGGGTTTCCGCGAGAAGCGCGAGAAGTCCTTCGGTCAGAGTTTTGAGCGCTTGGCAGTACCACCAGAAAATCATTTTGTGTTCCTTCTAGTCGGGTGACTCCGATTCGCACCGGGGTTCGAATCAGAGTCACCTTTTCCAACGGACCACTAAAACCTTCTCACCTCTGTCAGCTGCGCTCAGTGGTGTTAGGCGACCACTGAACACAATCCTACAAGCGTTCGAAAAATTAAGAATGAAGAGAGCAGTGATAACTGACCGACTACGGCCACCGGACTTTATGGGTCATCGGAGGGGAACTGATGCTTGCTCGAGCAGTCGCCAATTGCACGACCGATTCTTCCGTGTCCACATTAGTGTCCACCCTCGGGTGCGCCTCGAATGAATTTGAATATCTGTGGATGGTTAACTCCCCATTCCAAGTTCTGCATCGGGAAGTAACCGATAACCAGCTGTAACGGCTAAAATGATTCGGGGAATCGCTACGACACGTTAATCTGTCGAATTTGTTCAGCCGCCATTCCTGATCTGCCGATTCTACCAGCGAGGTGATCTCTGAGGATGGAGGTCTCCGCAAAAGGATTTTGAAAATGGAGCGCGGCAAGGATGCCGGTGACGATTAACAGCAACATCGCCTCTCTAAACGCACAACGGCGTTTACAGGAAAGCACATCCTCGCTGAGCGCGAGCTTCCAGCGGCTTTCTTCCGGCCTAAGGATCAATCGAGCGTCTGACGATGCTGCCGGGCTGGCGATCGGATCGTCGCTCCAAACAGATTCCCGGGTCTATGCACAGGCGGTGCGGAACTTGAACGACGGATTGAGCGCGTATGCGATAGCTACCGGCGCCGCCCGTGAGCTCACCGGGGTTGTCACTCGGATCGCCGAATTGGCTGAACAGGCCGGAAATGGAACTCTCGGCAACAGGCAGCGCCGGGCGCTCGACGCCGAGCTTCAGGCGTTAAGAGATGAGTACAATCGGATCATTCGAACAACCTCCTTCAATGGACGCGCACTCCTCTCGGGTGGCAATCAGAGCCTCGACCTTCAGGCAGGGTTCTCAACCATCTCGCTCAGCGGCACGACCGCAGACACGATCGCAGACACCACGACGACTGAAGCAGATGGCAACCAGGCGCCCGGACACTCATCTCCGGGCGCTTTACCCGCTTGTACGTATTCCCTTGCATCGCAGATGCTGCTAAAAACGATTTGAACGACATCGTTCAATTCAGCATGCAGGGAGATTCGTACTCATGGCCGGCAAAAACATCATCGTATTCCCGACTGACTTCTCGCCACGGTCGAAATCAGCCATCAGCTGGGTGCAGCAGATGGCCGAACAGCTGAAG
>CAYOAK010000247.1:0-5398 GCA_964401925.1 uncultured Bdellovibrionales bacterium | reverse complement strand
CCGGGAGGACTCGTCCTGGGCAGACGCACCATCGATCCCGAGCTGAGGCGCTGAGGAGTTTATCGAGCCGTGCCGTCTCGGCATGGACAGAGACCGTCGCCGGGAACTTCACGCGTTTCAGTGCTGCGCCGATAATCGGTCGACGCAGACGGGCGAATTGTGCGAACTCACGCCGGGATCCGGGATCGAGCGTAAAGTGAGGCCGCATCTCGATCCCGCTGTTGATTAGAGACAACGGATACCCTTCCTCTGTTCCACCTCTGCTCAGTCCGCGGAGAAACAGCCCGGGCCATCTGACTCGTAGGTGACTGACAACGGAAGCACAGAGCAGGCCGAAAGCAAGAATCTCCGATGGTTCAAATGGCCGTAAGACGCTCGTAATGTCGCGCACTAAGAACTTCGAGAGGAGGACCCGCACCTCTGCTTCGTTCAGGACAACGGAGAATTCACCGCGGCAGATCCGGCACTCGATTCGAAATCCCCCCGCTCCAGCAACGATTGCCGCCGGCTCCGGGAACTCGAAATCCAGCCCAGCTCGCCCGCGGCTATGATTCAGAACGTCATCGAGGGCGGCTCGAACGATCGTGAGAATCTCATCGGCGCAACACTTCTCGCGCGCGGTCAAGGAATCAACGAGAGGAATGCGGTTCGATGGCGTGCAAAGTCCAAATCGTGCGAGTCGGGCAAATGTGCTCATCGCAGCTTTCCTATGAGGATTAGCGCGTCTCGAAAGAGAAGCTGCCCGGCGGTTGGCGGCACTCGAGCCTCCACTACGCCGAGAAGAGAGCGGCAGACCTTGCGCGCTTCAGCGGTAGAGAGGCGATTGAGATTTCGCGCAAAGTTTGATGCGCCTCCCCGTTCGTCTTGAGCGATGGCACCGGCGATTCGCTCGGCCATGTCTCCATAACGCAAGTAAGCCAACGCGATCAGATGCTCCGATGTATGCATGCGTCAACTTGGATTCGATGTGGTTGCAAGTGAAGCCGAAGGGCCCGGAAGAGCGGTGATCGCAACAGCCACGCTCTCCTTTGGAATCCCTGAAGCACCGGACACGATTTCCCGGAGCTGAGCCGCCTCAAGGGAGAAGCTCTCTCCCGTCACCAACAGCAGGCCTGCCGAGGCATTCCGCGTCAGAGCTTCACGCGATTCCGTTGCCGACGGAAGCACAAGATGAACTCGCGCCTCGACAACTCCAGGGAGGCTCTCGAAGGTCTGCTCCAATCGGGAAGCCAGCTGTCTTTCGCGATAGGTCTCTCGTTCCTCACGGGTTGGAATCAACGAGGAGGAAGGCTTTTCATCCGCCTGCGATTTCGGAAGGCGCAGCGCCGCGAGTATCGCAAGAGCAGAAGCGCTTTCGGATTCCGGAACGTAGATTGACCAGCCGGCGGTTTCCCCGACTTTCCTTGCGCCGATCCGTTGACGAACGAGCTCGAGCCAAACCTGGTTCGCCTGCTGTTCGTTCAGGTTGTGAAGAATGGGTTCGCGGCAACCGGAGAGCAGGACACTAGCGAGAAAGAAGGTTGCGGTGATTTTCATGAGAGAGCCAACCGTGTGCGGCAGTGCGATTCGCGCGCGTCGAGCTTCTTGCGGAGCATCGAAAGCGCGCGGGAATGAATCCGGCAGAGCCAGCTTCGTGTTGCGCCTTCGAACTGGTCCCGCATCTCCTCGAAGGTCTGCCCCTCATAATATTTGAGCCAGAGCACCCGCTGTTCCCGCTCCGGCAGTTCGAAGAGGAGCCGTTGCAGATACGCCGCATCATCCCGCCGAATGGAGAGCGCTTCCGGATCGTGTGCCTGCGTGTAGCTGAGGTCTGTGACCTGTCGCCGGTGATCCACCTGCAACTGAATTCCGGATTCGAAAATCACTTCCGACAATGTTCCGAGGCCGGCAGCGGAGGTAGCCAGTTGGTCACCCGCTTTGCCGTCCGGCCCGGCAAATATCACCTGCGCTCGGAGCTGCTTGCGCGTGATGAATCCGCAGTGGCGCATCATATCCTGCATCGCCCCCTGAATCCGGCAATGAGCGTAGAGGCGAAAGTTCGGGTTCCGCTCGGGGGTGTAGCGGAGCGCGGCTTCGCACAAACCGTAGAATCCGGCAGATTCGAAGTCGTCGAGCCCCAGACCGCAGAAATTGCGCTCGTAGAAAAATCGCCGCGCCAGCTTCCTGGCGAAATCCATGTTGAGCGTTACCAGCTCCCGAGCGCTCTCGCTCAGCGGTACCGTCATTGACCCCGTCAGTGGCCCTGTGAATGCCACCGTCAAAGGCCCCTTCGACGTCACCGTCCCTGCACCTCCTTGCATCGTTTCTCTTTCCTCCGGGTTCTCGCCCGGCCTCCGGGCATTGATTCGGAGAGCGGGAGGTGCAAGCGCGTGCCAGCCAGTTCGGCCGGTGGCGAAAAGGCGGAGTTCGTGTTTTCCTGAGGACTTGCGGGAAAAACGTCCTGAGGCAGAGGGCACCAGGCCGGGGTAAAGTGCCCCGGCTGGGAGCACGCAGGATGTGACCCTGTTTTGAAGCGGACGGAGTTTGGCAACCGGATTAGAACGGCGGAATTTTGAGCAGTTCGATCGCGCGCTACGCGAGCGAATCCTCGTGCTCGATGGCGCGATGGGCACGATGCTGCAGAAAGAATCGTTCCAGGAGGCGGACTTCCGTGGTGAGCGCTTTGCCGGTCATGGCCGTCCGTTGCAGGGAAACAACGATCTCCTGAACTTGACCCAGCCCGAGAAAGTCCGGCGTATACATGAGCAGTATTTCGAAGCAGGCTCAGACATCGCCTGCACGAACACTTTCAATTCAAACGCGATCTCCCAGGCCGACTACGGGCTCGAAGAGCTCTCATATGAGCTGAACGTCACCGGCGCAAAGCTTGTAAATGAAGCGATCAAGTGGGCCAAAGAGAAGTTTCCTGCGCGGAACTTTTGGAATCTCGGCGCCCTTGGCCCGACAAACCGTACCGCCTCCCTCTCGCCAGATGTGAACCGGCCGGGAATCCGGACCGTCACCTTCGATGAGCTGGTAAGGGTCTACGGCGAGCAAACTCGCGGGCTGCTTGACGGCGGTGTCGATGCGATTCTGATCGAGACGGTGTTCGATACGCTCAACTGCAAAGCTGCGCTCTTTGCCGTCGAGCGGGAGTTTGACCGAATCGGATATGCGCTTCCGATCTTCGTCAGCGGAACGATCACGGACATGAGCGGCCGGACTCTCTCGGGTCAAACGGTCGAGGCATTTTGGATCTCCGTTTCGCACGCACCGCACATTTTCTCCGTCGGACTGAATTGCGCGCTGGGCGGACGCGAGATGCGGCCATTTATCGAGGAGCTCGCGAACGTCGCATCGATTTATGTTACCGCCTATCCAAACGCGGGGCTCCCGAATGAGTTCGGGGGCTATGACTGCGGCGCCGAGGAGCACGGCGGCTATCTCGAGGATTTTGCGAAAAGCGGATTCGTAAACGTCATCGGCGGCTGCTGCGGAACGGATCCGTCGCACATCCGCGTGCTGCGGGAGATTGCGGATCGACACTCACCGCGGCGGCCGGTGAAGCCGAGCCCGTATCTGCAGCTTAGCGGGCTTGAGCCATTGACCATCCTGCCAACAACAAATTTCGTGAATATCGGCGAACGCACGAATGTCACTGGGTCGCGAAAGTTCGCTAAGCTTGTAGCGTCGGGCGATCTTGAAGCGGCCGCGCTGATCGCCCGCGAACAGGTCGAAGCCGGCGCTCAGGTGATCGATATCAACCTTGACGAAGGGATGATCGATTCCGAGAAGATGATGACGGAGTTCATCAACGTGCTTGCAGCCGAGCCCGAGATTGCGCGCGTGCCTTTTATGATCGACTCCTCGAAGTGGAGTGTGATCGAAGCGGGGCTCAAGTGCTTTCAGGGCAAGGGGATCGTCAATTCGATCAGCTTGAAAGAGGGTGAGGAGCACTTCCGCGCACAGGCGGAAATCATCCGGCGCTACGGTGCGGCAGTGATCATCATGGCATTTGATGAGCGAGGCCAAGCAGACAGCTACGAGAGAAAGATCGAGGTATGCGAGCGGGCATACCGGATTTTGACTGAGCAGGTCGGCTTTCCCGCTCAGGATATAATTTTTGACCCCAATATTTTAACTGTAGCGACGGGTATCGAGGAGCATAACGGCTACGCGATTGCCTTTATCGAAGCGACTCGATGGATCAAGGAGAACTTGGTCAGTGCAAAGGTGAGCGGAGGCGTCAGCAATATCTCATTCTCGTTCCGCGGAAATGAGGCTGTGCGCGAGGCGATGCATTCGTGCTTTCTCTACCATGCCATCCGAGCCGGTATGGACATGGGGATCGTCAATGCCGGGCAGCTCACCGTCTACGAAGAGATCGATCCGGAGCTGAAGGACCTCGTGGAAGACGTTCTCTTCAATCGTCGTCCCGACGCAACAGAGCGTTTGCTCCAACGTGCGGAGTCGATCAAGCGCCACGAGACCGGCGCCGTCGAGGAGGTTGAAACGTGGCGAACTGGTTCCGTTGAGGAGCGGCTCAAGCACGCGCTCTTGAAAGGCATCACCGATCACATCGAGACCGATACGGAAGAGGCCCGCCAGAAGCTTGGCCGCCCTCTCGCCGTGATTGAAGGCCCCTTAATGGCGGGCATGAACGTTGTGGGCGATCTGTTTGGATCAGGGAAGATGTTCCTCCCCCAAGTCGTCAAGAGCGCGAGAGTCATGAAGCGCTCAGTCGCATATCTTGTCCCGTTCATGGAAGAGGAGAAGCGCCAACGGCTGGCCGAGGGGCTTGCGGTAGAGCAGGCCACGAAGATTCTGCTCGCAACTGTCAAAGGCGATGTTCACGATATCGGGAAAAACATCGTCGGTATCGTGCTCCAATGCAACGGCTACGAGGTGATCGACCTCGGAGTGATGGTGCCATGCACAAAGATCCTGGAGAAGGCGATTGAAGAGCGGGTCGATGTGATCGGATTGAGCGGCCTTATCACTCCATCACTTGACGAGATGGTGCACGTCGCATCCGAAATGGAACGGACGCAAATGAAGCTCCCGCTGTTGATTGGCGGCGCAACGACTTCGAAAAAGCATACCGCCGTGAAAATCGCGCCGAAATACAGCGGCCCGGTAATTCATGTACTCGATGCGTCGAAAAGCGTCCCCGCGACGACCGCCCTTGTCAGCAAGGAGCAACGGGCAGGTTTCCTGGCAGACATAACGACGGAGTATGACTTCTTGCGGAAGCAGTTTGCCGAGCGCCAAGGCGAGCGAATCATTCTCCCCCTCGCGGAGGCTCGAAAGAATAGATTTCCATGGAAAAGCGAGACCGCCGATATCCGGCGGCCGACGAGCCTCGGGGTGAAGCTCTTTCAGAACATCTCCCTAGAGACGATTCGTCCGTATATTGATT
>CAYOAK010000246.1:0-5488 GCA_964401925.1 uncultured Bdellovibrionales bacterium | reverse complement strand
TCGGCCAGCCGGTCTATTTTCTCACGCCCGACGTCGTCGGAGTGCACCTCACGGGAGCGTTGAAGCCCGGTGTGACAGCAACGGATCTTGTGCTCAGCGTCACCGAATTGCTTCGAAAGACGAAGGTTGTCGGAAAATTCGTTGAGTTCTACGGCGAAGGCGCTGCGAAGCTCCCGGTCACTGATCGAGCCACAATTGCCAACATGGCTCCGGAGTACGGCGCAACGATGGGATTCTTTCCGATCGACGAGCGCTGCTGTGATTACCTGCTCGCGACGGGCCGCACGAAAGAACATGTTGATCTCTATCGCGCCTACTATTCCGCGCAGGGCCTCTTCGGAGTTCCGCGGAAGGGCGAAGTCGATTATTCGAACGTCGTAGAGTTTAATCTCGATACGATTCAGCCGAGCGTGGCCGGACCGAAACGGCCGCAGGATCGTTTGAACCTCGGTGACGTGGCGGGAAAATTTAAAGAACTTATCGTCGCAGACAGTGCCGTCTCCGTGAAAGAGTCACCGGCGGGGCCCGGGCTGAAGCACGGCGATATCGTGATTGCTGCTATCACTTCGTGCACGAACACTTCGAACCCGAGTGTGATGATCGCAGCCGGCCTGCTGGCGAAAAAGGCGGTGGAAAAAGGTTTGAAGCCGCCCCCGCATGTCAAAGCCTCGCTCGCTCCAGGCTCTCGGGTTGTTTCGGCTTATTTCGAGAAGAGCGGATTACAGGAGCATCTCGACGCGCTGGGCTTCAATTTAGTCGGATACGGCTGCACGACCTGTATCGGGAACTCCGGGCCGCTGCCTGATGAGATCGAAAAGCAGATTGCGGCGAACAATCTGGTCGTCGCGAGCGTTCTTTCCGGGAATAGAAACTTTGAGGCTCGCGTTCATTCGAGTGTGAAAGCGAACTTTCTGATGAGCCCTCCACTTGTCGTGGCGTTTGCGCTTGCCGGGAATGTCGGGGTGAATCTCGCCGCCGACCCGCTCGGAACCGATAAATCCGGAGCACCCGTGTATCTTCAAGACCTCTGGCCGACGCTGGAAGAGATCAACGCGCTCATGCCCGCAGCTTTTGACCCGGAGCTCTATCGAACGCTCTATGCAGATTTCCTCAAGGAGAACGATCTCTGGAACAGGATTCCGGAGAGCGGCGGCGCTGTCTACGATTGGGACCCCAGCTCAACCTATATTCAGGAGCCTCCGTATTTCGACGGCTTCTCGTTAAAGCCGTCAAAGCAAGCGGCGGTTTTGAGCGCGCGGGCGCTCGCAATCTTCGGCGACTCGGTTACGACGGATCACATCAGTCCTGCGGGATCGATCAAAGCGTCGTCTCCCGCCGGAAAATACTTGCAAGGCCGCGGTGTCGAAGTCAAAGATTTCAACAGCTACGGTGCGCGCCGCGGAAGCCACGATGTGATGGTCCGCGGAACATTCGCGAATGTGAGAATTCGGAACTTGATGCTCGATGGGGTGGAGGGCGGCTTCACGAAGCATCAGCCGAGCGGCGAACAGATGGACATCTTTAGCGCGAGTGAGCGCTATCGAGCTGAGCATGTCTCACTGGTTGTGTTCGGTGGTCATGAGTACGGCACCGGCAGCTCGCGGGACTGGGCAGCCAAAGGCGCCGCGCTCCTTGGCGTGCGCGCGGTGATCGCTCAGAGCTTCGAGCGAATCCACCGGAGCAATCTCGTCGGTATGGGGGTTCTACCGTGTCAGTTTTTGGATGGTGTGAGCGCTATCTCACTGAAACTGCGTGGAGATGAGAGTTTTGACCTCGCCGGATTGGATGGGGGAATTAAGCCGCAGATGAAGATCGAGCTCCGAATTACGCGGGCCGATGGAGAAAAGCTCGCTGTTCCGGTAACACTTCGAATCGATACTCCGGTTGAAGTTGATTACTATGAAAACGGTGGAATTCTCCAATATGTCCTCCGTGGCATCGTCCAGCGTGTCTGAAGATGCCGCTGACGATCAGGTCGTCTGCCTTCGCGCCGACTTCGAAGCCTCATATCCGAAGCTCTCTCTCCTGCCGCCTCCCGGGCTACCGGAGATCGCGATTGCCGGACGATCGAATGTCGGAAAATCATCGTTGTTGAATACGTTGCTCGGGCGCCGCGGCCTCGCCCGTGTTGGCCGCACCCCGGGGGTGACCCGGATGATCAATTTTTTCTCCGCGGAGTTTCGATCCGGGGGTCAGGATCGGGAATGCCGGATCGTCGATCTACCGGGATATGGATACGCCAAAGTGACAAAAGGCGAGCAGATCGATTGGGGTCAAGAGATCGGCGGCTATCTATTTAACCGTCCTTCGCTCCGGCTCGTATTAGTCCTTCAGGATGCGCGCCGGGAGCTGACCGATGACGAGCGCTTCTTCTTCTCCAGTAAGATGAACGCCGAACGCTGGCTCATTGTCACAAAGATCGATCAGGTCAAACGAGCGGCGCGCGCCAAGGTGACGCAGCAGCTCTCAGCCCAGAGCGGAATTGCCGAACATCGAATATTCCAGACGAGCAGTAACGATCGATTGGGGATCGACGATCTCCGTGCCGAGCTATTTTCAGCGATCGAATTGTGAGCGGAGAGCTAAGCGCCCGCCCACTGATTCTTAACACCCGCGCCGAGCATCAAGCGGCGGCGCTCAGCACGGTGCTGAAAAACGGCGGTGTTTAAGAGCTTGAGATACCCGCTATTGAGATTGAACCTCCGGATCTCGCTGGCGAGGTGCTCTCTGCGATCGAGGCTTTGGGTTCGGACGACATACTCGCATTTACCAGTGGGAATGCTGTCCGAGCTCTAGAGGGAACGAGTCCAGAGTTAATTCAACGACTGAAACGCGCCCGGGTTGCCGTCGTCGGTGAGGGCACCGCCGCCGCCGTGCGGCGTCTGGGGATGGAAAAGATAATGCTCTCGCCGGCACCCACCGCCCGAGCGCTCGGTGTATTTCTCTCTCAACAGCTTTCGGGTTCGGGCAGGGTTCTCTTTTTGAAAGGGGACACAGCCGGGCCCGATCTGCTGGATGCTCTCCCGCGTGATCGCGCGAGCGAGTTTGTCGTCTATCGATCGCGTGCTCATTCAGGCCTCGAGGAGCGTATTCGGGACGAGGAGCCGAAGCTTAGAGCACTGTCCGCGCTGATATTCATGAATGCGCTCGCAGCTGAAAGCTTCGCTGTTACCGCGCAACGGATTGAAGGGCTCTTCGAAAAGATTCGCCAAGCGCCGGTGATCGTCACCGGTGCGAAAAGTGCGGCTCATGCTCGCGCTGCCGGTTTCCAAAATGTCGTCGAAGCGGCCGACCCCTCGGTAAGTGCGGTCGCAACGGCGGCGCTTCAGACGGTCGGCTGATCCTCTTCGGGCGTTACGAGCTTGCGCGCCACTTCGGCTGTGGGGACCTTGTAGGTCCCGCTGGAGACCGCCTGTTTGAGCTCCTCAGCCCTACGCATGCGCTCGGTCAGCCAGTTAAGGGCAACGCTCGTCATCGAACGTTTTCTCGGATTTTTCTTCGGTTCGGAAGGATTCATAGAACTACCTCAAGAAGGCACCTTCTCACGTCCAGAGGGTGCTTCCGGCTCGAAAATCCGGCGTTTCTGCACACCGGCCTCTCTGCAGCCGGAGTGAAAATCGGCCCCTTTTGCGACCCTCTTTACGAACTGACTCGCTGAAAAACTTGGTTCGAAGCAGATTCTTCACTAAAGTTCTATTGCGATGGATACGAAGAGCCCGACCCTTGAAGAGCTGCAGCTCCGTGAAAAACAGAGTCTTCTCAGTGTCTACGCACGCTTTCCCGTCGCCTTTGTCCGGGGCTCCGGCCGTCATCTCTGGGACACAACCGGAAAGCGTTATCTCGATCTGGCGGGTGGAATCGCAGTCACGTCCATCGGACATGCGCATCCCAGAATCACCGAGGCCCTCACAAAACAAGCTGAGACGCTCATTCACGTTTCGAATCTGTATTACACCGAGCCGGGAATTCGCTTGGCCGAGCGGCTCCTGAAATATTTCGGCGCCGGACGTTGCTTCTTCGCCAATAGCGGCGCTGAGGCAAACGACGGACTCTATAAGCTCGCCCGGCGATCCGGGCAGCAATCCGGCCGTTACGAAGTCATTACCGCAGTGAACTCGTTTCACGGCCGCACATTGGCCGGAATTGCTGCGACCGGTCAGGAGAAAATCAAAGCGGGTTTCGCGCCGATCATCCCGGGCTTCCCGCATATTCCATTCAACGATCTAGCCGCCTTCGAATCCGCGATCACTCCACAGACCGCAGCGATTCTGATCGAAGGAATTCAAGGCGAAGGGGGAATCACGCCCGCCACACCCGAGTTTCTGCTTGGGCTTCGAAAGCTCTGCGATTCGCGAGGATTGCTTCTGATGATGGACGCGGTCCAATGCGGTCATTTCCGCACCGGGCGGTTTCAGAGCTTCGAGCGAATTCTGGAGGGTGTGCCGGGAGGAGTAAGCTTCAAACCCGATGCGATATCGTTTGCCAAGTCCGTCGGCGGCGGCTTTCCCTTCGGAGGATTTTGGGTCCGGGAGCCGCATATCGAACTGCTGGGTCCCGGAAGTCACGGCACGACTTTCGGTGCAACGCCGCTCGGATCGGCTGTGGCGAACGCTGTTCTGGATGTGATCGAGGAGGAGAAGCTTCAGGACAACGCACGGAACACCGGCGGTGAGTTAGAGCAAGGGCTCCGGAACTTGATCGCTCGTTTTCCCGGATTGCTCTCGGCCGTCCGCGGTTATGGTCTCATCCTTGGGTTGGAACTGCGTGCTGACGCTCCGGGCTTTAAGGATGAGAAGCTTACGCCGGCGCAGATAATGATCCTGAGACTGCTGAAAAATGGCCTCCTGGCCGTGCCTTCCGGCGCAACCGTGATTAGATTCTTACCGGCGCTTAATGTTACCCCCAGCGAGGTAGGTGAGGGTATTGAGCTTCTCGGATCCGTCCTCGAAGAGTTCGCATGAATGAACGGCCGACGATTTTTTTTGATGGCGAATGCGCCCTCTGTCATGGCTTCGTCACCTTCGTCATCAAGCGAGACGAGACCGGAGCCTTTCAGTTCGCACCCATTCAAGGGGAAACCGCCCAAAGCCTTATCCCGGAGGAGATCCGGCGGAATCTTCCGGATAGTGTCGTGCTGTTCAAGCTTCCGGACCAAGTGCTGGTACGATCGGCAGCCGTCATTGCAGTGCTTCGAATATTGCCTGGGTGGACTCGCGCGGCCGCGGCTCTCATGTCGGTTTTCCCGCGGCCCTTTCGTGACTTTGTCTACGATCTGGTCGCGAAAGTCCGGAGGAAGATCTTTAAGACTCCCCCGGCTCTTTGTCCGCTGGTTCCCGATTCACTCCGCGATCGGATCCTGCCCTAAGAACCCCACCCCGTGAAAAGGGGGCGTCACGTTAGAGAAAGGGGCATTACTGGGACCGCGGACGTCCCCGTCCGCCATAGACCAATCACGTCGCCAGTTGAAACTCGGCAGCCACTCGGTGTG
>CAYOAK010000245.1:0-5503 GCA_964401925.1 uncultured Bdellovibrionales bacterium | reverse complement strand
TGGGAAGACGAACGGTAGCTTGCAGAGCTTCCACGCCCCTCAACCAGATAGGAGCCGACCCCCATGCTTCCGGGAATCACCCCGTGCTCCCCCTCGCGCGCGCTGCAAGCACCCTTTCGATGAATTGCGATCGGCGAGTCAGTGATGTCGAGCTCGATAAAATTGTGGGCGAGGTCGATCTCTTCCTGGGATTCGATACATTCTCCGAAGCCGATGGTTTCCATACATTGAACAGCTCGATCGGCGATCTCTCTACGACTTTGTCTCGCGAACTCGAGCACAGAATCTTGCGATCGCAAGAACGACTCTGCTTCATCTGTTCCCAAAGGAATGTCTCGGCCTCGGAAATAACTGTTCAGAAGACCTCCAAGATAACGCGAGCCGGTATGGACAAGCAGCCAGATCTGATTCGCAGAGTCCTCCGCAAGCTCAATGAAATGATTCCCGCCTCCCAATGAGCCGAGTTGATAGCGGAGCCGCCTGAGTTCATGAGGTGAAACAAATGGCGCCTTCCTCAGATCGTTCCAGATCTCAAGCTCCTCAATATGAGAATCAACCTGCTTATTCTGGGCAGTGCCGACAGGGACTGCTCTGCGCACACCGTCAAAAAGCTTACGAAGCGCCTCTATTCCCAGGTCTTCGCCGGAAGTCCGGAGACGACGTGCAAGGACTCCACACCCACAGTCGGAGCCGATGAGATCGGGGACAAGCCTGTCGTCGCTCGGAATTACGGAGCCGACGACGCCGTGCTCTGCCGGATGATGGTCGGCCATCAACGCAATGGGCAGTGCCGGGTCAACCCGCTTAATGACAGCGCGAAGCGCCACCGTCACCTCACGGTTTAATGCACGACTTGCCGCGGCGCCCCAAACTCGGACTTCAGCACCGAGGATTTTACAGATTCGATAATGTGCATCCGGTGCTCCCGAATCGTAAAGGGCACCGTCTATCCGTTGATCCGCAACAGCCGAACGTCGCAATGAATTCCTGCGCATAAAACTCTAATGATGAATTACTAAATGGAACGTGCAGGAACGCCGGACAGAACAACGTAAAGGCAGACCAGTGAGGACTGCTCGTGACGTTATCGCCGCTAAATTACTTCCGGATGAGGGATGTAGAGGCGCGCTTACACGCAGAATACTTTTGATTGAGAACAATCATATGCGCCTCCATTAAAATGAGTTTGAAGAGATGCATCGATAATAATCGAGCAGGCCGAGTAATTCAAGCAAAATCTCTGATGAATCACTCCCCGGATCAATAAGCGACAGGAGTCGCGTGCTTCAGTGTCTTAAGAACGTAGGTCACTTTGTCGCTGACAACATCACCGTTCGAATCGAACGAGTACCCCGGAACAAGGTCGGTGAACTTATGTTCATAGAGGTAGGACTTCACATCCTTTCCACTCTTGATCGCCTCATGAAGCGCGCTGAAGGATACTAAGCTCAGTGCGCCAAAGTGCTCGGCGCTTTTCGCTTTTCCATACTCCTTTTCAAATTCTGCGTAGAGCTGTCGCCCTTCCTCGTTCAACATCGCATCATTAAACTGCAAATCCGCGTAAACGATGCCATCGGCTTGCTCGCCGAAAGCGGAGATGAACGCCGGGCTCCCGGGCGAGAACGTGCCATAGACCGGAACCTTCCAGTCAAGCGCCCGGAACTGTTTGAAGAGAGTGATCATCCCGGGCTCGCCTTGCGGATTCAGGAAGATCGCCTCTACGCCCTTTGCTCTCAGCTTGAGGAGGAGCGTTCGAAAATCTTCGGTTCCCGGAAGATAGTTCTCATTGAGCACCTCCACATTCAGCTTGGCTGACGAGGTGGTAATCGCACTGATGAGACCCTGGCAGTAAGCCGTCTCCTCGGTGATGGCAGCAACCTTCTTGAACTTGGAGGCAAACTCTTTTGCAAGCAGCTCTGCAGCGATGTTGAGACTTGGCTTCGTTCGAAAAATATAATCTCCCGCGAAGGTAATCGCCGGCGCTCCGGCGCCTGACGCGATTACTGGAACCTTCGCTGCTTCGTAAACGGGAGCAGAGGCGAGCACAGTTCCGCTGCATCCGAAGCCGAGGGCGTATTTCACTTTGTCGAGGTCGATAAGCTTATGTGCGACAGCGACCGCCTCACGATCCAGACATTGATCGTCTTCGATAATCAGCTCGTACGCCGAACTCGCGATCCTCTGATTGGCAAAGACCAAAGCATTTTTGATGTCGGTTCCATAGGCAGCCCCGACACCAGAGAGTGGTACGGCAACCCCGATCTTTATCTTCTCTTCAGCAAAGCATTGTCCAACGGCGCAGAGAGAAAGTCCGAGAATGAGGGTCTTCCAAAGCTGCATAGGGGGCCTTTTATTGAGGTGCAGCTGCCTTATGGCAGGTATTCGACAATAAGAAAGTTTGGTATCCAGTAATAGATACTAAGTTCATTACTGATGGATCTCGATATTCTCCAAGAGGTTGGAATGACTCCGGCGGAAAGCCGGGTATATCTCGCCGTGCTGCGGCTTGGCACGGCGAAAGCCTCTCCTATTATTCGCGAGACGGGTCTGCAGAACTCGGTCGTTCACCTCACGCTGACGAAGCTGATTGAGAACGGCTTTGTTACCTTCGTCAGAAGGGGGAAGATCCGCTACTTCCAAGCGACTCACCCGAAAACATTCTCTCGAATCATTGAGGAGAAGCAGGAGAGGTTGAACACGCTCCTCCCGCAACTCCTCTCTCTCTATCAGCCGTTCGAAAGGCAAGCCGCCGAGGTCTTCGAAGGCATTAACGGATTTCATTCTATGCTCTATCAATTGATAGAGGAGGGGGAGAAAGGGGACGAGTTTCTCTTCTTCGCGTTCTATCACCCGAATCCCGAGGTCCAACGTGAGATCTATCCACTCTACAGCTCCTACGAGCGCGAGAGGTTAAGCCGCGGGTTCAAGCTGAAAGGGATCGTGCCGGAACAGGTAAGAAGCTACTACGCAGATCGCCGGCAAGAGCATCTGCTCTACGTCAATTTTCCAGTGCTCCAGAATATCAATATCTTTCGCAACAAAGTTTCGATGACACCGTGGGGAAAACGGAAGATTTCATTCCTGCTGACGTCTGACGAATTGGCCCAGCATTTTCGCGAGAGCTTTTATACGATCTGGAACGGCGCGGAAGCGAAAAGAAGCTCGGCGTCCAAGGCGAAAAAGCAGCGCTAGATCTGCCGCAAAAAGCGGAGACGTTTAGAACCGGCTTCCGGCCGAAAGGCGTTCGATGCTTTGAACAACACGCTCGGAGTTCCAGCCCCGGGGACCTTTGAATCGATCGCTCTTGTCTCCTCCGTTCGGATCCTCGAGCGGCACATAGAATCCTTTCGCGTCGACGACAAACGTCATCGGAAGCAGGTGCACACCATACCTCACCAGCACCGTCTTACGTTCATCGATCAAGACCGGCAGAGTCAAAGAGTGGTCGGAAGCGTAGCGCTTGATCTCGCTCGCACTTGCAAACCCTCCTATCGCGAGGACGATCAACCGGTCTTTCATCTCCCTCTGGAGCTCATCAAGGGCGCGAAGCTCTGGCCCACAGGTGGTGCAGCTTGGAGCCCAGAAATGAACGAGTACCGGCGTTCCGCGGTAGTCCTCCAGTGCATGCATCGCTCCGTCGATTCCCCGAAGCTCAAACGCAGGTGCCCGCTCCCTTCCAAGGCTGGAGTGGATTTTGATTTCGGTGCAGCCGCAACAAAATACTGTAACGAGAATTGTGAGTAGTTGGAGGAGAAGCTTGGACATCGAGTGCTGCTACCGATCGGTTGCCGAATAGCTGATCGCCACGCCGTCGATTCTTTCACTGGTGCTTCTCCCGAATTTGTCAGTCACCGACACTGTTACCGCCGCGTTCGAGAACTGATCGGTGCTCACCGGCCAATATTCCCCATAGTAATGGCCTGGTTCACGCTCAATCATTGGAATCTGGCTGATCCCGTCACCAACAGAAAAAGCGGCGCTTTGATGTTCGCTTGCGGCCATCACGACGATCAACGGGCGTCCCTGACGGATCGGACCGTCGTGAGCTGCTGCATAGACTGCGGGAGGAGCCTCTTCTAGAAACGCCGGACGGCGATCCGCGCGAAGAGGTGCGATAAGTTTCTGAACCACCGAGCGGGAAAGATCAGCGATGATCTCCGAATCGAGTCCTCGGATCGGCTCAAGAACGATCGACGAGAATCCGGTCGGACCTTTCGTCAAGCCTCGGCTCTCAGAATCTTCACCGGAAGCAGAGAAGAGGACTTTCCCATCTTTCGCTGCGACGAGCTTGAGGGAGATGCCGACCGAGTTCACGCTTTGGATTCCGTAATAGCTGCGATCCCATTCCGTAATCGTCCCATACAGCACCGCATCACAGCCCAGGAAAGTTCCGCAGAGCTCTCTCGGGCTCGCTGCCATAAGCTTTTTCAAATCGATCTTGCCATCAACCGTATTGAAACCTCGATGCGGAAGATCGATATCGATCAACGCGGTAGAGATGAGGTCGAGCTTCGTCTTTCCCAGCTCGACCAGCGTTTGCTTTCGAACGATCTGCGGGGGAGTCTGCTCTACCTTTGATGAAACGAGTGCGAGGTTATCAAGTATCAGCCGACCTTCGTCATTCGAGATTTCGCCTTTGTCGTCAATCTGCACGAAGGGAAGCACGGCGACCCGTAACGGCTCGTCCGGATTGAAATCCACGTTTTGCTTAAACGCTCCCGCACATCCCGTAAGAACAAAAATCGAAAGGACGAAGAGGACTCTCAGTTCAGCTTTCATAGGGATCATTTGCTTAGCAGTTCGACGGGATTTGATGAGCCGCCGTTGGGTGATTCGGCAAGGATGACCAAGGGAGTAGTCTGGACAGGGCCGCTCCATCCCTTGTCGGGCAGAATAAATCCTGCCTTGCGGAAGGGGCCGGCGGTGCCTTCACTTCTGTAAACCCAAAGCTTTGCCTTCTTGCACTGGGGCAAACGCTCACGGCAGGACTGTTCAGATGAGTCGCAGCTCACCGCAAGCCTTCCTCCCGCCACCGATTTCACGACCCCGGTGGGGTCGCATATGAGAAATGGTTCCACCGGAAGATCCTTCTGGACTGAGTTCCCGTAAGCCGAGCGAAGCTCTGCAGTAACCTTTGTGTTTGGCTGAATGAGGCCGCTGAGCAGGTAAGCTCCGCAGTACCGGGACGGATTGATTGCGCGCAGTGTCGAACGAGTCCGGTTGATGAGCAGCGTGGCTAAGGAGTTTGGCGTGCCGTTGACGCAAACTTCGAATCGGCCTTCCTCCAACCCCCGGACATCAACTGCAGTTATGTGTACTTCGGTCGCTTCGCTGACTTCTTTCCCCGGTGGAGTCGGAAGCTTCGCTACGAGACCCTTTACGAATCGTTCGGCAAGCCGGTTGAATCCGTCGTCGCCAGTGTTCTCGAGATTGTCGACCGTTGACTTGAGCCCCTGAAACACCTGGCCCGAATTGAAAAGCACTCCGCCTTTCTCATTTTCGG
>CAYOAK010000244.1:0-5507 GCA_964401925.1 uncultured Bdellovibrionales bacterium | reverse complement strand
GGCAAACCTCAAAAAGGGCTCGCACGGCTATGATTTATTCGGGCTTCTGATATTCTCCACAGCTGAACTTTCCCCCCATCACTGAGTATTCGCTCTTTCACTGTCTCAGCCGGTCTGTGCCGGTTGATGGACAGTGAGGTCTTAGGTTTTCGCCCAGACTCCGTTCGATCATCTCCTTGAGGCGCGCCCTCAGGGAGGTGCGACAATGGAAAAAGGGCTAGAGTTGGTGGTTGAAGGAGTTCCTCCCGTCGAAGGTGATCAAGTAGAGATCATTGGAGGGCTGAGCCCCGCATGGCACAAGGTGCAGGGCCAGTTGCAGCGAATCGCGCGAAGCAATTGCCGGGTTCTGATTACCGGCGAGACGGGAGTGGGCAAGGATCTCGTCGCAAGACAGATTCATCTCCTCTCCCATCGGAAGCAAGCGCCATTCGTCCGTGTGGACATGGCCGCCATGGGCGATCCGTTGATGGCGGCCCGGCTCTTCGGCCACGTACGCGGGGCGTACACCGGTGCCGTATCGGACTCGAAGGGCTTCATCGAAGTGGCGGAAGGCGGCACGATCTTCTTCGATGAAATCGGAGAGATTGACGATGCCTCGCAGGCGAAACTTCTCGTGTTCAGTCAGACCGGGGAGTATCAGCGGGTGGGAAGCACGCGCACAATGCGTGCAAACGTGCGCGTCATCGCCGCGACCAATCGCGACCTCGCCCGGGAGGTTGACGCGAAGCGGTTTCGGAGGGACCTCTTTCACCGGCTGGCGGTGATCTCTCTGAACCTTCCCCCGTTGCGTAGAAGGATCGAGGACATGCCGCATCTGCTCGAGCACATGCTGGCGAAACATGCCCCGTCCGGAGGCGCGATCCCGCCTGTCGATGAAACCACGGTTGCATTTCTCAAGCGGTACAGCTGGCCTGGGAACATCCGCGAGCTCGAGAACCTCGTCGAGGCCTTTTACGTCCTCGGCGACGGCGATTTCGCTACTTTTGTCGCAGATCGTCTCGCCGGAATGGAGACGACTCACGAACTTCCTTCTCACGCGGTTGCGCTGCCGGCCGGCCGCATGGAGTTCGCAACGGCGTTGAAACAGGTCGCCGACACAGATCTCACCCTGGAAGCGGTACGCTATCTGCTTGCTGTTGAGGCGATGGAGCGCTCAAACAACAATAAGTCGCAGGCCGCCCGCCTCCTCGGCTGTAGCTTTAAAAGCCTGGACAATTGGCTACGCCACAAGTGATCGGGATAGTCCGCACAATCAGCACGGTTCTCCGAAGGTTCAGACCTCACTCCATCGACAGCGCAACCGCTATCGCCAGCCGATAATCAGTTCCAACTCGTCGTCCGGGCTCGAAATCACGGATTGAAAATCACGCTCATAGATCCGCTTCAAGCAAAGGTCCCGTGCTTCCTTGCCGTAGAACGCACGATGCCGCTTTGCGAAATCGCCCACTCCGAAATCCGGGAGCGCGCTCAGATCGCTCAGCTTCACACGCTCTGTTTCGACCTTCGAAAATTCCCGGAATCCCAATGTTTTCTCAAGCCATCCCGCCTCGTGCTCCTTCGACGGGCCGGAGGCGAGCGTTGGAAAGAGGGCGACTCCGCCGCAAATCAAGAGTTCTGCGCACTTCTGCACACGGGACATTAGCTCGGGATCGAGACCCTTCGAGCATTCGAATCGAAGGATGAAATCGAAGACCGGCTCGAGATTGAAGAACTCCTCTTCGTCGACAAGCAGCGCGTCAAATTGATCCGCCGTCTCTTCCACGATCGGGTCGACATACTCAGTGACAAGCGCGACATCGAATCTCTCCGAGAGAAAGCCGACAGTCCATGGGTTTAAGTCGTACCCAAGAAGCAACGCGGCTTTCGGGCGTTCGTTCGGTTCAGACTTTGCTCGATCAGGCGCCGAGTGGGCAACTTGTTGCGCGATGCGGCAGATGATGGGGTCCGCGGCGTAGAGATAGGGATCGAGATCGAAGAGGAGCGCATCCTGCCCATCGATACCGTGGCCGAGCCAGTGTTGGTCCTCCCCCTCCGCCGGCCGTCGAGCGGTGACGAAGCGCTTCCGGGTCTTTCCCATGTTTTGTTGTTACGCGTTTGAAACTCTTGGGCGCTGAAACTCTGCTTCTTCCCTCTCACGCGCTAGGCAGCTGCGACAGAGGTTCTTCGGTATCAGCTTCCGCTCATCATGGAATCGGACCTCGATCGGGGTCAGGTAGAAGGTGCAACGGCAGCGGGTGCAGAGGAGATACTGACGGCGGGAACGGAAAAGCCACATAACGGCACGATACTTATCAGAATTCGTCGAGATCTCGAATCGTCTCGAAAACCGCTGCAGCGCCCGCATAATCTCCTGTAACGCTTAAGAAAAGATTTCGAAGGGCCGAAGAGCAAAGTGGGCTCTTTGCAGGGAAGCGCGGAGATCCGGGGAGTGCCTCCTCAGAACGAGGTCGGCGCATCTGAAGAGTGCGAGACGTTTGAGGATGCGGAGCTGTCAACGCTCAATACAGCTCGAGACGAAAGGACATTATGGGTTTCTTTGGGAAGCTCCTCTCGAAGCCGGGTGGAACGCCAGATAAGGAGCGTGTGCTTCGGCGCACCTCTCCAGCCACCGCAGAGCGAATTAAGAACATCCTTGGGATTCGCGAGCTCGAGATGATGCCGGCGCAGGCCGCACGCGCGTTCGAGCTTTCGAGCGATCCGCAAGCGAAAGCGGATGATTTCGTCCATGTAATCGAAAGCGACGAAGCACTGAGCGCTCGGGTGATCCGTGTGGCGAACTCCGTTTATTTTTTCCGTGGGAACGCCGCCAATGATATTGAAAAAGCCGTTGCAAACATCGGGCTCGACGAGCTTCGGGGTCTTCTATCTGCAACGATGCTGCGTAGCTTGCTGAACACCGCAAGCTCGGTCCGGGAGCAGCTTTGGGGTAATTCCGTCGCGACCGCGATCGCATCACGATTGCTCGCTCGCTCGACGACTCACCTCTCTACAAGTGAGGCATTCCTAGCCGGATTACTTCACGATGTTGGGAAACTCGTGATGATCCGGCGCGGAGGAAATCGATACGACAAAGTGCTGCAGATCGTCGCCGGCGGTGAAAAGAACTTCATCGAGGCGGAGGAAGTGGTCTTCGAAGTAAATCACGTCGAAGTTGGGAAATACGTCGCCGAGGAGTGGCATTTCCCGGCCCGAATTATCGAGACCATCGCGTTGCACCACGAGCCGATTCCAGAGGAGAGCCGGCCGTCTCTGCCCACGCTTGTTCACACCGCCGATCTCATTTCACACGCCAATCTGCTCGGGCATGCCCCTCCGCTTCGCTCCTTTGGAAAGCATTCGCGTCAAGCTGTACTTCCTCTGCTCGGCCGGTTCAGCTTGTCAGAGGAGTCCTACGTCGGATTTTGTGAGGACCTGCAGGCGCAGTATGAGAAGGAGCTCGCTCTCTACCAGACGGAGGGTAAGTGATACTCACGCTGGCTGTCTTGATTCTCGGCGTGACGGCCGCAATTGCCTTCTTTCTGGGAAGGTACTCCAAGCAGCCGCTTGAGCCTTCGATCCCATCTCCACTCCGCGACCGGCTGCAAGAGACACTGCAGATGCTCGAGGGCGGAGTGACCACACCGGGATCGCTTCCGGAACTGCTCGAGCGAGTCGATATGATCTCGCGCAACCTGCAGGGCCGCTACGATGTCCTCACGACAAATCTCGCGGCGGCCGTCGTCGTCTACGATGAGAACACTCGAATTCGATTTGTCAGTCCTTACTCTGAGGTTTTGACGGGCTACGCTCCGGAGGATTTCTATTCGAGCGATGGAGATATCTTCGAAGAGATCGCAGTCGACGAAGATCGAAACAAGTACGCCCGTGCAAAACAAGTCAGCAAGCTCGGCGAGGATTTCCAGCTTCAATATCAGGTGCGACATCGCAGCGGCCTCCGCCTCTGGCTGGACACCCGGTTTGTTCCGATCTTCGATGAAGGGGATCAGGTTCTTGGACTGCTCTGCGTCACGATCGATGTGACCGAATCGATCCGTCAACGCAAGCAGCTCGAGCAACAGAATCAGGATTTGAGCGACTTCTCCTACATGGTGTCCCACGACCTCAAGGCCCCGATCTTCACAATCAAGGGGATGGTTGCCGCACTGAAGGAAGACTTCGGAGAAAAGCTGGGCCCCGACGGGGATCAGCTCGTTAGTTACATCTGCGAGGCGGCGCATCGTCTCGAGAAGCTGGTTTCCAGCGTTATCGAATATTCCGCTATATCGATTCGAGACGGGGTCAATCAGGCTGTGCCGCTGAACGACGTCCTGAAGTCGGTTTTGCAGGATTTCACTGAACAGATTCGCACGACGGCATCGACAATCTCCGCTCCCGAGGATCTTCCGATCGTTCGCGGAGACCCTGTGCGGTTCTACCAAGTGTTTTCGAATCTGATCGGAAACGCGATTAAGTACCGTGACCCCTCGCGCCCGTTGCAGGTGAGAATCACAGCGAAAGAAGCCTCGCACGAGCTCACCCGAATCGAGGTCGAGGACAATGGCCGCGGCATCCCCGAAGGAAAGGTCAAAGATGTGTTCCGGCCGTATCACCGGGCACACTCTTCGGAGATTGAAGGGAGTGGAATCGGTCTGGCTTCTGTAAAGAAGATCGTCGAGAAGGGTGGCGGACAGGTCTCCGTCGAATCGAAAGAAGGTGTGGGGAGCACATTCCGGGTGACCTTGCCGCTCTTCCGCGAGGAACCGAACCTTACTACGGTCGCCGCAGCAGCGTCACAAAAAGAGGGCACGCTCGCACATGATCCTGCTTGTTGACGACAATCCGGCGCATCGTCTGCTCGTCCGGCGGGCGGTTCGGAAATCCGGGAAGGATAATCCGACGGTCGAGCTCGGGTCACTGGGTGAAGCGCTGCGATTTCTTGATTCATTCGCGGGAGAGACGCCGAATCTGATCATTGCCGATCTGAATCTCGGAGATGGACGTGGCACGCATTTCATCCGCTCCGCCCGGGCCAAGTGGCGAGAGCTTTGTCCCCCTATCCTCCTCCTCTCCACCTCCAGGCTCGAAGAGGATCTCAAAGACGCTCAAGAAGCCGGTGTCTCCGAGTACATCGTCAAAGAAGACGACCCCGAGCTATTCTTCGCTCAGATGGGCCGGGAGCTGATCCGCTTTCTCAAGTAACATCAGCACCCGCCCCGATTGCGCCAGCGAATCTCAAGCAATGCACGGATCTCGATTTCAAGAAGTCGAAGCGCTTCCCCCTCACCGAGCTGTCTATCGCTCACCCGGAGCAGTTTGCCGTCGACCTCTGTTTCAAGCTCCAGTCCTTCACGAAACGGGGTTTCGAGCCGGCGGATCTCGAAGCTGAGGCCATCCAGCTCGTGAGTGAAGACCGTCACCTTACGGTCGGCTACTCCCATTCAATTGTCGCAGGCGGCTTTGAGGAGATATCGAGAACAACGCGGTTCACCCCTGGCGTCTCGTGGATGAACCGCACACCCTAGGCCGAT
>CAYOAK010000243.1:4025-5526 GCA_964401925.1 uncultured Bdellovibrionales bacterium | reverse complement strand
GACTGCGAAGGGTGCTCTCGAGCGAGCATTCGCCGGCGGTGCGTTGGTCTACGGTGTTATCAGCGCAGTGAAGCTCGCAAACGGCCGCGCGTTCGTGACGCTGAATGATCCCGGCGATCGAACAATCTCGGTGAACTGCGTGATGTGGAGCGGGATCGATCAGGTGCAAGAGCAGCTCGCCGGCTACGGATTTAAGTTGGAAGCGGATCTTGAAGTCATGTTCCACGTGAGCATCGGGCTGAATTCGAAGAACGGAAATCTCTCCCTGCGAATCAATCGAGTGATTCCGGAGTACACACTTTCAAAATTACTCGGCGAGCGGGACAAGACGAACAAACGTCTGAAGGATGAAGGGATCTTCGATCGCAATAAGCAATTGCCCCTCCCTCGTCTCCTGACTCGGGTCGGTGTCCTGACGAGCGCCGGCGGAACGGTGATCCATGATTTTTGCGGAGCCTTAGAGCGGGCACATTTCGGATTTGAGCTTTTCTGGGTTCCGGTCGCCGTCCAAGGCAAGGACGCCCGGCGGTCGATCCTGCGGGGATTTGAGCTGCTTTCAGCCCGGGACGATCTTGACGCGATTCTGATCTTCCGGGGCGGAGGGAGCACGGGCGATCTCGCTGTGTTCAATACGTATGAGGTGGCGAAGGCGATCTGTCTAGCGCCGCTACCCGTTCTCTCGGCTATCGGACATCAGGAAGATCATTGCTCCGCGCAGGATGTAAGTCATCGCTCCTTTGGGGTTCCGCGAGATATCGGAAACTTCATGGCCGACCTCGTCCTTGAGCTTCGCGACCAGTTACGCCGATTTTCTGAGCGCATCATCTCGGGCGGTGACGCGGCGCTTAGCCGGGCAGAGATGGAGCTGAAGCATGCGGCGGATGCTTTGTTGCAACGATCCGTGCGGGCAGTCGAACGTGCCTCCGAACGGATCTCGACCCTCGTCGGAAAGCTCGATGCGCAAGGCACTCGGCATTTCGAGCGGACGGTCGAGCGGGTCACGCGAATCGGCGGCACCCTTCGGCTCGCCAGCGAGCGGGTTCTGCAGCGTGCCGAAGAAAAAATCAGCAGCCTGGGCGGAATTCCTCGTGCTGCAGAGCTGCTGATAGAACGAAAGACCGGTGAGTTGAGCCGGTTGAGCGCGCATGTGTCGGAGGCTTCCCCCGAGGTTCAGCTGAAGCGGGGGTTTAGCATTGTGAAAGCGGGAGGCGCGTTCGTCCGAAGTGCCGCAGAGCTCAAAAAGAACGACGAAGTGAGCCTGGAGTTTATCGATGGGAAGAGAGATGCGAAGATACTCGATTCCTAGTCGTTCACTACACGATTACTTGAAACGCCCTAGAAGTCGATTCTCGAATGGCTCGAGGCGAATGATTGAGGGTTCCGGTTTGCAGATATGCCAGAGAAAAAAGTGAAGATTTTTGAAGAGAACTTCCGCAAGCTTGAGCTCCTCTCGCAGGAGCTGCAGGAAAACCGGCTCTCGATTGACGAGCTGGTGCCGCGA
>CAYOAK010000243.1:0-4015 GCA_964401925.1 uncultured Bdellovibrionales bacterium | reverse complement strand
TGAGTGCGATCCAAGCCTGCAAAGAGGTTCTGAAGGAGACAAAGCTCCAGCTGCACCAGATCTCGGGTGAGTTTGTGCAAGTCGGAGCGGAGGAACCCGAGCAGTAAATGCTACTGGGGCATGTCAGTTCGAGCGCCGCCCACGGAGGCGAGAGCACGGGCTGTTTTCAACAGATCGTGAATTCCCGCGAGCGATGAATCTTTCCGGTGATACGAGACAC
Organism: uncultured Bdellovibrionales bacterium; assembly: GCA_964401925.1. Taxonomy (GTDB): domain Bacteria; phylum Bdellovibrionota_C; class UBA2361; order SZUA-149; family JADYYL01; genus CAYOAK01. The sequence continues at coordinate 3,795 of CAYOAK010000243.1, read as the reverse complement.
CTTTGCGCGCCTGAGGAGCCGCACCGGGTGCTTTCTCGCCGTCGATGAGAATCGGCGGATGCTCTTTGGTGAGGCCGTCGAGAAACAGCTCCCGCTCTGCGAGCTCTTCGTGCTCGATGACAACGACATCCGGGCAGACTTCGTCGAGGAGCTCAAGCGCTTCACTCGCATCTTTTGCCTGGAACATCTCGAGCGGCTGAATGCCTTCGAGGACGGCAGCGATACACTTCCGTATCTCGAACGCTGTCTCGTCTTCTTCGATGAATAAGATCCTAGTCACAACCTTGGTTCCCCTTTACGACCCACTTCCGTGGAGAAGCCCTTGGAGGAATGATCGGCTGTGCGTTCCCGTTCCTTGAGCGGAAACATTTCCGCAGTTTCTCCGATAAAAGCGGTGGAAGTTAAATTACAAGGAGAACAAACGGATGCAGATCGGAACGAGCTATAACAGTCCGGGGGTGATCGGCCCCGGGAGCCCAGATTTCGGGGACCTAGTAAAATCCCTATTTAACCCATCGGTTTCTACTATGGGAGGGACGCAAGGCATGCGGGCCGCGCAGGGCGGCAATCTGGCAATTACCTGCTTATGTCCACCAGCGGCTTTTGAGACCCGCGGAACCGGGACGACCGGACTGGGCGACGGACTGCTCGAGCGCGTCCTCGATCGACTCCTGAATTTCGCCTTCAGCCTTGTCGAAGGGGTGCTCGGCGTCCGGGCGGCCGGGACCGCCTCAAGCTATCAATCGGGCACCGCCGCTGCCGGTGAGGGCGCAAAAAAGAGCTTGTTCCACACGCTGGGCGAGAATTTCTCGACTGCTGCTCCCGCAGTTCTCGGAAAGATACTCGGCGGAGTGTGAAGGCCTCTTCTCCTCGCATCACGGATGAATCATCATCCGTGATGTGACCGAAGAAGCACCTGCAATGTCAAAGAAATCTGTGAAGCCGCGGCGGCGGTTTCTCAGCCGGCGTAAGAAACGCGCCGCCGTGCCTGGAAGCTCGCCGGGCCAGATCGTTGCGCAGCCCGAGGCACCGCATCCGGTCCTTCATCTTTTCACCTACGATAAGAACGTCTTCGTTGAATCAGCGGTGACGGATCTGAAGGTGCTGCAAGATCTCGATGAAGATCAGTTTCACTGGTTGAATGTCGACGGACTCGGAGATGCAGAGACGATCAAGCGGCTGGGTGAAATCTTCCATCTCCATCCGCTCGCTCTCGAAGACGTCGTTGCCGCGCACGAGCAGCGGCCGAAACTCGAGGAATATCCGGATTCGCTGTTTATACTCGTTCGGATGCTAATTTATAAGAACGGCCACTGCGCGAGTGTCGAGACCGAACAGCTCGGAATGTTTCTGCTGCGAAATACGCTCGTGACATTTCAAGCCGTGCCGGGAGGCGATCCGTTCGGGCCGGTCCGCGAGCGGCTGAGGAAATCCAAGGGGAAGATTCGAACGCGAGGGGTCGATTACCTGGCTTACGCGCTTCTCGATGCCGTGATCGATTCCTACTTCCCGCTTCTCGACGAGCGAAGTGAAGAGATCGAACAGGTCGAGCTCGAAATCCTCGAGCGGCCGGCCCCGGCCGCCTTGGGCCGGGCACATACGTTAAAGCAGGAGGTTGTTCAGATTCGCCGATTGGTCTGGCCGCTACGCGAAATCGTGAACTCGATGATCCGGGACACGAACGATCGCATCGGCGACGAGACAAAGCTGTTCTTACGGGATTGCTACGACCACTGTTCGCAACTGCTTGAGTTTTCGGAGACCTATCGGGAGCTTTGTTCCGATCTCATGAATATCTATCTCTCGAACATCAGCAATAAGATGAACGAGATAATGCGCTTTCTCACCATCGTCTCGACGATCTTCATTCCATTGACCTTCATCGCCGGAATTTACGGAATGAATTTCGACACGTCAGCTTCGCCGTACAACATGCCGGAGCTGACATGGAGGTATGGTTACCCGCTTACCCTCCTCGCGATGGCTGTTGTGGCAGGCGGACTGCTCGCATTTTTTCACCGGAAGGGTTGGGTATGATGAATTTTGTCCGAGCGCTGGTCTGTCTACTCGTTATCGGCCTTCCGAGCATCGGTTCCGCGGAAACGGGAAAACCAGAAACAGTCAAGCCAGACACGGTAAAAGCAGTCTGCTTCGATCTGTATGAGACATTTCAGATTGACCTTGGGCCGGGTGAGAAAGCGGATCTCACAGTTCATCTCAAGAGCGCCGGAGATCCCTTCAACGGTTACGTGCTTCAGCTGTACCGCTTTCCGTTTCGAGCATCGGCTGCGCCGCTGAAGGAAGTTCCGGCCGATCTCAACGGCGTGGGCGCATTTCGGGGTTTGGTGCCCGGGCAGTACCACGTGCAGCTAAAAGGCGCTGATGCGGCGGTGCTTCCTGTGCAGATTGCGGATATGCGGTTAGAAAAGAGTCCGATTCATTAAGCTCGTGAAGGAGGCAGCTCGCATGAGATTTTTCGCAATTGGAATTTTGGTGCTTCTCGTTACAGGCTGCGGCTCGACTCCGAATCCGAAGCCGGAGCCGATGATCATCGAAGAGCAGGGCGGATTCCGCGTGTCGGTGAAATCAAATGGCCGCGAGGTCAAGGATTTCGAAAGTGACCTTGTGCACCACGTCCTGCTGAACAGCGGAAAGGTTGCTGAAGCGAAAACTGAGCTCCGTGCTGTGAGCGCTCAGGATGCGGTCGATCAGTTCGGCAAGCGATATGGCTTCCGGATCAGCGGTTCCTCCGACACACTTGGACTGCGCCCGCGGGATATTGTGACTGCGACCGGTAAGAAGAGCGCTCCCACATTGGAGGACCTCGTGACATTGGTCGGCACGCTTCCGAAAGGCACCGCGGAGGCCGGCGAGGCGCCTATTTCGTTCACGTTCGATCGCGAAGGCCGCCCGCACAAGACGATCTTACTGTTTGGAAAAGGTGGTACTTGAGCGGCCCGAAGCTTCGCCAGTTCATCGATATTCAGACATTCGAGTACCAAGGACAGCATTTTTTTGTGCTGCGCGACCCGCTCGGACTTTCTCCGCAGCCCGCCGTAATCCCGGCATACTTCGGCTCGCTGTTGCTTGCGGCAAATGGTGCGACTCCCCTGACGGAGCTCGAGCGGATTGGAGGCGAGCAGGGGATCCCACCGGAGATCACGCAGAAGATTTTCTCGGAGCTGGATGATTTCTGCCTGCTCGAAAACGAGCGTTATGCGCTCGAGTATCAACGTGTCCTGACCGAGTACCAGAACTCACCGATTCGAGTCGCGGCACTCGCTGGAGCAGTTTATGCCCCGGAAGCGAACGCATTGAGAGACGAGATTTCGCATTATCTTGAAACGGCCGAGGTCACGGTGCGGCCGAAGTCTAAGAGAATCCGGGCGGCGATGGCACCGCATATCGACTATTTGCGAGGGATGAAAACCTACGGCGCAACCTTTCGTTATCTTCAGGAGGTGGACCGGCCCGACGTGATCGTGCTCATCGGGACTTGTCACAAGCCGAGCAAGAGCCGATTCATTCTTTCGCAGAAGGATTTTGAGATCCCGCTCGGGACGTTTCGAACGGATCGAGAACTCTGCGAGAAGTTTCTGCGCTTGTGCGGCTCGGAGCGTCTGCTCGGCGAAGAGATTCTTCACAAAGGGGAGCACTCGCTCGAGCTGCAGCTGCCCTACCTGGCATCCCTCTACGGCGAAAGCCTGCCGAGGATCGTGCCGATCATCGTCGGATCGTTTCACGACGCCGTCACCGAGCATCGGCCTCCGCGGGAGATTCCGGAGATAAGAGATT
>CAYOAK010000242.1:4546-5533 GCA_964401925.1 uncultured Bdellovibrionales bacterium | reverse complement strand
GCGATCTACGAGAAAAATACACACGTTCTTCGAGACCACGTAGCAACGGTCATTGCCACCGGCGAGGGGATGGAGAAGCGCCTGTATGTCAACGGTGTTGGCATCACGCATCTCACACCGATTACGAAGATGATGGCGCATCTGCCGCTCGCCACTCTCTCACATCCGCCCAAACGCGCGTTGATCATCTGCTTCGGCATGGGAACTTCATTCCGATCCGCTCTGAGCTGGGGCATTGAGGTAAAAGGCGTTGAGCTGGTTCCCTCCGTTGCAAAGGCGTTCCCGTTCTTCCACGCCGATGCGAATGAGATTCTCAGTGCGGGCCGCGGACAGATCATCGTTGACGATGGCCGGCGGTACCTCAGTCGCACCTCAGATCTGTTTGATGTGGTGGTGATCGATCCGCCTCCCCCGGTCGAGGCATCGCAGAGTGGTTTACTTTATTCTCGCGAGTTCTACCGGACATTGAAGAAGCGGCTGACCCCAGGCGGAATTCTGCAGCAATGGTTTCCGGAGGGGCCGGGTGTGACGATGACCGCCGTGGCAAACGCCGTGCGCGCAGAGTTTCGCTCAGTTCAAATATTTCACTCGATGGAGGGGTGGGGTTTTCACATTCTTGCCTCAGAGAGCGAGCTTCAGCTTCCGAACGCAGATGCACTGTCGGCGCGCCTTCCGTCTGCCGCCCGCGCGGATCTTGAAGAGTGGGGTGGCGATAGCCGTGCGATGTTTACGGCCGTCCTAAACAAGCCCGCGCTGAAAGCGGCGCTGGGCCACGGCGATTCGGGCACCGTCATTCTCGACGATCATCCAATAAATGAATACTTCCTACTGCGAGGATGGTTAGGTGACCGGCGCTTTTGACGGAAGCGCTGAGTAAATTTCTGCGAGCGCACGGAGCGCACCGCTGCCGACTTTGTGCCCCACATCTTCCTCAACCATTGAGACGGATAGCCCGACGGATCGAAGGCGTTCCGCACCGGCTCTCGC
>CAYOAK010000242.1:0-4536 GCA_964401925.1 uncultured Bdellovibrionales bacterium | reverse complement strand
CGATCGATCGTTGCCATCTCATCCTGCCGTCCGTGTCCGATGAAATAATTTGGCCGCGGTACAGCCGCATTCGCATTGATTCGGGCTCTAAGCTCCGGATCAGTGAAGAGAAACTCCGGCACAAATCCAGCGAGAAGCGCTACGTGGCGAAACATCTGCGGCTCGAGCAATGAAAGTCCCGAGAGTAACGCCGCTCCCTGACTGAATCCCATTGCGCAGATCTGCTTCGGCTCGAAGCCGTAATGATCCGAAGCAGCAATGATAAAGCTCTGCAGGGACTGAAGGGCCGCAAGATGCTCCTGAGCGCTAACCTTCACTCGAGCGCTCTCGCTTCCAGGAACGTTGGGCATGACCCACCAAGAAAATCCCCCGAGCGGATCTGAGTGGGGCGCCTGGGGGGCAATGGTCAACGGCTTGAGGGCCTCAAACGCTTTGGAAAAGGTCCACATCACCGACGCATTTCCGGTCCTTCCGTGGACGAGCAGGAAAACGGTCTCAGCTGAGCCGGGATACACCCTATGGATTAATCCGGTCGCCTGAACTGCCTCGTCGGGCGCCAAAACTGAGTTAAGCATACGGGCCCTTTACTTCAGATTTCGAGTTCGTCTATATCCCCCGCTCTCAGTAAGCTGACCAGCAGGTCAGTTTGCCGGTCCCCATCGTCTAGAGGCCTAGGACACCTCCCTTTCACGGAAGTAACCGGGGTTCGAATCCCCGTGGGGACGCCAAACATTCTGCCGAAGTAACCGGCACCGAAGTAACCGGCACGGAAGTAACCGGCACGGAAGTAACCGGGGTTCGCCGGAAATCTCCCGGCCGTGGGGACGCCAAACATTCCACCGAAGTAACCGGCACGGAAGTAACCGGGGTTCGCCGGATATCTCCCGGCCGTGGGGACGCCAAACATTCTGCCGAAGTAACCGGCACGGAAGTAACCGGGGTTCGCCGGATATCTCGGCGTCAACCTAGAGTCTTCCGAGCAGGCTCAATGCGAGTTGGGGCTGTTGATTGGCTTGGGCGAGTATGGCCGCCCCGGCCTGCTGGAGAATGTTTGACCGCACGAGGACTGAGCTTTCAGTGGCTACATCCGCTTCACGTATCTGCGCGGCCGCAGCGGAATACGCTTCTTGGCTCTGCATGAGCACCTTAGATGCAACAGCAAGCCGGCTTTCAAAGGCGCCGAGGGTCGCGGTTTCCCTGCTCAGGCGGCTTCGGACATTCGCCATCAGATCAAGGGCATCCAATGCCCGATCCTGCGTCACGAGCGAGAACCCTTCCAGTGTGGAGACTTGGGAGGTCTGCGAAATAAGGACGTTGTAGAACGAATCGGTGTAGGTTGTTACAAATAAATCGTCAACGCCGTCTCCGTTGAGGTCCCCGGCTGTCACTGTGCAGTTCGAACTCGTATCTGTAATTCCATGGGACAACGAAGCTCGGAATGTTCCATCTCCATTCCCCATAAGGACACGAGAGGTGTTACCGGAGTCGTTGGTAGCGAAGTCAAAGTTACCGTCTCCATCGAAATCTGCGAGCACGAGACCAGTCATATCTGCCGTCCCGGAGTCGTAGAGTCTTCGTGCCAGGAACGTTCCATCTCCGTTGCTGAGCATCACCGTGATACCCGGTGTTTGGTTCATCCGGGTCGCGATATCGTCGAAACCATCACCGTTTAAATCTGCAAGGAGGACCCCGACCGGCTGAACGCCGACCGGTTGATAGGTGGGATTACTGAAGTTCATTCCACCGAGGCCGGTAAAGAGCGCAGTGCTGTTCGTTCCAGAAGTCGTGACTGTCGTGCTGAAAACGATATCTTGCCTTCCATCTCCGTTTACATCGCCTGTGGTGTAGGAAGACAAGTTACCGCCGGAGACTGCCAAACTAACGGCGTAGCGGAATGTGCCGTCGCCATTGCCGCGAAATAAGGAAGCATTCGGCCCGCCGTACGATATCGCATCGGGAAGGTTGTCGCCGTCCATGTCAGAGATTGCGGTGAGGCCGTTGGTGTTGATTGCGGCTTTAAAAGTCCCGTTGCCGTTGCCGAGGAGCACACCGTTCGTTCCGGCCACGGTGCCGAATGAGATGTCACTCTTTCCGTCGCCGTTGATATCAAGAACCGTTGCCCCGGCAACCCCGAACGCGGAGTAGTTGAACGCCCCGGCAAATGTTCCGTCCCCCACGCCGAAACGCACTGATAAGGTACCGCTCCCGCGAAACGACAATACCGCATCCAACGCTCCGTCCCCGTTCAAGTCCGCAAGAGTACTGCCGAAGAGATTGAAGAGGCCCCCTCCGGTATTCGTTGAGAGATTTGCAGAGAATGTTCCGTCGCCTGCCGCCCGGGCCATCCCGCTCGCGGTGTCAACAAACAAGGTATTCTGATCACCATACCCTGCCTGAATGCCTGTGTAGCTCTCCGTGGTTTCGAGGAGTTTCTTGCCGTTGAACGAGGTTGTCGTGACGATGCGGTTGTACTCCGAGCGAAGATTTTGGGCCTCTTGATGAAGAGCCCGGCGCTGCGTTTTTGTTAAGACTCCGTTGGAAGCTTGTTCTGCAAGCTCCGTGATCCGGTTCGCTACGATATGAAGCTGATCGAGCGCTCCGCCGGCAATCGAAATCATGCTGATGCCGTCGTTGACGTTCCGTGCGGCGACTGAAAAGACGCGAACATCGGTCCGAAGTGATTCGGATACCGCAAGACCGGCGGCATCATCTCCCGGGCGATTGATTCTCAGTCCGGAGGAGAGGCGCTCGAAGCTCTTCTGAAGAGAAGCAGTACTCTGCCCCAAACGCCGCTGCGCGTTGAGCGACGCTAAGTTCGTATTAATGGTGAGAGTACTACTCATCCCTGGTACAGCTTCCGTAAGCGCTCAACGCGCTCGATATCTAATTTAATCGGCACTTTCATGGGGAAACAGGAGCGCTCCCATCTCCTAGCAACAGCCCGGAATTCTTAAGATTACCTGATCCGCTGAGGGGTCCTTCTTATTAGTCCCTGCCCGGTTGGGCGATAGAAACGTCTGGACAGCGGGCCGGAAACCACCGATTCAGAACTTCAGAGTCATCTCCCAAAATCCATAGGTAAGATCTCTTTCGGCCGCGCTGTCCAATGCTGCGCCTTTCACAAGATGGCCCAGAAACAGTGTTGTACTTAGCCAAGACGTAGCTGCGAAATCGATCGTCACTTGCGGGAGCCATCCGATCTGGCGCGAATGCGAAAGCTCCGTTCCGGTGAAGCCAAACGGCCCGCGAGACAGATTCGCGCCTCCACCCGCATACAAAAGATCGTTCGCATTTGCGGCGGAGAGGAAATGGAGCTCCACACCGACGGAGAGCCGGTCTATCGGCGCAATCTGCGCTTGAACGAACGCGTCGGCCATATTCATCTGATCGAAGAAAGGCGTGAGGGCATATTGTCTCGATGTCGGAAGCATCTGAAAGAACGTTTCGTGCCGGTCGTCCGCCGAGCTTGAATCTCCCGAGGACCAATCGTATCCAATACGAAGCCTCGGCTTCGCCCAGCTATCTTTCCACAGTACGCCGCCTTCGAGAGCAAATGCCGCAGCGGAATGTTTCTGGTCGCCCCAATCGCCAGCTTGAAATGCTCCCCATGCGACCACGTGCAGCGACGCGTCTCCCACCGGGAACGACTCGATATCGTGAGCTCCCAAAGTTATGATCTGAATCGCATCGTCATCCGCCTGACGAAGGTCTAATGCCCGATTGTCGGTTTTCACCGTGTCACGACTATCATCGTAATAGTAGGCGAATAACTGCGAGTCGCGTCGCTCGCCGAGGTTCGGCGAGAGGGCGGCAGCGATCACTGTTATATCTTCGATTTCCTCAGTGATATTCGCAGCGAATCCACCTTGCGTCGGACGAAACGCCGAAAGCGCCACTCCACCCTCCGAGAGCCGCGAATATTTTATTTGTCCGCCGTCAAAGCTTCGGCCGGCGGTAAACTCGAACGGTCCGATCAGCCGGTTGTGTATGCGCTGTTTCTTTATCGCCTCAAGGCTCTCGTTTTTGTTCGTGAACTCGCTGCCGTTTGCGTACAAAAATCTACCGCCTTTGAGTTCAAGCATTTGATTCTCTGAGGGGATCGCGTACCCGATCCAGAGTTGCCTAAGGGAAAGCGCTCCTGGAGAGTGTTCATTGTGATTGGCCGCGCCATAAGCGCCCCCAGGTCCAGCTGCGGGTGCCGCGGGAAGATCATAGAGCTGGAAGTGCTCTCCCTGGACATACGCCGTCAATTGTTCGCGCGAGTAACCCGCTCCAAGTTGAAGCTTTGTGTGGGCGAAAAGATAATCGCTCTCGATTGCAGAGTCTGCTGCGTTAAGCCAGTCGGCCGCCTCAACGCGAGTGCGAAGCTGCCCATCGTGGTGGTGTTCGCATCGGACGACAAACCGACGAAGCTGAAAGCGCGTGCGATGCTGCGCATGGTCGACCATCTGAACCACACCACGCTGGCCCAGCTCCCGGGCCGTGCCGAGCCGCGCGTGACGGTGGGCTGCGCCACCTGTCACCGAGGGCTGCCGC
>CAYOAK010000241.1:0-5601 GCA_964401925.1 uncultured Bdellovibrionales bacterium | reverse complement strand
CCGGAGTTCCATCGTCTCATCATCGAGGCCGCACAAGAAGTCGAAGCCGGAAAGCTCGATCAGCATTTCCCCGTCGACGTTTTTCAGACGGGGTCGGGCACCTCGAGCAACATGAATGCAAACGAGGTGATCGCGTATCGGGCGAAACAGCTTTCCAAGGGCGAGGTGCCGGTTCATCCGAACGATCACGTCAATATGAGCCAGAGCTCGAATGACGTGATTCCAACGGCGATTCACATCGCCGCCGCACTGGCGATTTCGACAAGGCTCATTCCTTCGCTCACAGAGCTGCAAAGCGCACTTGCGGGAAAAAGCGCGGAGTTCGCGAACATCGTCAAAACCGGGCGCACCCATCTCATGGACGCGACACCGATCACTCTCGGCCAGGAATTCAGCGGTTATGCTGCTCAGATCGAGCACGCTATTCGGCGGGCAGGCCGGGCGCTTGAGGTCCTTCTGGAGCTCCCCCTTGGCGGCACAGCGGTCGGCACGGGCGTGAACACGCCGCAGGGATTTTCAGAGAAGGTCATTCAACGGCTGGCGAAAGTCAGTGGTCTGCAGTTCTTCGAAGCAAAGAATCACTTCGAAGCGCAGGCAGCGAAGGACGCGATCGTTGAGGCGAGCGGATTGCTGAAGACGATTGCGGTCAGCTTTTCAAAGATCGGAAACGATCTGCGGTGGATGGGAAGCGGTCCGCGATGCGGTTTCGGTGAGTTGTTCCTTCCCGAAGTTCAGCCCGGCTCCTCGATTATGCCGGCAAAGGTGAATCCGGTGATCATCGAATCCATGCTGATGGTCGTCGCCCAGGTTATCGGAAATGATGCCGCTGTCGCATACGGCGGCTCATTCGGCAGCAGCTTTGAGCTGAATGTGATGATGCCGGTGATGGCTCACAATCTGTTGCAAAGCATTGAGCTTCTGTCAGCGAGCGGGGAGAACTTTTCAAAGCGTTGCGTCGCCGGGATTAAGCCGAATGAGAAGCGGATCAAGGAGCTCGCCGAGGCGAACATCACGGTCGTCACCTCACTCGCGCCGAAAATCGGCTATGATGCTGCGGCGAAGCTGGCCAAGGAGGCATTCGCTTCCGGCGAGTCGTTGCGGCAGATCGCGGAACGCAAGAAAGTGCTTCCGAAAGAAGAGCTGGACCGCATCCTTGATCTGATGTCGATGACGAAGCCCGGTCTCTAGGATCGAACGGGCCGAGATGAAAATCCTCCGTTATATTCTTCCCGTCATTCTGCTCGCCGGGGTGCTCATCTATTCGGGGCCGCAGGAGGTCTTCAAGATCTTTCTCGAGATTGATCTCCTGCAGCTGGTCTTGCTGTTTGCGATCTCGTTTCTCCTCCTTTGGGTCAGTTGCATAAAGTGGCGGATGTTTCTGCGTGCTGCCGGAATCAACCCGCCGATGGGTAAGCTGCTTAAGCTGTATGTCCTCGGCTATTTCGTAAATCTTGTAAGCCCGTCGACGCTCGGCGGAGATCTCGTGCGGAGCTATCAGCTTGGAAAAGAGCTCGGTAATCACCAAGACTCATTCAGTGCAACATTTCTGGAGCGGTTTACCGGCATGCTGGCGATGACCAGCCTGGGATTTTTCTTTCTGATAGCCGGTAGCAACGAGGTGAAAGGCTTCGAGATACCGGTGATGCTCGTTTTCCTGGCAACGCTCATGCTGGCCTGCGCGGCATTCACGAGAATCGGCTTTCAGTTATTCGATGCGGCCGTCCGGGCGTGTCTCCGGGGTGAAGGCGGGTTCGTGTCGAAACTGCGCGCCGCCATGCTCAAGCTTGAAGTCGCCTTTGAATATGCGCGAGGAAACTATGCGCTTTTTGTTAAAACGTTCTTTGTCTCACTCGTCTTTCATTCTATTGCGATTCTGAATACCAAGGTGGCCGCAAATGCGGTCGGCTGGTGGGAAGCGCCGGTTGGCGAGCTATTCGTCGTCGTCCCCCTCGTTCTTGTCGTGAGTGCCATCCCGCTGACGCCAAGCGGCATCGGAATTCAAGAAGGTGCTTTCGTGTTCTTCCTTCAGCGGCTCGGAGCGACAAGAGGGGAGGCCGCGGGAGTTGCGATCCTGCTCCGTGCTAAAGCGCTCGCGCTCGGTCTGCTCGGCGGCCTGATCTGGTTAACTCTATCCCGGCGGGGGCGTAGAAAGGATTGAACCAATCGCTGAATAAAGCTGCCGGTGTTCTGCTTTCGGTGTTGATCACCGCGGCGCTGATCAGTTTCATCAGCGGGCCGGTCAAGATCGCCGGCTGCGTTTTTGTTGGTGCGGAGCTTTGGCGCGGCGCGATTATTTCGAGTGGCGTGCTCTATTCTTGGTTGATGCTGCCACGCTGGATCTCGGGAAAGCGAGAGATTGAGCTGAAGCTGCGCGGTGAGGTCTTTCTGGTAGGCTTTCTCCTGCTCATTGCCAGCGATTTCCTTGGCCGGAGTTATGTATACTTCGCTCGGACATTCTCCTGGCAGAGCTATTTCCTTCTGACAGCTTTGTGCTGTTTTGCTGCGCGGTATATTTCGCGGCGATCGGTGCCGGCCGCTGCGGTCTTCGCCGGTTGCGTTCTGGTCATGGCGAGTCTTTTTCTCTCCGCCTGGGATGGCCGGCTGATCTTCAGCGACGATCACCCCAGCTTCATGTACCGCCTGGATCTGCTCCTGCGGCAGTTTCCCTTCATTCCCTTTTACAATCCGCAATGGAACGCCGGTGTAGCGGCACGCGATTTTTTTGCCACCGGAGCTTTGAACATCTTTCTGCTGGCTTACCCCTTCTTGAAAACGGGCTTGCTGACGTTGCCTCAGCACTATCCGCTGCTGATCTGTGCGCTCGTGACAATTGTGCTTCCTTGCGGTGTGTTCGCGGCCTGCCGGATTCTAAAGCTCGGAGAGCGCGCGTCGATTATCGCCGGCTTATTAGCGTTTGCGCCCTCGCTTGATCTATTCGAGTGGCTCTTCCTCTATGGGACCCTCGGCTTTGTCTGTTCGGCGGGACTTCTGCCTGCGGTATTCGCACTGCTTTACCGGTTGACCCTGGGAGAGCCGCTGGGCAAGCGAGGTCTCACCGCCTTGATCGTACTCTCGAGTCTCTGCTTTTGCTGGACGCTCTCGACGATCGTTTTTGTTCCGCTGGCCTGCATCTCGCTCTTGCGATTCCCAACGCTCATGCGCGAGCGGCGCCTCGGCCGGATTGGGGCGTTTGTATTGATTTTTTTGCTGCTGAACGGGCTCTGGATCTGGACCTTCGTTCGGGAATCTCAAGTGCTGTCGTTCATTACGAAATCCAATCTGCCGGCCGGGCACGCCTCGGTCGAATCCCCGCAAGCGAGCAGTTTAAAGTTAGGCCGCGTTCACAGGAAGCTGCGTGAGCTTGAGACCAAGGTCCACCCGTTAACGGTGCTGTTATTTTTGCCCGGGCTGCTCGCCGTGCCGGACCGGAGATTACGCCTGGCAATGGGGGGGACGATTCTCTGGCTGGTGCTGCTTTCCGGAGCGGGAGATCTTTTAAAACCCCAATTAGAGCTCCGGCGCATGAATGTTCTGGCGGCGATTCTGGCCTTGCCGATCGTCGGTCTCGCCGCCTCACGTTTGCTCGACGAGCTGCAAGCCCGCGGAGCGCTCTTACGCTCCGGAGGATTGGCGTTTCTTCGGGGAACGCTTTGGGCTGCGGTGCTCTGCTCTCCGGTCAATGCGGTTGCGGCATATTCCAATCGGGCCGACTTTCATTTCCGGTTTGCCTCTGAAAAAATCGGGGATCTCGTACGATTGATCCGGGACAGCGGCGGAGAGGGAAGAACATTCTTCCTCGGTTTCATTCTGCACGAGTTCGGTCAGGGGAACGCCGGTGCGCAGGATGGCGGTCATGTTGCGCCGCTGCCAATCTGGACTGGAAAGGAGCTGATCGCTTCGCACTTTTTTCACGCGCGGTGGAGTGCGATCGATCCGGTGCCCACAGAATTTCGAAAGCGCGGGAGGAAAGGGTTCGAAGAATTCTTCGACCTGATGAATGTCACTTCAGTCGTGGCGTTTCGCCGGGAGTGGCTGGAATATTGTAAAGGCGACCCGCGATACACGCTCGCCGGGTCCGCAGATCGCTTCCATCTTTTCCGTCGTGGGAATTTCACCGCCAGCGCCTTTCAGGAAGGCGCGGGGGAATTACTCTCCGTCGGTCTGGACCGCATCGTGATTCGCCCGAAAAGCGAGAAGCTGCTTTTGCGCTACCGTTACCTTCCCGCATTACGGACAGATCGAGCGGGGGTGCAGATCTCCGGCCGGAAGATCTTCGACGAAGAGGTCGGAAGCGGGCAGACAACACCCTTCGAGTTCATCGAGCTGCGTGTCCCGGCGGATCTCATCGCCCGTGGAGAAACCATCGCCATAGGCTATAGGCCGTAAAGGCCGCCCTCGTAACCGTTCACGCCTTGAACGTTCCGTAATATCGTCTATTCTCCCGCGATGATCGATCTGAATGACCTTCGCTCGCGTCCGGATGCCTATCGCGAGGCTTGCAAGCGAAAACGCATCAAATTTGATGTCGACATCTTCCTGACCCTCGACGAGAAACGTCGAGCTGCCGTTGCACGAACCGAGCAGGTTCGTGCGCAACTGAACTCCCTGAATAAAGAGGTGCCGAAACTGACCGGCGCCGATCGCGAGAAGCTCCTCGGCCAGCTGAAAGAGCTGAGCGCGGAACAAAAGGATCTCACGGCGGAGCTAAAAGAGGTCGAGGAGGAGTGGAACCGCCAACAGCTCTTTATCCCGTCAATACCGGATGCTCGTGTGCCGGATGGAAAGGACGACACTGAGAATGTCGAGATCCGCAAAGTCGGCGAGATCCCCAAGTTCGATTTTCCGCTGAAAGACCATATTGAGCTCGGAACGGCGCTCGGGCTGATTGATGTTGAGCGGGGTGTCAAAATCGCGGGCGCGCGGAATTATTTTCTCACCGGAGACGGAGCGAGGCTCCATCATGCCGTGCTGCAGTTTGCTCTGAATACAATCGTCGGCAAGGGCTATACCCTGATGGAGCCGCCGCACATCGTGCACTACCCCGCGATGATGGGCACAGGCTACTTTCCAGGCGGCGAGGAGATGGCCTACCAGCTCGATGGCCGTGATGAAGGCCGCTATCTGATCGGAACATCTGAAGTTTCAGTCGCGTCCTATCATAAAGATGAGATTGTTCCGGCTCAGAGCCTGCCGCTTCGATATGCAGGCTACTCCGCATGCTACCGCCGCGAAGCCGGAACCTACGGCAAGGACACCCATGGCCTTTACCGGGTGCATCAGTTCTACAAAGTCGAGCAGGTGATCGTCTGCGAAGCCGATGATGCAGTAAGCGGGAAGATGCATTCAGAGCTGCTGTCAAATTCAGAGGAAGTCCTTCAGCAGCTCGGCCTTCCATACCGTGTGGTCGATGTTTGTGCCGGAGATATGGGCCAAGGCCAGGTCTATAAGAATGACATCGAAACTTGGATGCCGTCGCGCAAGGCTTACTCCGAAACGCATAGCTGTTCGACGTTGCACGACTTTCAGGCCCGCCGGTTAAATCTCCGCTATAAAGACAGCGACGGAAAGAATCGGTACTGTCACACACTGAACAATACGCTG
>CAYOAK010000240.1:0-5629 GCA_964401925.1 uncultured Bdellovibrionales bacterium | reverse complement strand
ACGACTCGATCATTGCCGTCGGGCTCTTGCACGACCCGGTAGGCACCGGCGAACACCTGTTGCCGAACCGACCGGCCGCCGAAGTGGTCCTCGTCGATATCCGTCAGTCCGTAGCTTAGCAACGCACTCTGCACGTCATCGTCTCCTATGTGCCAGATACTCCAGGCGCGATACCCGCCCCAGGCGACAGCGACGACGGCGAGTGCCACGATCACCATCCACCATTTAAAGCGGCTCTCCTTGTATTCCTTCGTCACGTCCATACCGAACAACTCTTTTTCCATTTTCCATGGGCTCCTTGATTGAAATAGAACCTCGATGGGCGATGCCCATCGGCAAACCTAAACTCGTACTCCTAACGGTCATGAAGAGAGCGGAATGAGGCTGCGTGGATCCGCGCGATTTTGGCGCACGGTGCAGCTATCCATTCTCGATGGTTGTTCGAGAGACTGGCCAGTCTGTGACTTAGCCATTGATTTCCCGGGAGATTCGGTGCTACGGGGTGAAGGATGATCGGAGCCCACACGCGATATTCCTACGCTGGCTATGCCCTCTAGTTAGGGCACCGATACATTTTTCCGCACAATTCTATTTAGTTTTTCCGGGATAACTCCCGACACTTAGATGTCTTTCTTTGGGCATCCGTTCATCTATTGAGTCACCTATGGAATCGATGGCGAACATCGCCGATACCCGTCAGGCCGAGGATCTCGACCTTCCGAAGAACCATCCGGGCCTCTCCGATGAGAGCTACATCCGCCGCCGTAAGATGTTTTTCTATCTCGCGCGCGACCTGCGCATGCGCGGGATCCCATCGCCGATGATGACGTACACCGGGGAGGAGCTGGCACTTTGGACCGAGATATTCACTGAGCTAAATGGGTTGCACGATCGCGCTGCTTCGGAGCTCTTCCTCGCCGGCCGTGAAGCTTTGAATCTTCGTGCGGATCGAATTCCGCAGCTTGGAGAGCTTGCGGCGACACTTCAGCGCACAACCGGCTTCTCCATTGCGCCGGCCGAAGGACTTCTGCCCGGACGGAGTTACTTCGATTACTGGTCGGACGGAATCATGCCGTGCACTCAGTTTCTTCGTCATCCATCGCAGCCGGCGTACACTCCGGAGCCCGACATCATCCACGATGTTGTGGGCCACGTTCCGCCGCTCGTCGATAAGCACTATTCGGAGATAGTGAGATCATTCGGACAGCTTTCGCGAATCGCATCAGATGAGGCCATGGAGGCGATTGTCCGGCTCTACTGGTTCACGATCGAGTTCGGGATGATCGAAGAGCGGGGGAAATTGAAGATCCTCGGAGCCGGGATTCTCTCGTCAATTGGCGAGACAAAATATGTCATGGATCGAAAGCCGGAATTTCGCCCATTCTCGATCGAGGAGATTATCAACACTCCTTTCGACCCGACACGAATGCAGGACAAGCTGTTCGTTTTGCCCTCGTTGGATGCGGTCGATGCGGCAGTGCAGAGATTTCTGAAGGAAAGACGCTCGGAACTGACGGGACACTAACCAGGGTTAGCGCACCCACTCTCCGGTTCCCAGACTGACCACGGTGGAAGGCGTCAGAGCCTGCCACTTGTCGACCGGGAGAGGCGCCTTCTTTGCATCGGCGCGATTCTTGTAGCGGCTGAGCGTCACGAACTCTGCCCCGTCGCTGCGATGTTTCACACGGCTGCCGGTCTGGAAGAACTTGCCGGCCGGGCCGTCAATTGTTCCCGGCACCTCGAGTCCGAGCACTTGCCCATCGTTTCCAAGCTGGCGAAGCACAACGACGAAGCTCTCATTCTCGGCTTTCGCTTGCGGCTCAGGAACGGTCTTCTTTGCTGGAGGAACAATAACGTCGGATTGCGGCACTTCCGGCTGTGAAGCGTCGCCTGGAAGCTTTGGCTTGACCGTAACTGAAAACACGTCCTTCGTCCGGCTCGGAGAAACTTTTGCCAGGCGGGCGGCAGTTGCACGAACCGCCTCGGCCTCTTCCGCAGTGAGATGTTTCGGCGGAGTGATCATCGACGGCTTCGAACCGCTTTCGTTGTTGACCTCAAAGACGCGGTCGATATCGTCATTCCGAAGTTGCGGTGAACGATCCGTTCCGTCTTCAGGCGGAATCGCCGTCTCGAGACTATCCCGTTTCGTCAGAGTGACATCACGCGCATCGAACTGATCCGAGACGATTCTCGGAGTGATGAAGATCAGCAGATTTGTCCGGCGCCTGCGGTCTGAAGATTGTTTGAAGAAGTTCCCGAATATCGGAATATCCTTCCAGAACGGAATCCCTTGGTCAGAGTTGCTGACGTTATCCTGAATGAGACCGCCGGTAACGACCATCTGGCCGCTCTTCACTTCGACATTCGTTTCGGAGGTTCGCACCGTCGTTGTCGGACCGTTCTGGTTGCCTTCGGTTCCCGTCACTACGTCGGAGATTTCGACGAAAACCTTCATCGTTACGAAATCACCGCCACCTATCTGAGGAGTCAGGCGCAGCGTGATGCCGACATCCTGTCGATCAATGTTGTTGAAGCTGTTTTGCAGATTCACGCTGTTTGTTCCGCGCGAAGTGACAATCGGTATATTCTGTCCGACGACAATCTCCGCTTCTTGATTGTCAGTCGTGAGGATTGTCGGATTGCTCAGAACGTTGACGTTCTGATTCTTGCTGACGGCCTTGATGATCATCGCCTGAGTCGGAATCGTCACTCCGCCTGGGAGGGTGATACTTCCGGAGCTTGCCGCGGCGATCGTCAGGTCGCGCAGTCCGGCCGGGTTTGAAAGAAGATCGGTGATTCCGCCGTAGTTTGTCTGCGCGATCACCCCGGCCTTGTCGGTAGCGAGAGAGCCGATCAACTCAATACCAAGCGCCTCCGTCTCGTCGACCGAGACTTCGAGAATCGTGCCTTCGACGAGCACCTGTTTGCGCTTCACGTCGAGCATGTCGACGACCTCTTTGACCTTCATGTAGTCGTTTCGAGACGCGTTGACGATCAGGCTATTTGTCGAGGGATCAGATGCGATGGAGACTTCACCTTCGAAATTCACCTTCGCAGCGCCCTGACCCTGCTGCCCCGGAGTCACTGTGAATCCGGTGCTTCCTCCAGACCGCGTGCCGGAATCACTGCCACCGCTTCCGCCGCCGCCGAGTCCTCCTCCGCCAAATCGTCCACGTCCGCCGCCGCTTGATGTTCCGCCAAAGCCCCGGCCATAGCCGCCATCGTCGTTCCTCGACCGGCGGCTGAGAGAGCTTCCGGAGGTCTGACTTGAGCGGCCGCTTCCGCCGCCGCCGCCACCGAGAAGCTGATTGAGAACGTCCGAGAGCTCCTCCGCATCGGCGTGCTTCAGACGCATCACATAGAAACGTCCGCCGCTCAGATCCACTTTACTGTCCAGCCGCTCAACGAGCGCCTGCACTTTACCGGTGGTATCCGGGTCAGCGACGACGATGACCGAGTTGGTTCGCTCATCGGCGATCACCTTTGCCGGAAGCGATCGTTTCCCGTCTCCACCACCGGTGCCTGCGGCGTTCGGAAGGCCGGCGCCGGCATTATTCGGCGGAGGGGTCACCGGCGGAATGCGGACAGCCGGATTCACTGAAGCCGTAGCCGGTCCGGAAGAGCTGCCGCCCTTCTCATCACCCTGACCGAGAATCTGATTCACCTTCTCGGCGATATCCTTTGCTTCGGCGTATTTGATCGGAATGACCGTCACATCTTGATCTAGCGCGGGAACATCGAGCTGTTTCACGAGCTTCATCACGCGCTCAATGTTTGCCGCCGAGTCGATCAAGATGAGTGAGTTTGTTCCGGAAAAATTTGTGAGCAATCCATCGCCCGACACGAATTGCTGGAGGGTCTGTTGGAGATCGGCCGCCGGCACATTCTTCAGCCGGATCAGTTGTGTGATCAGCGCATCGGATTTGCTGTTCTGATCGTCGTAGCCGGTCGGAATCGTCGTCTTCTTCGCATCTTTTGCCTGAATCACCTTGTAAGTGTTCGGCCCGATGGGCACGGTCGTAAACCCTTTCAGGAGCAGGACGGAATCGAGAATCCGGAGCGCCTCCTCCCGGTTTACCGGTTCGGCGAGGTGGATCGTGACCTTGCCCTTTACGTTGCTGTCGACGACGTAATTTCGTTTCGCGATCCGGCTGAAAGATTTTACGAGTGTTGCAATCTCAACATCCTTGACGTTGAGCGTGGTCGTTGCGTCTTCATCCGACGTCAGGTTCGGAAGCGAACCGGTCTCGGATCCCGCTGCCGGTTCCGATGATGGTAGTGCTTCGCGCGGAGGCGGCGGAGCTCTCCTGGTGCCCTTTGTCCTCTGGAACTGAACGGGTCCGCCGAGGGCCGGATCTTCTACCAGCTCGACCGGCAGAGGTTCGCTTGAGCTATCGGGTCCGAGAACCTCCCCCTCACGATACGGCGATGCGCCTTTCAATCCGGTTTCGGCTGAGGCGATCTGGAACGAGGCGAGTTGCAGGAACGCGCCGGCAAAGAGAGCGACCGCGGCTCCTGTCCGGCATAAGCTCTTCGACAGCGTCTTCAACGAATCTCCTCAGCGGATCGAGTAGTGCGAATCACGGCCCGATCCATTCCTTTCCATCTTTACAGTGATCGATCGCTCGCTTTTCAACTGCTCGAACAACCTGAGCGCCTGTGTCGGATCGCTGAGGCTGTTGTCGTTGACCGACGTGATGATGTCACCATTCTTGAGACCTAGCTTTTCGTAGAGGCTTCCACTGCGAATCGCAAACAATCTCATACCAATACTCTGCCCGTTCCTGAAGTAGGGAACTGCGCGCGCGTGCGAGAGGAGCAGGGGCAGATTCGACAGCGCATCGTTCAGCTCGGACTCTGCGACGGCGAACTCCGTCTGTGAATCATCGGTGGCGGGTTCCGCCTCAGTCTCTCCGGGTGCCACCGGCGCGGCGGCGGCAGTCTTACCGTCGTCAAGGGATAAGGTGTCGACCCGGTCGGGATATTGGAGCTTAACGAGCTCGCGGGAGATCTCGATGAGCTTTCCGTAAGCAAACACCTGCTCATTCATCGAGAAGATGTCCTGCTCGTTCTTATTTTGATCCTCAATAATCGCAAACGCTCCGGCCCCCTTTCCGACGTTTGTCCCGACTAAACGAAGCTTGGGGCGGGGAACATTTTCCGGGACCGGGGTTGCAACCGGAGCCGGCGCGGTGGAGCCAAAGAGGTTCCGCGTCATAATGACATTGTATGCCTCTACCGGGCGGTTGGCCGGAGTGGACCCCAGGGCGGGCCCCTCATTGAGGTTCACATCGGGAACTTGAAAAAGCTCTGCCCGTTGCAGCACCTCTCCACCCTTCAATGCGCAATAAGCCGCTGCCACGAGGGCGATCTTCCCGAGGAGGGACGCGACGCCACGCGGGGAGATCATAAACTCTCCGAACGATCGAACCCTCTCAGTCATCGCGTGCATACAGAGGATATATAGGGAAAGGAGCTACCCCGGAAGGAGTGGAAAGTGTCCGACAGTGGGGGGCATCATATCGAAACGATGCTTTGCCGGGACCGCGGACGTCCCCGTCCGCTTGCAAGTAACCGCAGCAAGAGCGGAGCTCGATCACTGCTCGAATGCGTGAGAACCGGGAAGCGG
>CAYOAK010000239.1:0-5647 GCA_964401925.1 uncultured Bdellovibrionales bacterium | reverse complement strand
GAAGGCCAAGGCCCTGCTCGTCGTCGGTCTTGGCATCCTTGGAGGGCTGGCCCAACATCATTCGATGCCATCGCAGGCGGCTCGCCTGTTTTTAATGACCGGACTCCTCGGAGGCTTCACAACCTTTTCGGCCTTTGGATTGGAGACCCTGCTGCTCATGCGCGGCGAGAGGGTCGACCTTGCTCTGCTGAATGCGCTTCTCTCGGTCGTCGTTTCCCTTGTTGCCGTGTGGCTTGGATTCCGGCTGGTAGAGCTCTTTTGATTTCTTCCCGCCGCGCTTGGGCAATCTGCGCGCGAACTCTGCTCCAGTTCGCTTCCAATTACCGGGCTCCGCCCTCGCTCCCGCGGGTTCTACTGATTCGCACATGTTCTTTTGAAAGGTGCTACTCTATCCGCTCCGAACGCAAAGGCCCGAAAATATGCTCCACGAATTCCTGCTAAAGGAGCGGAAGACCATTCTCGCCTTATGCGCACAAAAGCTTGCCGGCCCGGGTGAACTTCGCAGCTCGGCCGAAGAGCTGGAGTTGGGGCTTCCCATCTTTTTCGACGAGCTGATTGAAGTCCTCCGGCTTGACGAAGACAAGCTCCGGTCGCCGGAAACCGACGACAACGGAGACGAAAGCATTCATCGAGTCTCAGCCGTCCGGTGCGGAAGAGAATCTTTGCGGCTCGGATATACTATCTCACAGGTTGTCCATGGCTATGGTGCACTCTGCCAAGTGATCACATGCCACGCTGCTGAAAATGCAGATCATCCAATCAAGGCCCGCGAATTTAATCGCCTGAACTACTGTCTCGATGTTGCCATCGCCGAAGCGGTGACAGAATTCAGCCGCGGTCAGAGTGCAGCGACCGCACAACTGGAGATCCAGCGACTCGGACTTCTCGCCCATGAATTGCGAAACGCATTGAGCAGCGCGGCTGCAGCTCACCCACTGATCAAAGCCGGGGTCGTCGGCTTCGCTGGAAGCACAAGCCAGGTGCTAGAGAATTCTCTTATGCGCATGAAGGAGATCATTGATCGTTCGCTCACAGAAGTGAGATTGCGAGGACAACCTCCGCTCGAACCGCGACGGTGCAGAATTGTTGATCTTCTAAGCAAAGTCGAAGCAACTTCAGCGTTCGAAGCAATGGAACGGTCTATTGTCTTAGCCATTCATGCTTCTCCCGACCTTGTCATTGAGGCCGACCCGCATCTCGTGGTTTCAGCGCTTTCAAATCTGATCCAGAACGCGATCAAATTCACCAAGGTAGGCGGCAATGTATGCATACGAGGCAAGAACCGCGAGGGCCGCATCATCATTGAGATAGAAGACGAATGCGGCGGACTGCCTGCAGGTAAGATCGAGGAGTTGTTTGACCCCTTCACTCAAAAAGGGCTCGACCGGGCGGGTGTTGGGCTCGGCCTGCCGATTTCCCGGAAGGCAGTATTGTTGAACGGAGGCACCGTGACGGCGCGCGATCTACCCGGGAAGGGCTGCATTTTTACGGTGGATCTGCCTGAAGCGATTCCGCTCTCAAAGGAACTAGAGCAAATGCCCGAGTCGATTCCCGTCCACTGAGATCCTCACTTTATCAGCTTGGGACATTTCCGCTCGCGGCCTTTGCCCTTGCCGACCGTCGCCGCGGCTTCTCCAACCTTTGCTCCAGCACGGTGGAGCGAGAGCACTACCCGGCCGCCTTTCTTCCGGTTCGGCATGAGGACCTTCGCGCTGAATTTCCCGGAGCTGCTGCTTTTCAAGGTTCCCAGTGTGCCGCAGCTCAGCGATCCAACCTTTGCTTGAAGCGAAACACTGATCGATTTACTCGCCGCATTTTTCCCGTCCCCGCGGAGTCGAACGGTCTCACCCGCAGCGATCTTGGTCTTTGACAGACGTTTAGAAATCTTCTCGATCCGCAATCCAAATGACGGCTTCGCTTCCGGAGCGGGAGGAGGCGTCCCACCATCATCCGGCGGCATAGGCGGCAGTCCCTTGAAGTAGTTCAGCAGATCTTCAAGAGCCTTCGGCTGATTGGTCGGCTCTTGGCGGCCTAGTTGATCCTGATCGCTCAGTCCATGACAAGAGGCGCATACCCTCACCTCGCCCGGCTGAAACGTCAGCCAGTACCGTTCACGGACGACCGGCTCACCTGCAGGGTCGGTCAGGTGCCAGCTGAGTGCGCGACGCGCCGGAACAAATGCTGCGACAGAGCCGTCATCACCGATTCGGACGCTGCCGGCAGGTCCGTCAGGGTTTGCCGGATTAAATTGCATCGCGTCGTGCATCGGTTGAGCGAGTATCCGCCGCCCGGGCCGGGGATCCTCAACACCACCGTAGCCTCTGATCTGATCGGCCTGAAGCATCTGCTGACTCGAGATCGTATAGACCGTGCCGGACGCTGCGACTGACGAGGTGGATGTGTTTCGAACCCGCAAATTGAAAGGCTGCTGCAGATCGGAGCTATCTCGAGCCGTCACATTCCGTGAAACGATGAGCGCGATATTGTGAGATCGAAGATACTCGCGGAACTCCTCGACATTGACGCCGACCTTATCGAACACAGCCTTCTCCGGTGCCGGCAGTGCCGCTTCGATGGCCGGAGCTTGAGAGTACGAAACAACCTCAACCGCCTGAAGCTCCCACATGGTGACGTTGTTGTAGTTGATGAGCTCATCCGGGCTCCAATAACTGACACTCTTCACAACTCCCGGCGTCAGAAGGCCCGTCGGCTTAAACACACCGCCGTTCAGGGCCATGTTCGTCAGTCGAAAGGCATACTTTGACGCGGGCGCAGCACCCGACCCGATATTCGAATCTTGCTGACTGGTGTTCGCCCACGAGCTCAACAACTCCCCATTCGTCAGAGGCAGCGGATCACGAAAAAGCCCGGCGTGATTCGAGCTGGGGGTGTCGTCGGTATTGCACGTATCTGAGTGCGTAACCCGGTTCACAACCATTTGCCCGGCACGTTTCGAGGGAGGCGCATCGATCGAAACGACGCAGCCGGCGGCGTGAGTTCCAAACTCCGGAGCATCCACACCGAAGTAGCGCCCCGCCACCGTCGGAGACTCGTGAATCTGAAACATGTTCAATATCGAGTTCTGATTGGTCCGCGAGTACTGCCCGTAATACTCGATGATGTTTGGGTCTCCGCGCACTGCCCGGTTGATGTAGCCGTGAAGCTCGTGTCTCCCGATGTGGTTGAGCGTCTCATGCTCTGTCCCGTTTTGATTGATCATCCACGGGAAGAAATGGTTGAAGCGGTGAATCTCCTTCGTTGCGTCGTATTCGGGATCGAGGGGGCTCTGTTGCTCCGGAAAAGCTTCGGCTTTTGTGTTGATTCTCTGAGCATCCGCCGCCTCGGACGCGTAGTTGAAGACTTTGAAATAATCCAAGTTCCGCTGCTGATCCTTCTGAAAGTGGTCCCATCGCGTGTAAATGACTCTCCCAAACGAATCCACAAACGGATCGAACGCTCCCGATGGTGCGTGATCAAGTAGTGCCAGATCTCCCGATGCCGATAGGAACCAGAGGCCGGTGTTCGTCGCAGTCGACTCGTACTCGTCGAGTTGAGGGTAGAGATGAGCCGCGCCGTTTCGCGGACGATCGGTTACAAAGAGAATCCCGCCGCCACTCGCGTATTCCGGCATCACGTTGTTGTAACCCTCGGGCTGATTGGCAACTTTTGTAACGACGGGCGCATCCGAGGGTCCGAGCCCTGTCATCTCGTAAATCTGCCACCGATATTCCTGCACCTGATAGCGCTGCGTCGGAGCACCTATCACCATCGAGAAGAGTAGCTTCTGACCGCTCGAGTGAACCGCCGGGTCCCGCACTGCGATGCCGTTCGCTCCTTGAAAACCAGCGTTTCCGAACCCCGCAGCCTGAGTGAGATTCTTCAACGCTCCATTCGCATATCGAATGTACAGATCTCCGCCCCGCGGAACGCTATCGAGAGGTGCGCGCTGATTCCCAAAGGTCGCGTTTACTGTCGCGAAATCCATCGGGTGCGGCGGCTGCGTCACAAACACGATCGGATTTGACGGAGCGCCGTACGCAACTTGCACAGCGAAAAGAATGAAACAAAGAACGCGAAGGGCTAGCGGCATACTCCAAGTTATCGGAGCATCCGACCACTTCATTTACCCTTTGGCTCAGTAGCAAATCGCACACTGGAGACATCGGAATTTCAGTGAGTTACCCTGCCGCTCGGGGCTTTCGCGCCCTCCCCCGCGCCTGTCTGTATTCTACCGCCGAGTTTGTTTGGACTTCACGATCAATTCGCTAATCACCAGCTTCGCATCCTTCAGGCTCACATCGGCGATGAAGGCTGGAATCTTTGCACTGGGTTCTTCGTACTCCTTGAAGGGTCGAAAAGTGTTCTTCGGCGGAAACACCATGTTGGATCCTTTGTAGTCCTTCATTTTCAAGAAGTCCGGCTTGCCCACCAAGGAAAACTGCCGCCCGTCTCGTCTGTCCGCGACAAGCGTTCGGAAAGTACCATGTCCAGTGAGGTCGACCGCATTCTGCGTCGCAATAATGATCTTTCGCGAGAGCGCGTATTCGGAAGGCTCGACTTTTGCGATCTCGTCGACGAAATCGAACTTCTTCCTATCCGGAACGTCTTCTACCGGCGGGTGATCCTGAAACACCACCCACGCCGGATCGACCACCTTGCCGTTATGCTTGATCACCTTGCACGGTACCCAGTACGTCGGACGGAATGGCTCGGACATGTAACTGATATATGGCCGGGCTCCGATTGCATGGAGAACCTTCCATTGCTCGGATGTCGGGCGAAGCGGTCCTCGGTTCCAACGATCCACCGCCCCCAATAGCCTATCAGGAATCGTCCAGGCGTTTAGCTTGCGGTCCTCCACGAACGTGTGCGTCTCGCATATAGAGCAGAAGTACTGTGCACCCCATCTGAGTTCACGCTCAAGAACCAGATGCGTTCCATAACTACTGCTTTTCACATTTGGAGGCGGCTTCTTCATCCGGCGGAAGTCCCATAGGTCCTTCAATCTGCAGCATTCCGGACAGAGAGGGAGTTTTGATTTTACGGTCTTCCGCGCCACGAACTCTCTTCTACGTGTAATTACAGCGCGCTGAAACTCCGAATCTATACCAAGATAAGCGCCGCCCAACCGTCCCTCGAGAGTGACGCCCGCGGCTCCCGTCCCCACAGGGTGGCGACTTCGCCGACATCCTCCTCCAAGAATCCGGAACAGAAGATGGGACATTCCCCGCGAAGCCGCCTTGAAATCGTCTCCCTATTCTCGCGCATCGTCGGAAGAAGAACATTCAGGAGGAGCGCGTCATAAGTGCCCTCATTCGGCAGCACCAGACCGAACTTCGCATTGCTCACTTCGTTCAGCTCCGCGTTTTCAAGCGAAACGGTAACGGCCTCAGTATCATTGTCACAACCGAACGCTGAACTGGCGTCCAAGCGGGACGCAACAATAGAAAGAATTCCGCTTCCGCACCCGAAATCCAGGATATCTTTGCCCTGTATGAGCTCTCGGTGCAGGAGCATCAGCTCAACGACCATCGCCGTTGTCGGATGGTGCCCAATTCCAAAACTGCGGCCCGGCGATAGAACGATGTCCGCCGAGTGCACCGGGTAGCCCGACGGAGCAACTATCAGTTCACCGTCTCCAAAACTA
>CAYOAK010000238.1:0-5665 GCA_964401925.1 uncultured Bdellovibrionales bacterium | reverse complement strand
TATCGGCTTGCAGATTTGTGCTCTAAAGGAGATTCTTCTCGGGCGAGAGAATAAGTTATTTATGTCAGTAAAATCGCTCGACTCTTTGCAGCTGATGCAGCGCGCGGAAGAAGCACTGAAACAGCGTGTCGCCGCAGACCCGCACTATACTTTCCAGGAAATCGACGAGGTCGAACGTTGTTCGAAGCAGCTTTTTGCTCGGGATTTCCCGCTTTCGGAAGAAGCTACCGAGCGATTTCGCTACCTCGCCCGCTTCGCGCAGTTCGAGCTTCGTCCTACTTTCCTTCGCTCTCACCGTCCGATCATCGGCCCCGTCATCGTGACCGCGAAACGCATAGCGTGGAGGGTTTTGTCGGCGTTATTGAAAGACGCGGTCCGCGGTCAACAGCTCTATAACTATGCTGTCATCCGCAATCTTGCGACGTTAGAGCAGAATCAGACTCGCGCTTCGAAGACGTAGATCATCCTTCTAAGAGCTAGAAGGACGCGATCAGCTTCTGGACTTGGCTGTCCTTCGAGAACTGGGTCAATGCCTGAGACATCGAGCTCGCGAGAGCATCTTTGACAGTGCGATCGTCGAGCGACGACTGTTGAATGTCAGACGTGCCCTTATACATGCCGCTGTAGGCAAGCTTGTTCCCCGGATCATAAACTGCGATGGAAATTCTGGCTTCGCTTGCGACACCGGAGGGATAACCGTCGCGTACGTTCGCACTCCATTCCTGAAGCTGAACTTGCAAAACGATCGGCGCGGAATCGGTCACTGTAAATCCGCTTTTCCGGAGCAGCTCCTCAATCGAGTTCCGGACTGCCGTCGTGGGACTGCCGACCGGCGACATCGGACCATTGGTTCCTTGGCCCAGCGACTGGGACGCCCGCGCGTCCTTTATCTCTTCCACGAAGACCATCGCGCCCTTTCCGGTATCCGGCATCGTTTCCGGAAGCGGAATGTAGGGCAGCGGGATTGAGTTCGAGACCTTGGCAGAGCAACCGCTGAGCGAGGCGAGCAAAAGGAGGGCTGTGAGAAAACGTACAAGGGTCGTCATAGCCGGGATTCAATAGCGCGTCTGGAGAAGACTTGGAACACGATTTATGAGGGGTTTTGCGCCAGTTTCTCCAAGGCCTGGCGAGCGCTGCTTCTGGCGAGCTCGCTTGGATCCTTCTCGGAAACCGCCCTGAGCAGACCGGCAAACTGTTCTTGCCCCGTATTGGCGACGACAGCGCAGGCATTCCGCACGAGCTGTTCACGCTTCGCTCGAAGAATCGGCGTCCCACGGAATCGCACCCGGTAAGCGGCGTCTTCGCGAATGGAGAGAATCTCATCCAAATTGAGGAAAGGGCCCACCCCCTTCTCCAGACGGAATTCCTCGATTTCGCTCCGCTCCACCGTCTCATTATTGAACGGACAGACCTCCTGACAGATGTCGCAGCCGAAGATCCACTCACCGAGAGCACTCGCCTCCCAATCCTCGAACGCAGTGCGCTTTTCAATGGAGAGATACGAGATACATTTTGAGGAATCGAGCTCGTATGGCGAGACGATCGCACCCGTGGGGCAGTGTGCCGCACAACGAAAGCAGCTGCCGCATCCATCGCCGCGGTGTGTCTCCGGTAACTCTTCACATTCAAAGCTGAAAAGTGCCTCCGCTAAAAAAGTGAACGAGCCCACTCCGGGCCTTATTAACAACGTGTTCTTCCCGATAAATCCCAGTTCTCCCGCAGCCGCGATCGCCCGCTCGAGAAGCGGCACGCTGTCTGAGAAGAGACGGTAATCAAAGTTTCCGATGCGCCGCAGCGCGGTGACTAACTCTTCCAGCTTCGAGCGAATGACAGTGTGGTAATCGAGTCCCCACGCATATCGGGCCACTCGGCCTTTACCTGGTGGACACGGCCCCAAATTCCGGGGGCCCTGCAGATAGCTCAGTGAGAACGTCGCGACAGTCCTTACATTCGGGAGGAAATTCTCAAGCGTTGTAAAGAGCTCCGGCGGCCGCTCCATGTAGCGCATTTCGGCGGCTCGACCCTGACTCTGCCATTTGGCAAGCCGCTCACTCTCGGTGCGAAGGCGCTCGCGAAGTGTGTCAATGCTTAGAACTCCAACCACCTCCAGTCCAAGCTTTGCAGCTTCGGCTCGGATCTCAGCCGGTGAGATCATCGATGCTCGCCGAAGATCTTCCGGAGTACATTCGAAATCTCGCCCAAAGTGGCACCGGCATCGAGAGCTTCAATGACAAGCGGCATCAGATTGTCATCACCTCGCGCGGCGCTGTCGAGCTTTCCAAGCCACTCGTTCACTTTGGTCTGATCTCGCGTGCTTTTGAAGTTTTGCAAGCGAGCAATCTGATCACGTTCGAGATCGGGATCGATCCTTAATACAGGCGCGGCCGACTCTTGATCGCTTCGATAGGCATTGACGCCGACGATTTTCTGCTCGCCGCTCTCGATCATCCGCTGGTAGCGATAGGCCGCCTCTTCAATCTCCTGCTGCGGGAACCCCTGCTCGATCGCCGCAACCATTCCGCCGAGCTTATCGATCTGCTCGATATACTTGTCGACCCCGGCCTCAATTCTATCCGTAAGCTCTTCAATAAGGTACGAGCCGCCGAAAGGATCAATCGTGTCAGCTATCCCGCTCTCCTCAGCAATAACCTGCTGTGTACGAAGAGCGATCAATGCGCTCTCCTCCGTCGGCAATCCCAGCGCCTCGTCAAAGCTATTCGTATGCAGGGATTGGGTGCCCCCCAACACCGCCGCAAGAGCTTGAATCGTGGTCCGAACCACGTTCACGTAGGGCTGTTGTGCGGTGAGCGAAGAGCCAGCGGTCTGCGTATGGAATCTGAACAGAAGCGAGCGCTCGCTCTTCGCATGAAAGCGGTCTTTCATGATCTTCGCCCAGATCCGTCTCGCCGCGCGGAATTTCGCGACCTCTTCCAAGAACTGATTATGGCAGTTCAGAAAAAAAGCGAGACGGGGACCGAACGTATCGATGTCGAGTCCCCGCGCCAGGGCCGCTTCGACGTAGGCAATCGCATCGGCGAATGTGAAGGCGAGCTCTTGAATCGCGTCAGAGCCGGCTTCGCGAATGTGATATCCGGAGATGCTGATCGTGTTCCATTTCGGCACATCCGTCGCGCAGAACCCGAAGATGTCAGTCACAATTCGAAGGGCGGGCTTCGGAGGATAGATATACGTGCCGCGCGCAATATACTCTTTTAGGATATCGTTCTGCACAGTTCCCTGCAGCCTGTCCCACGGGACACCTCTCCTTCGCGCCAGCACAAGATATAATCCGAGGAGAATGTGTGCGGTGGCATTGATTGTCATGCTCACCGAGACGTTCTCCAGCGGAATCCCGTCGAAGAGCACTTCCATGTCATCGATTGTGTCGATCGCGACACCGACACGCCCGACCTCTCCGGCTGCAAGCAAATCATCGGAATCGCGCCCCATCTGGGTCGGCAGGTCGAAAGCGACGCTCAGTCCGTTCGTTCCCTGAGCGAGCAAATAGCGGTACCGCTCATTCGCCGCGCGGGCGTCGCCGAAACCGGCGTATTGCCGCATCGTCCAGAGTTTCCCCCGATACATCGACTGTTGAATGCCGCGCGTGTAGGGGAAATGCCCGGGCTCGCCAAGCTTCACTTTGTATTCGGGCGTGCGCGGCGAAGGACCATACGCGGCATCCAGAGGAATGCCGGATATTGTTTCGAAGCTCTTTTTACGCTCTGGAGAACTCATATTCGTATTTCCGCCCGTTCCCTCCGATGAACAATAGCGCGCACATCCGGATACTCTCTAGCCCCCTTAGGGGGCGCCAGGCCTTCCTCGATCTGGGCGACGCAAAACCGGGGGTGTTAACGACTAAGCGTTCACAATATCTGCCGTCCCCGATCAGGGGACGACAAGAAAAGTATCCACGACCTCCACGCGAAAATTGTGTAAACATTCTGGGAATCTCTTTGCGATTTCAGATTGTTACCGTGAACGCTTACCCGTATTTACCGCAGGCTACTATATCAATGCCCGAGAGGTGCGCCCGTTATGTCTACACGACAGATAGATGATTTGCGAAGCAGAGAACGTCAGGCGGAGCTTGGCGGTGGTGAGGAGCGCCTCGCCCGGCAGCATAAGCACGGGAAGCTGAGCGCACGGGAGCGGATTGACGCCCTGCTTGATCCCGGAAGCTTCGTCGAGCTGGATAAACTTGTACTGAACCGTAATGAGCCGCAGAGCTACGGTGACGGCGTTGTCACCGGTTATGGGCAGATCGACGGACGCCAGGTCTTCCTTTTCTCTCAGGACTTCACCGTCGCCGGTGGTTCGCTTTCGGGTTCATACGCGCAGAAGATCTGCAAGGTCATGGACCTCGCGATGCAGACCGGCTCGCCCATTATCGGATTGAATGACAGCGGAGGAGCGCGCATTCAGGAAGGTGTGGAAAGTCTCGGCGGGTACGCAGACATTTTTCTTCGAAACACTCTCTGCTCCGGTGTCGTACCGCAGATCTCGCTGGTGCTTGGACCGTGCGCCGGCGGTGCGGTTTATTCACCTGCGATCACGGACTTCATCTTCATGGTCGAAGGGGTCAGCCACATGTTCATCACCGGTCCTGATGTCATCAAGGCGGTGACTCGTGAGACCGTTACGAAGGAGGAGCTTGGCGGCGGCCGGACCCACAGCGAGAAGAGCGGCGTCGCTCACTTCCTGAGCGAGTCAGAGGCGGAGTGCTTCGCCACGGTCCGGCGGCTCCTCTCCTACCTTCCGCAATCCAACCGGGAAATGCCGCCTCGCGCCGCGCAGAACGACGCCCCGGATCGGCGGGAAGAGCGGCTCAATGAGGTGATTCCGGAATCGCCGAACCGTCCGTATGACATGTCCGAGATTCTCCGCCTGGTTGTCGATCAAGACTCGCTCCTCGAAACACAGCCGTTGTTTGCACGAAATATCATCACGGCATTCGCCCGATTCGACGGACGGCCAGTCGGGATCGTAGCGAACCAGCCAAATTTCCTCGCTGGATGTCTCGATATCGATGCGAGCATCAAAGCCGCACGTTTCGTGCGATTCTGCGACGCGTTCGAGATTCCTGTCGTGACCTTTGTCGACGTGCCGGGCTTCCTGCCGGGCACTCGTCAGGAGTACGGCGGAATTATCCGGCACGGCTCAAAACTCCTCTATGCCTTCGCCGAGGCCACTGTCCCGAAGGTCACCGTGATCACTCGAAAAGCATATGGTGGCGCATACGATGTGATGAGCTCGAAGCATATCCGTGGCGATATCAACCTCGCCTTCCCGTCGGCCGAGATCGCAGTAATGGGTCCCGAAGGAGCTGTCAGCATCATCTATCGCGAGGAGCTAGCAAACGCCTCCGATCCCGTCGAACGGAACAAAGAGCTGGCAACGCGCTATCGGGAAGAGTTTGCAAATCCCTGGAAAGCCGCAGCCCTCGGATACATCGACGCAGTAATTGAGCCGGCGGAAACCCGTTCACACATCGTTCGCTCGCTTGAGATGCTGCAGACGAAGACGACGGAAAATCCTTGGCGTAAGCACGGAAACATTCCGTTGTAGGGATCGGAGAAGCTCCGTGACTGGGACCGCGGGCGGCCTCGCCCGCCATAGACCAATCACGTCGCCAGTTGAAACTCGGCAGCCACTCGGTGTGGTG
>CAYOAK010000237.1:2101-5709 GCA_964401925.1 uncultured Bdellovibrionales bacterium | reverse complement strand
CGCTTCAGCGATTTGAAAGGGAGATCGCGAAGATTATTGGGGCGGCGATACGCGATGCTGGGCCGTTGCGGTAGGAAATTCTTAAGATGGAAGGTGGGGCTGAATACGAAGACAGCGAAAATAAGACTTCTTTCAGCGAGTGGAAGGAAGCGGCCATCTCGTTAGCTGCGTTTGCTACTGCCCGTGGAGGTACGGTCCATTTTGGTGTTGGCCTGGACGGCAAACGTATCGGCGTTCAGCTTGGAAAAAACACCCTCGAGAATTTTGCCAATGACGTTAAACGTCACACCGATCCTCCGGTGTTCCCGTCGATTCAGATTGAAGGGGAAGAAGCATCCGCCGTTGTTCATGTCTCGGTGGAGGAAAGCCCTATCAAGCCGGTCTGGGCTTTTGGAAAGCCTTACAAGCGAGTAGGGCGCACTAACCAGTCTCTCACTCGAGAGGAGACGCAACGGCTCGTGGAGGCGACCACAGGCCGCACTTGGGATGCGCTGCCATGCGCCGGTTTGCGCGAGGAGCATTTAAGCCGTCCGGCGATTGAGAATTTTCTCAAACGTTCGGAGCAAGACATCTCGACGCCTACAGAAACGGTAATTGAAAACCTGCGGCTCCGCTTATCTGATGGTGCGCTCTGCAATGCAGCTGCTCTCCTGTTTGCAGAAAACCTCGAGCGACACATCACCGGAGCATATGTAAAGTGCGGCCGTTTCAGAGGGGATTCGTCGATAGATTTTCTGGACGAGCTTGCAGCGGAAGGTAATCTCTTCGAGCAGCTGGATCAGGCATTGGCATTTGTCGCGAGAAATACTCGACAGGCGATAAAAATTACTGGCCGACCGGAGCGGGAGATCGTTCCAGAGTACCCGGATGCTGCCATCCGGGAAGCTATTACAAACGCGATCTGCCACCGCGACTACGCTCAGGGTGGGCATGTGCAGGTGAGGATTTTTGAAAGCGGGCTTGAAGTCTGGAACCCCGGGCGACTCCCGCGGGATCTTTCAGTTGAGGCGCTTTACACTTCGCATCACTCACACCCGCGCAATCGAATCGTTGCCACTGCATTTTATCGAGCGAGACTTATCGAACATTGGGGAACCGGGACTCTTCGAATCGTGAAAGCATGTGAAGAACGAGGGATGACAAAGCCGGAGTTTCAAGCTGTGGAAGGCGGCTTTGTTGTTCGCCTTTCGTCTCAAGCCGTGGAAGCGCAGAAATCAAAGGTGACGCAACTTACCGAGCGACAACGCAAAACCTTGGAGTATGTGCGAGAGCAAGGAGGCATTACATCGGCGGAGTACCAGAAGCTGTTTGACGTGAAGGAGCGCCAGGCGCAAAAAGATCTGACCGCGATGGTGGCCGCAAACTTGCTTGCTGTTGAGGGCCGCGGTCCTTCAACTCGTTACGTGATGCGGGATAGTGCGGGATAGTGCGGGATAGTGCGGGATCCGAGGCGAGGACAGCGCGAGCCCTAAAGAGCAGGCGAAATTGGATAGTGACGAGCCGTTTACAAATGACGTAGAGCGCTGCCTCCGAGATGCCGGAGATAAGTCTCGTCAATTCCGCCGTTCCATGTTAGAATTCTTACGAGTTGGAAATTGGGCTGAGTCATCAATGGTGACTCGGCGATGAACAGAAATGATTCGCAAGCTGACTTCATTGATGATGGCGCTGCTTTGGCTGGCTACAGCCAATCATTGCTACGTCTCAGCAGCATTTGCGGAGCCGGTGAAGCAGCATCGCTGCTGCGATGAGTCAAACAACTCAAAGCAGGAGACCCCGGTCCCCGGTCCTCATGACCAATGCTCTGACAAAGTATGCTGCCAGCTCATTGTCAACAATGCGTCGAGCGTCGCTGATCTTCTCAATTCCACGTCATCCTTGCTGCTAGTTCCTCTTCCGGTTACCACATTGCTGGTAACTGTTGTTGAACCGACGAATTTCCAAACGTTGTTTTTACCGCGCGGATCTGCACCGCCCGGTCATCCACGAGAGCTGCTTGTCTCCATGAGCGTTGCTCAAAACGCTCCTCCTACCTTTTCTTAGCCCGTCTAGCCGACCTTTCGGCTGATTACCGACATTTGCGCTCTCCCGGACACCGCACGCGCTTCTGCGTTATGGGTCCGAGATTCCAGCGATCGAGAATTTGAGAACGAACGAGAAAATACTTCTATGAAACGTTTAATGCCGTGCCTTGTTACGCTCCTGTTCTTTGCGATTCCTGCCTTTGCTCACGATGAAATGTTTCACAAAGGCGCCATGATTGAGGGCAAGCTTAGTTCGCTTAACGGCGATAGAGCTGACCTCCAAACGGACAAGGGAAGTTCAGTTGTCATGCTCTATCCTGAAACTACCTATGAATTGGGATCGGAGGGAAAACCCGGAAAAAGGGCCGACTTAAAAGAAGGCGCTCATCTGATGGTTCATGGCCACAAACTTGAAACTGGTGAGTTTGGTGCCAAGGAAATCATGATTTATTTTGGAGAAAATGCCGCCGCAGTTAAGCACTCGGGTGATACAGCGAAGCAGTAAAGGACCTCTCGATCGATGAACTACAGGTCCACGAGAACGTCTCGCAAACCGCTTCTCCGGGAGCGCTTACCATGAAGCTCAAAAATGCGTTTCTAACACTCGTAGGGATTCTCACTCTTGGCGGATTCCTCTTCGTCTGGCAGCTCCGAACTCACGGCCTCAGCGCCCGTGCAAAACCGATGGCGGTGGAGGTATGGCTGGCGCGGCACGTTCGCGATCTCGCAACTCCAAGTTCTGTTAGGGGTTTAAAAAATCCGCTGCAACCTACTCCGCTTGCTCTTGCCGCGGCTCGCGATCACTTTGCCGATCACTGTGCAAGTTGCCATGGAAATCGCGGCGACGGAAAAACTATGTTCGGGGAGGGAATGTATCCGCCGCCTCCTGACTTACGGCAGAAGGCAACGCAAGAACTTACAGACGGAGAAATCTTCAATATCATTGAGAACGGAATCCGCTTTACGGGGATGCCAGGTTTCGGAGTCAACGACGAGGCCAATTGGAAGCTTGTTCATTTTGTTCGTCACCTGCCAAAGCTCTCAGACAGGGAAGTGGAGTTTATGAATGAAATTAATAGCCAAGGTGGCGGGGGTAAACACGATGCGCACTAACTACTTCATTACCACCGCACTTCTTTTCGTTGTCGGCTGCAGCAGCCGGGCCACGCTTGAGGCATTGCCGTACGGACACCCAGCAAATCCGGAAGCCCCTGAAGGAATGACTACGCCAGTCGGGGAGACTCTTCCCGCAACTTCATTTATTTTTTTAGGTGAAACAAGAAGGGGGTAACTAGCAGCTTATGATTACGTTTTGCCCTCTGGTTAAAGCTCTTATGACGCGGACTTCCTGCGTTCTCGGCATGCTCTTGTTGCTGGGTGGATGCGCCGGAATACCCACTGCGGGAGAAAATCGCGCACGGCAGGATCAGCAGTCCATAGAGGGCATTCTTCGCCCCAAAGGCGAACGTGCCAACTTGCCGAAGCTCGACACAGATGCGCCAATCCACGCGTTCCTGCTGTTTGCCATGCTCAATCAGCCACAGGTCGAAGCAGCTTATTTCGACTGGGCGGCCTCTGTGCAGC
>CAYOAK010000237.1:0-2091 GCA_964401925.1 uncultured Bdellovibrionales bacterium | reverse complement strand
ACGGTGGAACGGTCGCTGCCTGACCCGCGACTAACTTTTCAGGCCGACATTGCGAGCGTGGTCATGGCTCTGATGCCGGGGCTCATGATGGATTTCCCGGGCCCCGGAAAACTCAAGGCAGCAGCGGATGTTGCAACGGCGGAGAGCGAGGGGAAATACTTCGCATTTCAATTGAGCGTGCTGAAAACAGCCTTTGCACTAAAGAAAGCGTTTTACGAACTCCATTTCCTTCACGCCAAGGTTGATGTGAATCGCGAAACTCTCCGACTGGTGAACGAAATTGAAAAGCTAGCGCGGACCCAAAATGATGTCGGCAAGGGTTCGATGCAGGATGTGTTGCGAGCGCAGATCGAAGCGGAGCGGTTAACCACGGAGATCGAGAACCTGGAAGACTCGCGGAGTCCGCTGCTCACACAGTTCAAGGCGGCGCTGGGCTTGAAGGAAGAGGACGCACAGCCGCCCGTGCCGCTGAAGTTTGAATCGACGGTGCTTGACCTGACTGCGGACAAGCTATTCAGCACGGCACTGGCGCACAATCCGCGATTGAAAGCGATGGAAGCCGAAGTGCGACGTGCTGACGCTTCGTTGCGGCTAGCCTTTAAGGCTCGCGTGCCCGATTTCAGTCTCGGCCTCGAAGCGGATGTGAAGGCATCTCCCGTTTTTGTGACACCGCAAATGGGCGTTACACTTCCCATTTGGCGGGACAAAATTTCCGCGCAGATAGCGGAGGCACAGGCCGGCAAGAATGCGGCGGAAGCACGACTATCAGCGGAGCAGATCGCGCTCGCCGTAGAGTTTGCCGAGAAGTCGTTCATGTTTCGCGAGGCACGCCGCAACGTTGAACTGCTCACCGAACGGCTCTTGCCGAAGGCACGGCAATCATTAGAAGTAGCACGGTCAGGTTATATCTACGGCAAAGTGGATTTTCTCGATTTGCTTGATGCCGAACGGACGCTCTTGGAGTTTCAGCTGTCTGAAGTCGAGGCCCGTGTGCGGCGCGAAGTAGCACTCGCGGAGCTCTCGCTTGTCATCCTTGGCGTGCCGCCCGTGAACGCGCCCCTGCTGCCCTCTGATGCCGTCACCACAAAGGAAAGAAAGATATGAACCTCAAAGGCATATTTACCGGACGCACTTTTAACAAACAGAATGTCATTATTGCGGTCGTCGTCTTTATCTCCGCGTCGGTTGGAGCGAATCTGTATTTTGCGACTGAACCGCGCGACCAGGATTCTCGTTCTACCCGCCAGGACGGCGCGATGTGGACCTGCTCGATGCATCCCCAGGTCCATATGTCCAAGCCCGGGAAATGTCCAATCTGTTCGATGCCGCTCGTTCAGATCGCTGCCTCGAGCTCCGCTGATCCGTCAGACGAAAGTACCGGATCGATGTTGGAGCTGTCCGACCACGCACGAGAGATGGCGAGTGTCGAGACTGCGCCTGTCCGGCGCCGTAAAATGAGCCGCGAGATACGCGCGGTCGGTAAGGTGCATTACAACGAGACAGCGCTTGCTAACATCACCACGCGGGTTGAGGGCTATGTCGAAAGGCTGTTCGTGGACTACACCGGTATAGCGGTCAAGCCGGGCGATCATCTCGTGGAAATATACAGTCCGGATCTTCTCTTGGCGCAAACCGAATTACTCCTAGCGCTTGGCGGCCAGCAAAACACCACTCTTGTAGAATCCGCAAAACGCAAATTACTTCTCTGGGGGCTGACGCAAGCGCAGGTCGAAGACCTGGTGCGGAACAAGAAGGTCACCGACCGCATCACGCTATTTTCACCCATCGAAGGCACGGTTACGGAGAGGATGGTCGTTCAGAAGGCAATGGTGAAACCCGGTGAGGTGCTGTACCGGCTCGCCAACCTTGAATCGGTCTGGGTCTATCTCGACATCTACGAATACGAGTTGCCCTGGGTGCAATACGGCCAGATGGTCGAAGTTAAAGTGGAAGCATTTCCCGGTCAGAGTTTCAGCGGCCGGGTCTGGTTCATTAGTCCGGTGTTAAACGATGAGACGCGCACAATCAAGGTGCTGCTCAACATCAACAATACCGACCAGAAGCTGAAGCCTGGCATGTATGTCAGCGCAG
>CAYOAK010000236.1:0-5760 GCA_964401925.1 uncultured Bdellovibrionales bacterium | reverse complement strand
TGCGATACCAGCGCCCGCGCAATACCGACACGACGTCTCATCCCCCCGCTCAACTGGCCGGGATACTTTTTCCAGGCATCTTCGAGCCCCACATCATCAAGAATCTCATAGGCACGTTCCAGCGCTTCTTTCCGCGGAAGGACCGCTCCGAAGGAAACGTTCTCGGATCGGGAATAGGAGGTATCCTTCTCCACCAGGAGCGGAAACGCGACGTTCTCGAGCACCGAGAGCGAGTCGAAGAGCGCTCCCTCCTGAAACAGAAATCCGACATGGATCTCATCCCGGCTCCCGTCCGATTTGCGCTCCTCTTCGGTGTAGACGATCTCGCCCGAATCCGGCTCAATCACAGAGGCCATTATCTTCAGCAGCACGCTCTTCCCGCCGCCGCTCGGTCCGACAAGCCCGACGAGATCGCCGGGCTCAAGCTCGAAGCTCACGTCCGAGAGCACTTCGTTCGTGCCGAAACTTTTTGAGACGCCTCTGACCGAAATCACGCGGCTTCCAGCTCGCGATCGACGAGCTGGCCCTCCAGCTGGTCCTTCCAGCGTGCGAGGTGTTCGAGAAATTCCTCGACACTCTGCGACCGAACAAGATTCTTCCGCACGTCGGCCGAGCCCCAGACTTGGCGCGTAACCTGGGAGGCGAGCTGTTTGAGCTTTCCCATAATCGCTTTCTCAGGAAGATCTTCGCGCAAGAGTCCCAGATACTCGACGAGGACATCGGGGACGCTCGAGAGAGCGCGCGCGGGCAGCTCACCGCCCCCGAGAGCGGAGACAATCTCCGAAAAAATCCAAGGATTCTCAAGCGCGCCACGGCCGATCATCAGACCGGCAACCCCGCTCTGCATCCGTTCTTTCGCAGACGCAGCATCGACGATATCGCCGCTTCCGATCACGGGGATGGAGACGGCTTCGGCCACCTGTCCAACGATTTCGTAGTCCGCGAAGTCACGATAAAGCTGCACTCTCGTTCGCCCGTGGACCGAGAGCATCTTTACTCCGGAAGCTTCGGCAATCTTCGCAATCTCGACTGCGTTTCTCGTGCGCTCATCCCAGCCGGATCGGATCTTCAATGTGAGAGGAACGGAGATCGATTTGGCGGTCGCCTCCAAAAGCTTCCCCATGTGCTCGGGCTGGCGCATCAGCTCGCAGCCGCCGCCGCGGCGCACAACTTTCGGAACAGGACAGCCGCTATTGATGTCGACGATATCGGCGCCCGCCTCTTCAGCCATTTTTGCCGCATCGACCATGCGCGCAATGTCATGCCCGAAGATCTGAATCGAAACCGGGCGCTCCTCGGGATGGAACTTCATCATCGCGAGACTCTTCGGATTGCTTCGCGTCAGTCCCTCGATCGAGATGAACTCTGTTACGACCAAACCGACGGCACCCGGATTCTTCCGCCGGATAAGTCTTCGAAAAGCCGTGTTCGTCACCCCCGACATCGGCGCAAGCAGGAGCGCCGGAGAGGTCTTCACCGGTCCGACCGTGAGCTCTCGAAGCTGAGAAAGTTGGTGGGGATCAAGCACTTGCATACTTAGTGGGGGGAACGATGCGGAGGGCCTCACCCTCATCCGCCATACGCATCGATACAACGGCGCACCTCTGACGCCAAGTCTTCCACGCCGAAGGGCTTGTGGATGTAGCCGCAGCAGCCGGCATCGAGCATCTTTCTGGTTCTCAGGTCCGAGGCGTAACCGGAGGCGATCAAGATCGGGATATCCGGCCGGATCTCCCGCAACTTAAAGAACAGCTCGTCCCCCGGCATCTCCGGCATCATCACGTCGAGGATCACGAGATCGAACAGATCCGGACTCCGGTTGAAAACTTCAATTGCTTCCCTGCCGTTGCAAGCGATCTGAACGGTGTAGCCCAGATGCTCCAGGCTCCGCTGCATCACAATCCGCACGGTCTCCTCATCTTCGGCGATCAAGATCTGCTCCGCCTCGGAGATCGCGACTGCGATCTGCTCGCGTTGCAGAGGCTGGGTGCTTGAGAGCGGAAACTGGACTTCGAAAGTCGTCCCGGATCCCACTGCACTGTCGAATCGCACTGAGCCGCCGAGGCTCTCGACGGACTTCTTCACGTTCGAAAGGCCGAGCCCCGTGCCCTTGCCCCCTCTCTTCGTCGTGAAGAACGGCTCGAAGACTCGGCTGCGAACTTCCTCGGGAATTCCCTGGCCGGTGTCGCTCACTGACAGAACGGCATGCTCTACACCATCAATCAGATCCGGCAGCTTGCGGAGTGCGATCGATAGCTTCCCTCCGGAAGGCATCGCATCGCGCGCATTGATCGCCAAGTTGATCAGCAGCTGGCTGATCTCGCTTTCGTTGCCGAAGATCGGAACATTCTCCAACTCCGTATGGATAACGATGTTCTTTTGAAACGAGATGCCGAGGAGCCGGGTAACCTTGCGAACGATCTCGCCGAGATCGACGGTCTCGCGATGACGCTCGCCGCCGCGCACAAACTCCAAGATCTGGTGTGCGGTCGCACAGGCTTTTCTCGCTCCATCTTCGGCGGCGATCAGCGACGGGTTCATCGCATCCGGTCCGAGCGTTTGCCGGAGCAACGAGAGATGTCCAAGTACTCCGGTAAGCGTGTTGTTCAGATCATGAGCGACACCTCCGGTAAGGTGGCCGAGAAGAGAAAGCTGGCGGCTCGATGCATCCTCTGCGGATTCTGAGATCTTCGAGGCGACCACGGCGCTGAGCCCGAAGCCATCGCGCTGCGGAATGAGCAGCAGGATAAATCCGCCGGAGGGGAGCGGATTTACCCGGAAGGCAACTTGGTGCAGCTCGCCTTCAGGGGAGACGATCGTCGAGATGTTCCAGTCTGAATCCTGTCCGGCAGCCGAGACCTCGGAGAAGATGTCACCAGCGGGAATCCCCGCAAGCTGTGCGGTATCCCGGCCAAACATCAAAGAAAACGTGGTGTTTACCCCTTCGATCGTCCAATCGGGCGCGAGAATCACAAGCGGGAGCGGGAGGTTATTGTAGACCTCACCAAAGCGCGCATTGTCACTCATCAGCCACTCCTTCCCTCGCGAGCGTATCCCGCGTGCGCCCCTGTGATAGCAGGAGAAACGGTTGCATGGCACCGCTTCTAATCGTTTTCCCCGTGCGCCGTTCCATCAATGTTTGGGCTTCGTGGGCATGTTCGGGCTTATTCGTGCAGTTCTTACCCAGGAGTGAACATAATACCCGCACCAGTGTCAGTGTTTTGCCGCTTTTTTCATTGCGAAGAAACGGGCGCGGGCGTAATCGTCCGTTAACGAGACCGTTGAAAAGACAGGGCTTTTTGAAGCTCCGGCACAATGGCAGCGCTTTTTG
Organism: uncultured Bdellovibrionales bacterium; assembly: GCA_964401925.1. GTDB lineage: Bacteria > Bdellovibrionota_C > UBA2361 > SZUA-149 > JADYYL01 > CAYOAK01. Next base: position 2,429 of record CAYOAK010000236.1, on the reverse strand, counting down.
GTGATTCATCAATGAGGTTGGAATAGCGCTTGCTACCTTTGGCTGACCGGTTTGACTGGTCGAGCGGCGCTCAGGGGAGCAACGCACGGTGGTGACTCTGTCTGGAAGTACTGAGGTTTTTTGGACAGGTCGAAAGGCAGGTGTGGAGTTGGAATTTTGTTTTCCGAAGTCTTAAAGTTTTAGGCGGGGGTCTTACAATGGCAGAGATGATGCGCGGTACAGTGAAGTGGTTCAATGACGCGAAGGGGTTCGGTTTCATTCAACATGAGACCGGAAAGGATGTTTTCGTTCACTATTCGGTGATCGAAGCGGACGGCTTCAAAACACTCAAAGACGGAGAGGAAGTTGCCTACGAGCTCCGTGAAGGTGACAAGGGGCTGAATGCCGCACGCGTCGTGCGCACAAATCCTCCCGCAGACAGCAGCCTGGCAGCCGGCAAGAAAGTCGTGCACCGGACCGCTGCTTCGATGATTGAGATCGAGAAGACTCCTTCGGAGGACGAACTGATGATCAAATCGTCGATTCTGGGTCGCTCACAAGAAGAAGAGCTGAGCGAAAGCGAATAGCTCTCAAAACGAGCGGTAGGAAGGGCCTCGGCATTGCCGGGGCCTTTTTCGTTTTTCATTCTCCTCTTTTTGAACCGCGGGACAGGGCCCGGGGTGGACGGGCCGCCAGTGGTATAAAAAGGGGGAAACTCCCCGAAATCCCGGCAGTTCTTCCCGCTTAAGAGAATCTCGGAGCCCGCCGACCTTATTTTAGGCGGCCGCAGGGCCTCCTAGCCCATTTATCTGGGCGGTTTTCGAGCGGTTTTTCGAGCGGTTCCGGAGTGGTTTTTCGAGTTGTTTCGAGTGCGACCTTCAAGCGGGCTCTGACCTGTGCCGCTGCGCTGCTCATTTCCGTATCGGCGTCCGCTGCTCCCGCTTCGAATGTTCGAGGGATCGAAGCTCGTCCGGGCGAGTTCATCATCAAGTTTCGCAAGACCGATCGCTCCGACACCGCAAAAAAGCGCACCGCGCTGCGTACGAAGCTTCGGGTGCGCGTAAAGAAAAACCTCGCGCTCACGGGCGCCCAGGTGGTCGTCTCGTCGGCAAAGGGTGTCGACGAAGCCGCGGCGAAAGATCTTCTCGCGCAAGGTATCGTCGAATACATCGAGCCGAACTACATTTATCACGCTCTCGCCGTTCCCAATGACCCGAGATTCGGAACGCTCTGGGGAATGCACAATGCCGGAACAGTCGGGACGGCGGACATCGACATCGACGCACCCGAAGCCTGGGAGATCACTCAGGGCGGCGATGATGTCGTCGTCGGAGTGGTCGACACGGGGATACGGTACGATCATCCCGACCTGCAGCCGAACATCTGGGTCAATCCGGGGGAGGTTGCGGGGAACGGCATCGATGACGACGGGAACGGTGTGATCGACGACGTTCACGGGTTCAACGCGATCACCTCAGGCGGCGATCCGTTAGATGACAACGGTCACGGGACCCATTGTGCCGGAACCATCGGTGCAAACGGGAATGACGGAACCGGCGTCGCCGGAGTGAATTGGCATGTAAAACTGATGGCGCTGAAATTTCTCGCCGCGAGCGGCGCGGGAACAGTCGACGATGCCGTCGAAGCGATAAACTATGCCGTCCAAGCACGCGCTCGGGGAGTGAACCTCCGCGTGCTCAGTAACTCTTGGGGCGGCGCGGAGGAATCGCAGGCGCTTGAAGATGCGATCCAGGCTGCGAATCAAGCCGGAATTCTTTTCGTCGCGGCAGCTGCCAATAACGGATCCGATAATGATGCATCCCCGATCTATCCCTCGAGCTCCGAACAGCCGAACGTCGTCTCGGTCGCGGCTGTAGACCCGGATGGAAACCTCGCCGATTTCTCGAACTTCGGCTCAAGCTCCGTTGATCTCGCGGCTCCGGGTGTCAACATCTGGAGTACTTGGCACAACGGCGATTATCGCTCTCTGAGCGGCACTTCGATGGCGGCCCCGCATGTTGCCGGAGTTGCCGCTCTCCTTTGCTCGTACGTTCCGGGCCTCGGCCCGGCGCAGCTTCGAGAGCGCCTAATGCAAACGGTAAAGCCGCTCCCCGCTCTACTCGAGTTGATGGGCGCACCGGGGATGGTGAGCGCCTACAACGCAATCATGGACCGCCGCATCGAACTTCCGGCACCAGAGCGGCTTCCCGGATACAGCCACAGGTCGATCGCTCTAAACGCTTCGAATGAGGTTGGCGTGCGTGTGCTGAATCTCGATGACGGCTACGTGGAAGTCCTCCTGCCCTTCCAGTTCCCGTTCTACGGGGAGCCGATTGATCGGCTGGCCGTCTCATCGAACGGACGGGTCGTTCCGCTTGCCGATGGGGATGCGGTACCGACGAGCGCCGATTACTCGAATCGCCCTCAACCCGGAATCGCTGTGTATCACG
>CAYOAK010000235.1:0-5785 GCA_964401925.1 uncultured Bdellovibrionales bacterium | reverse complement strand
GTTGCCTACGATCCGGAGAACCAGACGGGGTTCGGCAGACGAGCCGATGGATCACCGAAAATGGAAGATGACGGTCTTTCCCTCGAACGGATGAATCTGCCGAAGGAGGCGCGGGACGCCTATGCTGATTTCGAGAAAGTGATGGCGCGCGTTATCGAAAAGAAGCTCGATTTCCGGATGGTGATGGGATTCGTGGAAGGGTTTGTCGAAGCGAATTTTCCGAAAGAGATCGCCGCAGCGCGCGAGAAGGAAAACGATCGGCGCATCCGGGAATATCTCGAGTCCCGGGAAGAGCAGCCCTAACCGCCGTCTTACGGAAGAGAGGATGAGGTGTGTTCGAACACCACGCGGCTGAGAATCTTTTCCTTTTCCGGCGTGATCTCGTAGCGGAGCCACCCCTTCCAGAGATACTCATTACCGGCAATCCATGGACCACAGGTGATCTTGCACTGATCGCCGTCACACTTGAACTTCTTCCAGAAACCCGTGTCCGCCTCGGGAGCGCGGCGAATTTGGATAAACAGGTTCGAGGGGTGTTCCGTGTAGATCGCCCAATACTCGCCGGAGGATTCGTGACAGCATTGCCCGGTGCAGGAGTATCGAAGATGGCCGCCGGTCTTCAACGCGACTTTTCCGCGAACGATCAGCTCCTTGTTTTCGAGCTCCTTCGATCGGCTGAGGATCTGTTCGATGGTAAGCGCGGATTTTCTCTCAGCATCGGTGAATCGGCCGACCTCTTCGTGAAAATCGACCGTCTGTTCGGGGAACTTGTTCTCGATCGGGAAGACCGGAACTGAGCCGTCCGGCCGCCGCAAAAAGGTAATCGGATCGAGCGCCGGAAGCGAATACTCGAATTGCGACGTGAGGAGCAGAGTTTTCTGCTTCACATCCTTCTTCAGAACATGGCGCTCAAGCTGAAATTGGTTGGTGACGGATTCGGCGGGGACGGAGCAATAGGGCCTGCGGTCTTCGATCACATCGCCGCTCTCTCGATTTAGTCGGGCACCGGCTGGAAAATCGTGCGCAGGCAGAAGCAGGACCGAGGTCCGGCCGTCTGAGTCGTCACAGACTCCAGACACATCGTCTAAGTTCGGAAACAGTGAAGTACGCGTCACCCACTGCACAAAGCAGAAGATGAAGATCAGAGAGGCGGCAATAATCGCTAATCTCGCAATCGGCATCGCGGCCGAACATATGCCTCCCGGCAGCAGACAGCTAGCCGGTTCGATGGCAGAAGCAGCGGTAAGTTCTTGATTCGAAGCTGGCTGAGCTTGGAGGTGCACTACGCGTGCAGCAGCTCCGCTAAAGTTTCCGCACACTGCCGAATGAGCACTTGCTCAGTCTCATCGTTCAATCTCAGTCTTTGCCCCCGGAGTTACAACAATTCCGGACAGTTTTCCCGGAAAAATTCTCCGAAGCCCCGCAGTGAATGTCCGGCGAGGCCGGGGCGTATTTCAGAAGTGCTCTTGAGGATAACCCCGTAATCCCGGGAGCACACCATATGTTGGCCCACGTTCTCCAGGCCACGATGCGAGTGAGAGAGCTAGGTCTGCACAATTAATACAGAAACCGGTAATACAGAGTCCGGTGAACAGTAACGAAACCCCGCAGATTCAGTGCAGGTGCTGAAAAGAGTCGATTCGGGAGAGGGAGTCTTTTATTACACATTCCTCACCCTGAAGAATAATAATGGCGTCGCATGTGATCGGCTATCAACTCCGGCACAAGCTTTTCTCAAATCTCTCTTCGAGCGAGTCTAGAATTTCGTCGCCCGTTGCTTCGACACATTTTCGCAGCAGCTTCTACATAAGGATTTGCCGATCTCTATTCGGCCTCTCGATCCCATTCCATTAACTAGCTGTGAACGTTGGGCCAAGTGCTTTGCCCCGAAGCATTCGACCGTGTGCTTAAAGTGAGAAATGGAGGGAACGATGGAAAAGTCCAACGTGTACGTTGGACGGTATGACAGCGTCGTTGCGATCGGCGCTGTCGATGGGATCGCCGGGAGCGCAATCCCAAAGAGTGTGACTTGGGACCCGCCGGGCGAGGTCTGGTACCGGTGCCTTCGCACCTGGGACCCTGCCCACGGAGCCCGACCGCCCTGGCTCGAGCCCCACCGAAATGGGATGTCGCCCCGTGGTGGGACGAATGCCCCTTACCGGGTTCGGGCCGGATCGACGGCCCTCTCAACCTCTCGTGCGGTCGTGGTACATCTGGCCGACGGGCCGGTGTATACGAACGCCATCTCTGCTTCCGTTGGGAGACAATCTCTCCTCTACAATCCGGCCCACGGGTTCGGCGAGGAGTTAGTGATCTCTCCGAGGGTGTTTCAAGCCGCCGGAGGTCAATGGATCCCCCAAGGGGGGCCTGCCGGAATTCAGGCTCACCTGAGCCGAGTTCACGCGGACCTCGCGGCCCGCGGTCTAGCTGGAGCCGCCTCCGACATCGAACGGATAGCGTTGCTCTCGGCCGGCCGGGACTTCGAAAACCTCCTCATCGATGAGGTACCGGCGAGGGCAGTACGGCCCAAAACGGTCTATCTCGCCGGACGCGCCGTTCGGGTTCTCGGAGGTGTAAGCCTCCTAGTCATCGTGATTGACGAGGGGTATGCCGCTCAGCGCTCTATCCGAACGGGATCAATCAGGCCTCTGGCCTGGACGTCGGTTCGCAACGCATCCGCGGTTGGCGCGGGGACCGTTACGAGCTGGGCGCTCATGCAAGCCGCCCCGTGGCTGGGGCTCGCCGCCGGCGGAGCAGCACCGTTGGTTCTCGCCGTCGGAGGCGCGGTCGTGATCTCCGCTCTCGTGGGCTGGGGCTTCGGCGCTCTCGAAGAGAGCATTGAGGGAGGGAAGAGATGATCCCCCTACTTTCGCCATGGGAAGCGAGCCTGTGGCCCCCGCAACATCCGAACTACCAGCCCGGGTCTGAGAAGAGCCTTCGTCAATTTGCGAATTGGTGGAGGTGCGCGAGCGTGAGCGACCGGGAAGAGTTTCTCAGAAACCATCCGGTTCCTGCAGGCAAGCTCGGATCCGCCTGGCACGATCGCCTGCAGCTCCTCTCCGACACCCCGCTTTAGTGCGAGGAGTCTTCGGTTCTTCATTCGGTTTTTTACGCAGAGGCTGCGGCGAAACTTTTTCGAGTAGACGTTTGAAGATCGAGCGCTTTTACCTGCGCTCGGGACAGTGGGGGTTTGGGAATGGAACTAAAAACGAGAAGGTTGCTAGGTCGAGGGGGACTGGGCTTGGTGGAGGCCATTTATCCAATCATGGTCCTTTCCGATACCGGCACACTCCGGATCGGACAAGTTCGGGCGCAGAAGAGTCCGATGCCGGAGCCCGGTGTCGGCAACACAATGGAGGGGGCGACAGACGCCCTTCATCGAGAGGCAAAGATTCTCTGGGAGCTCCGGGGGACCAAAGGCCTCCCCCAGTTTCTGAGTTACTCCGGAAGGCAGGGAGCTGAGACCCGTCTCGAAATGGAGTACATACAGGGGAAGACCCTTGAGGAGCTGCCCAGCCTCAGTGTTGAAGAGGCTGTCATATGCCTCAGGTCCCTGCTGGAAACCCTCCAGCGCGTTCACCAGAAAGGTTATGCTCACCTCGATGTGAAGCCGCCTAACATCATGGTGACGGAGGTGGGCCCAGTTCTTCTGGATTTCGGGGCAGCCCTCAGGTTCGGAGAACCTGTAGAGGCGTGGTCGCCGATGAGCTCACCGCCGGAGGTAACGAGATCCTACGGGGCTCTGCCCGATTCTGGAGGGGCGCTCAGGCCGGTAAGTCGGCCAATTGCGGCCCCCGCGATCGATACCTTCTCGCTCGGACTCAGCATGAAGACGAAACTGTGCAGCGTAAAGTTGGAGGGAACCGGTCAGCGGCGAGTGACGACCGCTGACGTACTCTTTGCAAAAGAGTGGAGGGCCCTCCTTCCATCATCGGTCAAGAGTTCGCGTGCTGGCGAGAACCTACTTTGCTTGCTCGAAGCGATGACGGCAAACGAACCAGGGGAACGGCCGTCTATCGAGACGGCTCTGAAAGAGCTTGACCGAATCGAGCGGACATCCGAGCGGCGCCGCAAGCGATTTGTCGCACAGGCAATTTCGACGCTCTCGCGATTGTCGTCTCGTGTTCGGCGAGGTCCGCAACTGCGGATTAGGATGTCGAAGAAGTCGCGGTTTTCGAGGAAGGTTGCCCGGTTACTCCTCGCTCTGCGAGTGGCGCGCCCTGCTTCAGCAGGCACGCTGGCACTTGCCGAAGCCAAGTAGGCCCGACATGCTTCCGAAATTTTTCCGAAATGTTTTCTCTACCCCAGACTCCCACTGTCCTGAGCCATCACGAGATTTCGGCCTCAAACACTGCAGCCGCCGTCGATTCTCTAATCGGCCTGTCGCGAATCTCGATGCGAATCGAGTTTCGTAGGCCCCGACTCGCGGTGCGAGTCAAAAGAGACAGGGGGCAGGTTCTCAGGAGAGGACTTCCTCCTCTGGACAAATGTCCGGGAAGATCTTCCCGAATCTCATAAGTCTAATTCAACAAGTGAGTGCGGCGATGCACTTCCAGCTTCGCCTTCTCCCGCTGGAGCTCCATTGAGACGGCCTCGAATTCTCCAGTAAATTCGCTCTGCTTCGCCAACTCTGCCTCGAGCGCTTTGATCTTTGGCGGGATCGGATCCGGGTCGACGTTCTCTCCGGGCTCGACATATTCCGCCATGACGGCAACCTTGCCGTTAACAACTTTAAACACGCCCGAGCTGACAACGAACCAATAGTCTTTCCCATGATGGATGTACTTGAGCGGTCCGGTGCCGAGAATGCCGACGAAGTTCTCGTGCTTGGGCAACACTCCCACCTCGCCGTCATGCGCCGGCAGGACCATCTCCGTGACCTCTCCGTCGAAGACTTTCTTCGTCGGAAGCACGATGCTCAGGTGGAATGACTCAGCCATTGCTAGGCAGCCTTCTTCTTCGCTTCTTCAGCAGCCCGCTCTTTCTCCGCCTTCGCACGAGCTTCTTCGATCGTGCCTACGAGATAAAACGCCTGCTCGGGGAGATCGTCATGCTTCCCTTCGACCAGCTCCTTAAAGCCTCGAATGGTGTCTGCGAGCTTGACGTATTTCCCTTCCGCCCCGGTGAACTGTGATGCGACGAAGAACGGCTGAGAAAGAAAGCGCTGGATCTTTCGGGCGCGTTCAACGGTGAGCTTATCTTCCGGCGAGAGCTCGTCCATCCCAAGAATTGCGATGATATCCTGAAGATCCTTGTAGCGCTGAAGAACGCTCTGCACTTTACGGGCAACCGCATAGTGCTCTTCTCCAAGAATCGCCGGATCGAGAATCGTCGAAGTGGAATCAAGCGGGTCGACAGCCGGATAGATCCCTTGCTCGGCGATCGAACGCGAAAGAACAGTTGTTGCATCCAAGTGTGCAAATGTCGTTGCCGGCGCCGGATCGGTTAGATCGTCCGCCGGAACGTAAATCGCCTGAACCGAAGTGATCGAGCCTTTCTTCGTCGAGGTGATCCGCTCTTGGAGCTGACCGATGTCGGTCGCAAGAGTCGGCTGATAGCCCACGGCTGAAGGCATGCGGCCGAGAAGCGCAGACACTTCCGAGCCCGCTTGAACGAATCGGAAGATGTTATCGACGAAGAGGAGAACGTCACGTCCTTCCTGATCGCGGAAGTATTCAGCGCATGTCAGTGCCGTCAGAGCGACACGGAAGCGGGCTCCGGGGGGCTCGTTCATCTGTCCGTAGATGAGCGCTGCCTTATCGAGAACTTTGCTGTCTTTCATCTC
>CAYOAK010000234.1:0-5829 GCA_964401925.1 uncultured Bdellovibrionales bacterium | reverse complement strand
ACATTGCAAGAGCGACGACGTCTGCCACGGCGGCGAGATGCAGGGCTACTTCACCGGGATCACATGCAGAGTCAGCCCATCGATCTTTTCGACAAGAACCTCTGCGCCGATAGTGACCGGTTCGTTTGCAGTCGCCGCCCAGCCAACTCCATTCAGCTCAACTCGAAGCGTGGAACCTTCAACGCTAATAACGTTAGCCCTTCGGCCCACGAGATCACTTATCGGTCCGGGACCAGGAGGCCTACGCGAATTCCAGATTTGAGCAAAAAGGGGCGCAATACCGTCAGCGAGCTTATAGATCAGCAAGCTAAAGACCAGAAGGAAGACGACAACGTCTAGAATGCGCACGGTCAAACATTATGCTGGCAGATGATGGGTGACAACCGCACAACGGATCTTTTTCACCCGCTGGTATTGCGGCCTAGCCTAAACTTTTTCCCCGCTTTGGTTCTCAAGCATCAGCTGCCAGTTCTCAGTATCGATCCAACGGCCGAATTTGTGACCAACTTCCTTAAACTCAGCAACTTTCCTGTAACCCAGCTTCTTGTGAAGTGCGCGGCTGGCATCGTTCGGTAGGGACATCCCTCCCATTACACAGTGGAACTTCCGGGCGCGAAGCTCATCGATCAGTATTCGATACAGCTCAGTTCCCAGACCGCGGCCAACCGCATCCGGATGAAGATAAATAGAACTCTCGGCTGTGTGACGAAACGAAGCTCTCGGCCGCCAACCGGACGCATAAGCATATCCGAGAATAACGCCATCTACTTCTGTCACGAACCAGGGATAACGCGTCAGTACGTCATCAATTCTCTGGCGCATATCTTCGATTGCCAGGGGCACTTCTTCGAAACTAACGACCGTGTTCTCGATGTAATGGTTATAGATGCTGCAAATCGCTGCTGCATCGTCATTCATAGCCGTCCGGATCATTCGGCCAGAGATAGCACACCGTTCATGACGGATCCTGTCCCAACTGGCGCACTGGTGCAGCCGCTTTCTTCTGGTGCAACCCAACTTTTTTTCCTAAGCCGACGATATCGCTACACCCGATCTGCCGTCCAGTCGTAGGTCACTGTTGTAATCGGCGAAGCTTGGCCCTTTAAACGAACTTGAGCTGAGCTCCTGCCGAAGAGCGTTTGCGCGCTTGCGTCAAGGACAAGCTCGGTTTCCGTCCAGAGGCCATCTTCGCCCTGAGCGCGAATACTAGCGATGTGCCGCCCGGAGGAGTCGGTTTGCTTGAATTCACCAGTCGTAGGCACGACCGTCACGTAGCTGCTGATACCTGCTTTGTTGCGTTTGATCGGTGATTCGACAATTGAGAATCCCCGGATCTGGCCGTTACGGACCCGAAGAGTTATCAGTCCCTTCGGCGCAAGATCAGACCGCGCCATGGTAAGCGTCCATCTCCAAACACCAGAAAACCGGGCGCCTGGGGTGTCTTTACTGGTGAGCGGGCTGTTCTCGGTTTGCTTGGGAATGCCCACCATTGCCGCTTCTTTCGACAAAAACGAAGGTGAGAACCAGTCGACGGATTCTCCGATGACATTTTTTCCGTCGACCGTAGCGGTGTATCCATGACTGCTTCGCAGTTCTCCCTTCATCGCGTCTTCGGAGTTGTAAGCGGTCGCAAGAGAAGTAACTCCGGAAGATGTGATAGGAAGGACTTCTCCCGGATCAGAGACAGCGTTTCGATTGTAGTCGAACCAGAGTCCGAGAGGCTGAAGTTCATCACCGGAGACAGCTCCATCGCCGTTGCGGTCGAAACTTCGTAACGCATAATAGCCGTTCTCCCAGCTGTTACTGTTAAGATACTGACCGACAAGCTGCATCGCAGTGGTTATTACTCCGGTGTGCTCTGGGTCGAATACGACAAGAGGTTGCTCAGCAGAGCCGAGCCAACGGTACCACCGCCCCGTCTCGTGCGGATTGAGCGGAAACTGCGTTGGGACGGCCACTTCGCGCTCGATAGCTTCCTTGTTCCAGATTAACGAGAGGGGCGAGACGAGGGACCGCAGATTAACGGAATTTTGGTCGCACACACTTTCGGGAGGCACATTACGAGCCGGCCGGCACTGGTCATCAAGAAACGCGGAAAAAGTGAGTCCGACAAGAGTGCCGTTCGTCCCCCCCGGGCCCTCGTAACGAGCGTCAGTTTCTGTAAATGCGGAGAAGCGGTCACGCGCCCCCTGCGCGCCTCCCCCGAGAACGTCGCGCCCCCAACTGAGCGGGGAAACCCGATTCTGTTCCTCCCAAGTGAAGGCCTCTCCGGTTCCGCCCATAATCGATCCGAGGACGCAGTCGTCGGAAAAAGCCGAGTCTGTGCCCGACTGTTCGCATACTCCTCTCACTCCGGCGCACCGGTTTACGTTGACTCGGTTATCGGAGTTGCAGGCCTGTAAAATTCGATTCAGGCAATCGAGCGATGAACCGGCGCCTGTGATCACCTGGTCACCAGCGTTAATATTGTTGTCGTACTCTTCGGGAGCACATGTGCCCGTCGGTTTCCGGCAGACCGGCATTTCGAAGTCTACGACTACTCGGCCGAAGCACGAGCTAGGTCCAGTTTCCGTTGGAGGAGCGGCTGTTGTGGGGGTCGTCGTCGACGATTCCGACTCGGTGGTCTCTCTCGATTCCTCACTTGAAGGAGTGACGAATGGCTCTTCAGCTAATTGTACGCGCACATCGGAGAGAGCCGGCGGGACCCCAACTGGGGATGCAATGAAGACAGCCGCGATGAAATAAGACGGCCAGCGATAGCGGCGTAACGGGGCTCCCTGCCTAACCATAAAGATTTTCCGGACAAACAACGGAGGTTTGTACCGTTATCAACTTGGAATTCGAGAGTGTAACCCGAATAGCCGAGTTGCCTTGAGATCCTCCCGACAAACTGCTCTGCCCGCGCCCCCCCCCGACCAGGTGCAACCCAACTTTATTCTTCAGTAAATAGAGCGTCGTTTCGAGCGATTCTCGGTCGGAGGTTCCATTAGTTGGGTTGCACCAGTTCCGAAGCGCACCAGATCCGAAGCAACGTATTTTCAGGGGACTTTTCCTACTGGAACGATTCATCGGGATGCACATGAACTCCCAGAAATCATAATCGCATTAACAGCCCGTTAACCGGTTCATGTTCCTCGGTAAGTCGATACGACGTTAGGCAGATCTGTTTATGTTTGAATTCCCGGACAGGAGTGCAGAAACGAAAAGTTCGAGGTCGATTGAGAACAGCGAGAACAACGACGCGACTTCTCAGAGCTGTGAGACAATTTTAGGGACAGCAAAAGTGTTGGCGATTGGTGGCTTGTTTGCAACCCGCGTGCCACACCCTGTCTCAAAAGCAATAGGTATCGGAGCTATCGTTACGGGTGTGATACTTGCGAAGTTCGGCAAAGATTGCGCTGATTTAAGAAATGCCGAGCGTCAAGCAAAGCGCGAAAACCTAGGGATAAAAAGAAAGGAAGCTGCTTCACCTAAAGTTGAAATTGAATGACGGTTCTGTCTGCGTAATCGCTTATCGGCTTGGCCGACCGCTTCAGCACCCCTGACATTAGTTGGTTTGCACCAGAGTCATCGCGGCAACCAGCGGTCTACGAAAGATCTTGAACGCACCAAACAGGCAGCGTTTGCCGAGATCCAGCGCACTACCCGCGCCCACCCTTGCATTCCAGAGGCGCTAATGCACGATAGTCGGATTCGATGGGGAGACCTCCATTTCCTTTTCAAGCGAAGAACTCCACGACCGGAGCATCGTCCGCTTTGCGGCGACGCCCTTAATTAACTGATTCGCGTCGAGAGCCGACAATACATCTTCCGTAAAAGAGATAATTCCGAGCCGAGTGGTGATCCTGTTTCCACATTCGCCCATCAGCTGTTCGAGATAGGCCTTGAGGCTGTTGGTACTGAGAGTCCGAATCGAGCGGCTTCGCGCCTCTGAGTTCAAATAGATATGTGCGAAGAGGTCCTCCATATACGTTCCGATCATTTCGGTGGGAACGACCATCCCGCTCCGCTCAAATTCGGCAGCGACGAGCGGCACCGCCAGCGCGGCCGTCTCCGAAACGTAGAATTCTATTTCGTACGGTTCCTCGCCGAGCCGGCAGAGCGAGTCGAGAAAATCCAGACTTCTTTTGAACTCCGTAAACATTCTAACCTCCTCTCAAAGTTCGCGGCTCAAAGATACTATCGAATGTTCTTCAGTGTTGTTTCCGGATGGAAACAAATAATTATTCGGCCGTTACGCGAACTTGATGGAAGTCTCGCGCCCTCACCACTAGTTGGGTTGCACCAGATCCACCCTCAAACTCACAAAATCTGGGCCCGGCCGTATAATGTCTCCGTACGGTTCTAACTCCAGAGGTTCTATGGCGCCTGAAACCGCCACTTGCAAAGACGGCAAAGATATCATTCTGAACGCAAGTCCGTTCAACGTTAAGGACGGAAAGCTGACTTTCGGCGCCTGTAGCTGCACCGGCTGGACGAGCTCATTGCGGAATCTCGGCACTAACCCGAACTATCTCGGCTTCCAGAATATCGGGGAGCTTCGGGACCACGTCACGAAGACATATCCCAATGCAGCCTTAAACCCGGTTCGAGGTTGCACCGTTCCTGAGGGAACCGCTCAACCCGCGCCAGCGCCGATCAAACCGGGACCTGGAACACAGACACAAACGAAATTTCCGGACGCGGATAAGCTCGTTCGGGAGTCACAAGGGCGCCCCGGTGTTTCAGGCGGAGGCACTGGCCACGCCGAATCACACATTCCACCAGCTGGCGCCACTCCGGAGCAGATCGCAGCTCTGGCACAAAAAAGGAGTGCCGCTCAGATCACTGGAGTCTTCGCGAGCCGAGAAATCGGTCTCGCGGCGCTTGATCATGTCCAAAAGGAGAACGCCGCGAAACTGACGGCACTACGCCCAGGCGGAACTCTTGCGTTGACGTTTGAGAACGAGGCATTCGTTACCTTCCCAAGATCTGACGTCGGATTCTGGCGGCCCCAAGCTGGATGCGGCGGAGTTGCTTATGCGACTCGCGGTGAGGCGGTCTTTCAGAAGCTTCCCGATGGAAAACTACACTTGGTGACTTTCTATCCTTCAGTACCACGGGCGGTCACCGATTCCGCAGCGCGTTGTAAGCCCGGATGGAATGGTGAAGGGATTCCCTCGCCCCGGTGACTTCGCCGCCCGCACTGGTGCCGCCTGCGTCTGCGACATTTGTTGGGTTGCACCCATTCCTTCCATCCCCACCCGACGGCTCGGCCCAAACTCACACAATCCTCACCACTAGTTGGGTTGCACCAGATCGTCCCCTCGGCATCCCTCCGTTCCCAAGCCTCGGCGGGGACTCGCCCGCCCGTCCATAGTTGTGTGCTGGAATACATCAGATCCTTAAATACTTTCGTGCTCTCCGTTCGTGCTCGAGTCGCGTTTCGCCCTCGATAGAGGCATACTGCTCGACCGCCAATGGGCGGACGCTCCTTCCCTTTCTTGTCAGTGCAAATTGTGGTGATCCCGCGACGCGGGAAGGAGGGTTTTATGGACGAAGAGCGCGCGCTCTTAGGTGTCCAGTCCATTATACAATATTCGTTCAAGGACCTAGCGCTCCTGAAAGCGGCTTTAACGCCCGGTCCGGCGACCCGCAATCCGCCCGGTAATAATTCTCTGGAGTGGCTTGGGGACGGACTATTAAAAGGGGCGGTTTTTGCTTTAGCATTCTCTGGGGCTCCAGGGCTGAACGGCCGCCTTTTACGAGACTTCATCAACGAGCATCAATCGAATCAGGTCCTCACTTCGATCGGCGACGCCGCGGGTCTCCGTCCTCTGCTACATAGAT
>CAYOAK010000233.1:0-5844 GCA_964401925.1 uncultured Bdellovibrionales bacterium | reverse complement strand
GCGGCGAATGCATATCTTCCGTTTGAGCGTGGGAACGCCGCGGCCCGAGAATATGCCTATCGACTGACGGCACAGCCGGCAGCGTGCGGCGCTAATGGCGCTCAAGTGACTCTCGCCGGCGCAGAGCTCAATTTGATTTGGGAGCCTGCGAACGTAAAGGAACAAGGCTACCGGGCGAACTACACGGGTCTCTCAGCTGCTCAGAAGCTGGAGTACTTCTGCTATCACGTGCCGGTGAATGGCGGGACCGAGTATCACTTGGTCGCCACGGGGGGCCCCGAGCCGCAGCCGCTCACAAATATGATGCGCGCCCTGCATGAGACGCTCAAGTCACAGAGGAACACGGCAAATGCCGCCGATCGCTTTTCCGTCCTGGCGTACGACGAGCGAAATATTACGGAACGATTTCTTCCCTTCACCGATGTTGAGACGGTCGACTATGACCGGATGCTTTTGATCACCGATGTCGATGCGGGCAGAGTGGAAGCCGCAAAGGCGGGATTCTTTCCGATGTCTTCGGGGAAATCGGACCTCGGCGGCGGACTGCTCGAGGGCGTCACCCAGATCCAGCTCGTCAGCCCGATCTATCGCGTCGATCCCTTCGTGACGATTTTCTCGAACGGATTGACTCAGTGCGAGAGAGTTTCGACGCCGGGCGTCGTCACATGTAGCCGCTATCCGGTCACTTCAGATAGCTACGCCACTCAGACGCAGCTCTACACGACGCATCTTACCGCCATGGCGGAGCTGCCGGATGTCATCATTCCGAACATGCTGAGCCCGAACGGGGTTCGTGTGCATGTGATAACAGGCGGCCTGAAAACGGTTGCGCAGACCGTGCTCATTCGAAATCCGGCGAATCCGCTAGAATGCCTGAGCGATATTGGACTTCGGCAGTACGGCTATATGAATGTGATCGGAAACTCCGTCACTGCGGCCTATCGGGGGCAGTATCTGACGCTTGGCGATGGCGCGGCCGGCATTTATGAGCAGGCGGCAGTTTATATGTACGCTGTCGCCATGTCGGCGCAGGGGAGCTACATGCCATGGAGACCGCGCTGTGAAGATACTTTTGGCCCGGGCTACCTGGGCCCTTACGCCTCGCTCTCCGACCTGTGTCAGCGAGGAAGTCTCGGGCCCGCACCGTCAACGACAAATCGAGTTTTGAACACAACCGCTCGAGCAATCAGAGACGCCGCGGTTCCAGCGACCGTTTTAGATGCGCAGGGCCGGCTGCTCTGCTCCCCTTCCACGGACACTCCGCAGGAAACGATAGAGGCGACGAGCGATAGTATCATTGAGGTTCGGCCAATCTTTTTAGTATCGGAGTATCGATAGAATTGCGCAGACATATTGAGAGAGGGGCGGCGCTGCTGGAGCTTGCGATAATCGCGCCTTCGCTTCTGTTCATTTCTCTAACGGCCTTCGACACCGGGATGATCATCCGGAATTATTTCGTTCTCGCCCAGACTGTTCGAGAGTCGGTTCGACAGGGAGGCAGCGTCCCCTACCTGGAGCCTGGGACTTCTGAACTCAGTGCCACGAGTGCAAGCACTTGGGTCTGCAACGGCGGCGGAGGATGTCCATCGCAACAGACGCGGATGCTTCTCCGAGCACGGGATATCCTACAGATTCAGAGTCAAGCACTCGACATTCTTATCCCCGGTACCCGCATCATCAGCCGATATGACGTGATCTCACACACTCTCGAGGTCCGTATTGAGACGACTTATCGCGGGTTGTTTCCTCCGTTTGCCGGAATGACGATTGCTTCGACGGCCACCGGTCCCTATACGTAAGGCAACGTAGACATGCCAATGGATCCACAACGATCGGAAACGGGCGCGACGATGCTCGAGTTCTCACTCGGGTTCATCATCATTTTGATCTGTCTCTACGGAATCATCGAGGTCGGCCGCTACACTCTGGTCCAGAGCATGGTATCGAAGTCCGCTGAAGAGGGGCTCAACTATGCACAGAAAATAGCTGGGATCGATCTCGATACGCGAGCCTGCGCAGACGATACTTGCAGCGAATACCTCCGCTATAAATCCGCTCGGCAACTCGTCATCAACCGCACCCTCTACTTCGTCAGCACCTACCTTCAGCCGAGCACCGACACGGCGAGTCCGAATCGTCTGACCTCGTATCGAATCGAAGATGAGCTCAATGACTTCACGTACACTGCTCCGGCAATCGAAGCCGATGTTATGCTGCTCCGTCCCGGCGAGTTCGCAACTGATATACACACCGGCTCGATCATCAGCCATCCCACCCTCTGCAGTCAGAATGATTCGAACTGCGTTCCGGGGAAGCCCCGGCTCTTCGGAGCAACAAGCTGGGCGGATACGATGCGAAATCATCCGCTCGTTGTTGTCACAGGGGGACTGTACCGGCCGATAGTAAACTTCTGGCTATTCGACTTTCCTCCCGTCTACGTCCGCGGGGTAGCAGTAGGATACCGTGAGCCGCCGACCAACACGCGGGTTCCGCCGGACATGCGTTTTCCGATTCCCCCGGTGATCCCCCCTACGCCACCGCCGACACCGGTACCTACGCCACCGTGTTCAGGTGATTATTGCGGAGGAGCATGCCTTCCCTATTGCACCACTGGATTTCGAGATTGGTCCACCTGCGCCTGCGATTCGGGAGGTTGCTCGACCGGCCAGGTTGAGTGTCCAGCGGGATCGAAATCGTGCATCTCGGACTGCGGATCTGGTCAAACAATGAATATGGCAAGCTGCAGCTGCGGCTGCAGTGCGGGGCCCTGTCCATTCGGTACGCGTGATCCAGTAACGTGTGCCTGTCCCTCCTGCTCTCTGTCTTGTTCTGGAGGCGGAGCTCCGAATTCAACCTGTACGGGTTGCAGTTGCACCGGTGTGACCTGTCCGGTCGGTCAGATGCCCGACTCGAACTGCGTGTGTACAGGCTCTTGCCCTACCGGCACGTCCCCTTGTGGGGGAGTGTGCGCACCTGATCCTGTCAGCTGTGAAACAAGAGATGGTAGTTGCAACATCGTGCCAAGCTGCTCCGCATGCGGAAAAATTACTTGCAGTGGGAGTTGTGTCGATGGCGCAGCGATCGCGAGCTCGTGTTCGAGCCAACCCGGGATGACTGTTGTGAATGGCGGTTGCGACTGTGTTTGCGGCGGCGGTGCCTGCGGGGCATGCGGAACTCTGAGCGGTGGTGCAGGGGGCTGCACCTGCGGTTGCTCTATCGGTTGCGGCGCAATGGGGTCAGCAACTTCGAATGTCGATCCAGGCTCACCAGCCTGTCATTGTAGCTGTGGCGGCAGTTGCGGCCTTGGATCGATGGACGGCGATGGCGGATGTGGACCGTGCTCCTGCAATTGTGGCGGTGCAGATTGTGGACTCGGATCGGTGACGGGCGGCGGCGACTCGGCCTGTACCTGTGATTGTGGTGGAGTTGGATGCGGCATTGGATCGGTCGCCGGCGGCGGAACTGCAGCGTGTTCGTGTGACTGCAGCACAGGCTCCTGCGGCATGGGGAACATGACGGGAGGAGGCTCGAGTTCGTGCAGTTGTGATTGTAGCGGCGTAGCCTGCGGCGGCGGGTCAGTGACGGGCGGGGGGAGCTCCGCTTGCGCATGTGACTGCAGCGCGGTTCCTTGCGCTGGTACCTTAGGCTCTGATTGCACCTGCGATTGCGGTCCATTCTTCGGATGTGGACCGGGAACAGATAATGGTGATTGCACTTGTGACTGCGGCAGCGTGTCGTGTGGAGCGGGAACGGTGGGGTCGGACTGTTATTGTGATTGCAGCAGTGTAACGTGTGCCGACGACCAGATGATTGGTGCAGCATGCGCATGCGTGGACCGCTGTCCTCCAGGGTTTACGTGGTGCAGTGATGGAACCTACTGCATCAGCCCGGGGCCGTGTCCATCGAGCGGAGGTCCATGATGATGGCCCGCGCAAGACTCTTTCTAATCCTTCTCCTTGTTGGCCTCGTTCCCGGTGCTCATGCGGCGGGCTCGCCGGTCAGCGCCGCGGTCACTCGAGTCGATGAAAAGCGCTGTAAGATCTCCGTGAAGAATGGAGATGTTTCCACCGACTACTCCACTGTTGTCGAGATTGCGCGTGAGGGAAATCCGGCGATGAGACTCGGCGCCTACCGGCTGACGGTCGATCGAGCGGCCTCGGCCCAACAGGTCATTGAGTGCCGGCGGAAAGAGAAGTTCATGGTCAAATCAGTGAACGCCTACCCGCTCGTCCGGAAGTAGATTCCTAACGATTTAAGAGGACGGATTTCGCGCAAGCGTCGGCTCTTGAGATGGAGAGGGAGCGAGGGCAGCCAATCCGCCGCATTTTTAAGACAACGCGAAGGATCTCTTAAGTTTTCATTAAATCGCGCGAAGTTCATCGAACTGCGAACTCGACGATGCTAACTGCCTCTCGTCGCTCCTTCATCTCCTGGCCGGGTAAAAGTCCGATGCTCGTCTCCTCGAACGGAGACGTGTTGCTTCGAGGTTTCAATGACTAATGTTCGGTTTGATTGGGGCGCGTTGGCGCTCATGCAGCGGATTTGGATCGGAATTGGGGAGGCCGAACTGGCTGATGCCAAGTGGTTTCCCTACCACGACGCCGATGCGATCAAGGCATCACTGGATGAAGGCCTCCCGTTTTCGACGATCGTTCGTCGGGGAAGCGACAGCCTAACGCTGCTAGGAGTCCGTGACGCGGTGATCCAGGACTTGCTCACGAACTGCGCAGGGATGTTCGAACTGACTTGGTTGCGGGCGTTCTTTCTCTTGTCTCGGAAAGATTTCGAACGGGCGCTCCGCTCGGCCAGGATCAATGCGCAAACATGGAATGAGCAGAGAACGGCATTCTTTGAAAGACTGAACCGGGAGTTCCTCCGGTGCACCAGCTGCGGCCGATGGGTTTCATGCGATACCATCGCCCACGAGGCAGTAATGGAAGCTTGGATCGGAACAAACAATTGGAGTCTTCCGCCCGCCGATCGACCAGCAGTAGCTGCGAAATGCGAGCACCGTGCCTTCATGCGAACGGTGATTCTCCCGTGGGATCGGCCTCACTGCACGAAGAATGGCTCGCGAGCCTTTGATCGCTTTCGGTACACGGTGCTCTGCAACCATCTCCGGCGCTTTAAGTTTCACGGCACAACGGTGGTGCTTGAAACTGTTTTCGGGGTCCCCCATCAGTTCATCCAAAGACACCTTCTGCACATCCTGGGAATGGATTTCACGGAATGGTCGCGTCGCGCCAGGCAGTCGCTTGAAAAGATACTCGAGCGACTCCTGCGCGAGATGATCCTGACGGTGCGGATTGGAGAGAATGAAGTTCCGATTGAGCTCCTTTGTTACTTCCATCTGCTCGTCCGGGAGGGATGGAACGAGGAGGAGATACTCGGACTCAGGGAATTTCGGCACCTCGATTCCGAGCTGTTCGGCTGCTATCAGCGGGCGCGCTTCCCGTTTCCAACTGGGGATCCGGGGCCTCGCCCTGTCGACCAGCCGGCTCGACTGCTTTCGATCGCAGCACAGCGTGCAGTAGTACTCGTTGCGCTGCGATTTCCGTTTCGGGTGATCATGGAGACCCGTAGCCGTTTCTGGGACATCGCCCGCGCGAAACTCAGAAAACTGCAGGAGGTTGCAGACGAGCTGCGAATTAAAGAACATCCCGAGCTTGCCGGCGATGGATGGGCCAAGGCGCTCGCTCGGGAAATGCGCATCGCGTTGCTGTTTCAATGGGTTGAGGCCGTCCTGCCCGAGCCGAGTTCGCCGGCGCAGCATACCTCTGCGGTGCGCGCGGCGGTTGGAGGCGGCTACGAGGCAGAAATCAAAGCTTTCCTCATTGGCGAGTC